>CAZTZX010000013.1:19691-35343 GCA_964618175.1 uncultured Syntrophomonas sp. | reverse complement strand
TCGCGAAAATCTGGATGGGCCAGACTAATAAGTTTTTCAGCCCGTGACCAGGTTGGCTGCCCTTTCATTTGGGCTATTCCATACTCGGTAACAACATAATCTACTAATGTTCGGGGAGTTGTAACGATGCTGCCCGTTTTGAGGGTTGGTACAATTCGGGAATGAACGGTGCCGCTTTTATCCGTAAAAGTGCTGGTCAGACAAAGAAAACTCTTGCCCCCTTTAGAGTACCAGGCGCCTTCTACAAAATCCAACTGTCCTCCGGTGCCGGAGATTTGCCTTATTCCGGAACTTTCAGCAGATACCTGACTGAACAAGTCGATTTCAATGGCATTGTTGATAGAAACCACGTTGTCGTTGCGGCTAATAATCCGGGCATCATTAGTATAATCACAAGGATGACTGGCCACTATGGGATTACCATCTACAAATTGGTAGGCTTTGTTGGTGCCCAAACAGAAGGTCACCACTATTTTGCCGCGATCAATGGTTTTGTACCGGCCGGTGATTTTGCCTGCCTCGAACAAATCCACCATGGAATCACAGAACATCTCGCTGTGAATACCCAGATCGGTAAGATCGGTTTCACATAAGAGTTCCCCCAATTTATTGGGCAGAGTGCCTACTCCCAGCTGCAGACAGGCGTGATCAGTTACCTCTTTCAGGATCAGCTCTGCCATGCGCATGTCTACCTCAGTAGGTTCAGGGGAGGGAGGCAGTTCAAATATGGGTGAGTTACTGCCTTCAATGATGTGGTCGACCATGGAAATATGCAGGCCATCCTCTGAGCCGCCGGGTACTCTGGGCATATTATGATTTACTTCCACAATAACAGTAGCTGCCTGCAGTGCTCCTTGAAAACAATAGGTATTACCAGCCCCAAAGGAGAAGAAGCCGTGTTCATCCATGGGAGCAACCTGAACTACAAAAGTGAAATGTGGGTTAGAAGATAACGAAAACATCTCGTTGGCCTGACTGAAGTTTGCCGGAGTATAGTACAGCATTCCTTGATCATACATTTTGCGATCCACTGCACTAAAGTAGAAGCTGTTACAGGTGAAAACGCTATGGTTAGGATCGGCGAGGGCTGTCTGTAATGGGGGGATCAACCCGGCACCGTAATAAATATTAACATCAGTTAGTTCATTGATGCGCTCAGCCAGGCTGTTGTCAAAGTCAATGGGCTTGGTTAAAAAACTGCCATATAAAAGGTAGCCTCCCGGCTGCACCAAGCCGGCAGCCTGATCGGCGGTGATCAGTTTCTGCTGGTATTCCGAGTGGTATGATTTTTTCAAGAAATAACCTCCTTATAAAGCTTCCTTTATGGTTTATAACAACTGTGGCTAACCACTAATCTTATCCTTCATCCTACGATCATTATTAGCGAAAAGTAAAGTTTTAATTAATTCGGAAAAGGGAGACAAAACACCGAATAGCAGGGCTTGAGATCTAGAGGTCTAGGTTAAGTAAGGTTAAATTCCGGCAGTGGGCTTGATAAAGGAAACTCCAACTGCAGGAAAAAATCTTACAAATGTAGAAAAGTGGAGGGCAAATATAAAATTAATGAGGAGGAATTGCAATGGCACACGAAATTGATTATATAGTACATGGGAACGAGATGCAGTTTGTTGAGATCCAACTGGATCCGGGGGAAAGCGTTATTGCCGAGGCGGGCGCTATGATGTATATGGATGACGGGATCCGGATGGAGACTATCTTCGGAGATGGATCAGGTCAGGGCGCAGGCGGTGGTCTGAGCAGCAAACTTTTTTCCGCTGGTAAACGCTTAGTTACCGGAGAAAGCCTATTTATGACGGTCTTTACCAATCAGGGACAAGGCCGCCGACAGGTGTCTTTTGCCGCGCCCTATCCCGGCAAGATCATGCCCCTAAATCTGCCTCAGTATGAGGGTAAAATCATCTGTCAGAAGGATGCTTTTTTGTGTGCTGCTAAAGGCGTAGCGGTAGGCATTGACTTTAAGCGCAAGCTGGGCGTTGGTTTTTTTGGTGGCGAAGGCTTTATTATGCAGAAGCTGGAAGGCGACGGTTGGGCTTTCATCCATGCCGGAGGGACTATCCTGGAAAGGACTCTGGCAGCTGGTGAACTGCTGCGAGTGGATACTGGTTGTTTGGTAGCCCTGACCAAAGAAGTTAAGTATGATATTGAAATGGTAAAGGGGATAAAATCAGCGTTCTTTGGTGGAGAAGGCTTGTTCTTTGCTACTCTGAGAGGCCCAGGCAAAGTATGGCTGCAGTCATTGCCCTTCAATCGACTGGCCGATCGTATCAACAGTCAAGGCGGATCCAGCGGACGCAAGGAAGAGGGTTCATTGCTGGGCACTATCGGTAATCTTATTGATGGTGACTAATAGTCCCGGATTCACAGGTAGACCTTGCCAAAGGTGTTCACACTTTCGATGGCAGTAGCATAATCTAAGGGAAATGGGCTGGTATTACCGGTTTACTCCCCGGGAATACTGACAGGAAAAAGGGTGTTATGCCAAATGAAAGGGAAATCGCATCAACTTACCTCTGGTGGGGGAGGAAATCTTCTGCCCCGGTGTTATTTCTGCGGAGAGGTTCCTGCTCAAGGAATTCACGGAGGGGTGATGATCAAGAAAGCTTTTATCTGTTCGGCCTGTGAACAGGATATAGTACATCTGCAAGTCGGCTCCACAGATTATCGGGTGGTAATAAACAAGTTAAAAGAAATTCTGGGTTAAGGTGCCGTTAGGGCACCTTATTTTTTTGGCATGGTTAACCGGCTCTTATTCATATACAATAATGAAGAAAAGAGTCTTAAGTGGGGAGAGAAATGAATATATTAAGCTATAAAACGCTGTGCGTGGTTAATCCTGCTTCAGGTAATGGGCGGACCCGCAAGGCATGGACAAAAGTGGAACAAGCCCTGGCCCAACGTGGCATCGAGCTGGATGTATATTTTACCGCAGGGCCGGGCGATGCTACCACCGAGACCCGTAAGGCCTTGCAGAACGGATATAATCGCATAATCTCCGTGGGCGGGGACGGTACCCTCAATGAAGTAGGCAACGGATTTTTCGACTCTAACCAGCAACCCATAAATCCAGAAGCCGGTCTATCTTTTATACCCATGGGTACCGGCGGCGACTTCTCTCGCATGTTCGGCTTAAATAGTGATCTAAATACTATATATCGCCTCTTGACCGACCCTCAGCCTTACAGGTGCGACTTGGTTTTGACCACCTATACTAACTGGCAGGGTGCTCAGGAAAGGCGCCTTTTCATCAATGAAGCCGATGTAGGTCTGGGCAGCGAAACCGTGTATCGTGTGAATCGCAACAGCAAAGCCCTGGGAGGATTCGCTTCATTTCTGCTGGCATTCTTATGTACGGTAATTGTCTACCGTAACTTTGAACTGGTTATCAAAGTTGATGATGAAACTAAATATGATGGTAAAACCGGGATAATCGTAGTAGGCAACGGTGGTTATTTCGGGGGCGGGGTCAAGGTTGCCCCTGATGCCAAAGTTGATGACGGACTTCTCGAAATCATACTAGCTAAAGACCTGAAGAAGACTGATTTGCTGCTTAATCTGACCAATATGTATAAAGGAACGCATCTGAAGCATCCCCAGGTGGAAAGAATGAGCGGCCGGAAAGTGGAGATATTGTCTAAGGATGACATTCGGTTTGAAATGGATGGTGAGACCCCCGGACATGGCAGCAGTGTACTTTTTGAGATAATGCCGAACGCAGTGACCCTGCTGCTTTAAAAAAGGAAGCGATGTGATCCCAGTAATGACCCCCATTTATACTGCGCTCGCCCAATACATATCTGAGAATCCCTTGCGTCTGCATATGCCTGGTCATGCCGGGATAGCAGAAGCCTTGCCTTTTACCTGGGGAAATTTGGCCTCCTTCGATGTTACCGAGATCCCGGGAATGGATGATCTACACCTACCTACGGATGTGATCGATCAAGCCCGGCAGTTGCTGGCCCAGGCTTTTGGTGCCCAAGAGAGCTTTTTCCTGGTCAATGGAGCGACCTCGGGGATACAGGCTCTTTTCCTTACTCTACCTGCTGATGCCCAGGTTTTGATTCCTCGTTACGCCCACCGATCATTCTTTGCAGGTATGGTGCTGTCCGGGGCTAATCCAGTGTACTTGCCGGCGGAAATAGACGCAGAGACCGGTTTGTCTCTGGCTACCAGTGTTGAGTCTGTGGAAAGAGCGCTGCAGATCAATGATGCAGTGGCGGCAGTTTTTTTGACCAGCCCCACCTATTATGGCACGGCCAGTAATATCAAGGGGATAGCATCTGCCGCCCACCGCAGAGGGATCCCGGTGTATGTTGATGAAGCTCATGGATCTCATTGCGGATTTCATCCCGACTATCCGCTCCCGGCTTTGCAGGCTGGAGCAAATGCGGTTGTCCATGGACTGCACAAAACTCTGCCGGTTTTTAACCAGGGCGGAGCTCTGCACCTGGGACATAATTTCGGGTCGGGCGACCAGATCAACAGAGCCTATAGCCTCCTGACCACCACCAGTCCTTCTTATCCTTTGCTGGCTTCGATGGACTTAGCCCGACATCTTATGCAACAGGAGGGACTTGATCACCTGGAGAAGGCTCGTCAGTTAGCCGATGAATATAGTGATAGAATAAATCAACTGCCCGGGCTGCAATGCTGGGGGACAAGACTACCCGCACCGGGAGTAGCCGCCATTGATCCTTTGAAAATACTAGTGCTGACCGATGCCTGGAACATGACCGGTTTTGAGATAGGCCGCCGGCTGCGCCAACAGCATCACATCCAGGTAGAGATAGAAGCAGATCACCATATATTGGCTATGATGTCCATGTTTCACCAACGCAACGACTGGGAAAGATTTTATCGGGCATTGCAGACCATTACCAAGGAACCAGGGGATCGCAAAGCGAATAATAGTAACATAAAACCAGTAGTACCACCCGCTCCGGTCGTCATAAAGTCGCCCCGGGAGGCGTTCTACAGCAACAATAAGCGGGTAAGGCTGACCGAAGCCAGGAACCGGGTGTCGGCGGAAATGGTAGCTGTGTATCCACCTGGTATTCCCGGCTTGTTGCCGGGGGAAATGATTACCGGGGAAATATGGGATTATTTAAACTATGTGCGCCAGGCCGGCTTCCGGGTACAAGGCCCTCTAGATAATCACCTGGAGACCATTGCGGTGCTGGATTTTTAGGAGGAAATGATGTCCAAGGGCATATTTATAAGCCTGGAAGGTGTAGATGGGTCAGGGAAAACCAGCTTAAAAGAAGAAATGCTGCATCACTTAGCTGGCTATCAGCCTCTCAGTCTGCGGGAACCAGGTGGAACCCAGATTTCCGAAAAAATCAGAAACATACTTTTGGATACCTCCAATGAGGACATGCAATCACGCACCGAAGCCTTTCTGTATGCTTCGGCTCGCTGCCAGTTGGTCGAAGCGGTTATCAGACCGGCCTTGCAGCAAGGCCAGCTCATTGTGGTCGATCGTTATATAGATTCGACTTTAGCCTATCAGGGTTATGGACGAGGCTTACCGCTAGATTTTATACGGGAACTGAATCAACTGTCTACCGGCGGGCTTAAACCGGATTTAACGCTCTTGTTGGATCTGGATCCACAGGAAGGAGCGCGACGACGTGCTGGGGATATACCAGATCGTCTGGAACAGGAAGGCTTACTATTTCAAAGCCGGGTACGGGAAGGCTATTTGCAGATAGCGAAAGAGGAACCCGGGCGAGTCCGCATTCTCGATGCCCACCAACCACTGGGAACGGTAGTCAGCCAGGCCCGGCAGGAGATAGAAAGGCTGTTAGCCAGCCGGGGGTGGAGATAGAGATGGTTCGAGACCGCTGCGCAAGATAGGGGACGATCCGAGATTTGCGAAAGTAATATTTGACGCTGATTTATATGATTAACGCAGAAACTTATAATGAATTATAAAAAATCATAAAACGTCCCCTACACAATTCCAGGCAACAAAGGAAGTAAAGAGAGCGCCCCTCTTTGAGTACAGATGGGTTGAGGGACTGAGGGAGGCCAGGCATTGAAAGTTAACCGGGATAAAAAGGATTGGGGTAAGTATTCGGCGGTGGGCGGTAAATCCACCCGTGAAGTTCAGCGCCGTTCGGAGGCCAGCTTTGGGCAGGAATTATCTCAGCAGTACCAGTCCGAAGGACAGCTAAAAATGCAAGAAATTCTGCAACAGCTGGATAGTGTGGCTGACCGTTTGCAACGGAGTTTGAGTATAAGTGATCTGATGCTGTACAAGCGCCTGGTCAAAGATTTTTTGCAAGAGGCAGCCGCCCGGGCTTATCTGCTTAAGCAAGAGCAGGGGCGAAGCCGACGAGGCCGATCCTTGCTGATCACTATTCAAACCGTAGATAAGGAGATCGATCAGATGCTGGATGATTTTACCCGGCGCAAACCAGAAGCCATGGAGGTCTTAGAAACCCTAGATAAGATCAGAGGCATACTGGTCGACTTAATGGTATAGTAATTATGAGGGAGGACGACATGGCAGGCTTTACTTCCATAGTAGGACAAGACCAGGCTACAGCTATGCTGCAGCGCAGTTTGGATAGTGGGATAATCAGCCATGCCTATTTATATATGGGACCGCCGGGGGTAGGCAAACAAAAAACCGCCCGAACTTTTATTAACCTGCTGCTGGAGCAGGAAGACAGCGAAGCGGGGATTTACCTGCGCCAAGGCATTCACCCGGACTTAATGGAAATCAGTATTCCCGAAAATCGCACCCGCATAAGTAAAGAACAGATTAGTAAGGAAATGATACCCTGGTTGGCTATGAAGCCTTATCGGGCTAAACATCGTATCGTGCTCATCCATGATAGCCATTTGCTGAGCATGGAAGCAGCCAATGCCCTGTTAAAGACTCTGGAGGAACCACCCGAACATGCCTTGCTTATTCTGCTGAATGATAGCACGGAAATGCTGGAGACCATATTATCGCGTTGTCAGCTGCTACGCTTCTACCCGCTGGGGGCTCAACCAATAGAGACCATTTTGATCAGTCAGGGTATTGACCCGGAACAAGCTTCCCGGGCCGCCCGCCTGAGTCAGGGTAGTCTGGGAGATGCTCTGCTGTTCAGTCAGGAAGAAAACTGGCCCGAGCGCTGGCAAGAGACCTTAGCTTTACTAGAGGGTCTCAGCAGTGGTGAACCTATAAAGGTTTTGGAAGCGGCTGCCCGGGTAGAGAAAGAGTTGGAGTTGAATGTACGGCTGGTGGAAACCATATTAAGAGACCGTATGATCCTTCAATACAGTAACCAGGAAGATCTCCTGTTATTTCCGGAAAACCAAGACCTTTACGGACAAATACCTCATCTAAATCCGGAACAGGTGCGCAACGGCTGGGAACGAGTCAATCAGCTTAAAAACTACAGCCGCTTTCATGTAAATCGCTCCCTGATTGCTGTCAATATTGCCTATGAATGGCTGCATATATTGCAGCCCATAACCCTTCGGGCTCAAGGGGCTCGGACTCAAAGGAGGTAAAGTAATTGGCCTGGGTTGCAGGAATACGATTCAAACCAGCTGGAAAAATATATTTTTTTGAGTGCGAAAATTTAGACTTAAACCGCGGGGATGGTGTAATTGTAGAAACCATTCGCGGCATTGAATACGGGACCGTGGCTAGCGGCAAAAGACAAGTTCCGGATGGGGAGTTAGTTTTACCCCTTAAACCGGTTATCCGCAAAGCTAGTGAAGAGGATACCAAAGCGCACCAAGCTAATCATCAAAAGGAAAAAGAGGCTCTCGAGATATGTAAGAGAAAAATACGCGAGCACGACTTGCCTATGCGCTTGATAGATGTGGAATACACCTTTGATATGGGTAAGATCATATTTTACTTTACGGCCGAAGGCAGGGTGGATTTTCGAGAATTAGTGAAAGACCTGGCCGCCATTTTTAAGACCCGCATCGAGCTCCGCCAAATTGGGGTGCGAGATGAAGCCAAGATGTTAGGCGGAATAGGGACTTGTGGACGGATTCTCTGTTGCAATAACTTCCTGGGCGAATTTGAGCCGGTTTCCATACGTATGGCTAAGGAACAACATCTGTCTCTCAATCCCACCAAAATATCGGGTACCTGCGGTCGTTTGATGTGCTGCTTGAAATATGAATCGGAAATGTACGATTCCAAGGGGCAGGAGGGTTGCCAGGGTGGAGAAGAGTGTCCGCGAGCTAAAAACGCTGTTGAGAGAAGTGATTCTTGAGCTGGGTGAATTGAAAGAGCGAGTTGCCTACCTGGAAAAAGATGTGGTCCAACTGCACTCTCCGGCTCCTGAAATTGCCAAAGACATGCAAATAGGCATTCAGGGAGAAGGCTATGAGAATTTAGGCCGGCTTTATAGAGAAGGCTACCATATATGTGCTTATGCATTTGGACAACCACACCAGGAAGACTGCCTGTTTTGCCTGGCCCAGTTAGAAAAGGAGTGAGCCTTTGCCAGATAGACTGCCAGACCTGAGCCAAGACGAAAGCTTAGATGATCTCATTTTGGGAGGATTACAGTTGATCCAGCCCCTCTCCGGTTACCGCTTTTCTATTGATGCCATTCTACTCGCTCATTTTCCGGAACTGCAGAGTGGTATGCAGATTTTTGACCTGGGTACCGGTAGTGGAGTGATAGCCCTGCTGTTGGCTTATCGCCATTCCGAAGTTTATATTACCGGACTGGAGATCCAGGAACAAATGGTGGACAGAGCCGACCGCAGCGTACACATCAATGATCTGAATCAGCGCATAACCATTCAGCAGGCCGATATTAATCAGATCCCCGTCTCCTGGACAGCTGCTCAGGCAGATTTAGTGGTATGTAATCCACCTTTTTGGAAAAAGGGTCAGGGTAAAATCAACCACCACCCCGAACAAGCCCTAGCCCGGCATGAATTGGAAGTCAACTTGGAAGCAGTTATCAAGGCCGGCCATCACCTTCTCAAAGCGGATGGGCGACTGGCTATGATTTTGCCAGCCCAACGCTTAGCCGAATCATTGCAGGAAATTGTTCGCTTAGGATTTTGTCCCACCCGCCTGCGCATGGTTCATCCTACCCGGGAACGAGAAGCGGGCCATTTCTTAATAGAAGCCACCAAAGCGACCGGGAGAGCGCTGACCATACTGCCTCCTTTGTTCATTTATAGCAGTGCCGGTCTCTACAGTACAGAAATAAGCCGTCTATACAACCTGCCACCAGGAGAGGATGTATAAGATGGCTGAGTCGCCAGGTGTTCTATATATATGTGCTACCCCCATTGGCAATTTGGAAGATGTAAGCATCCGCTTGCTAAAAACCCTGCGGCAAGTGGATTTGATCGCCTGTGAAGATACCCGTCATACTCTAAAGTTGCTCAACCGCTACAATATACGCAAACCCCTGACCAGCTATCACCAGCACAGCCATTTGACCAAAGAGGATCATATTTTACAACAGCTGCAAGCCGGCCAGCAGGTAGCGTTGGTTTCTGATGCGGGAATGCCGGCGATCTCGGATCCGGGGGCTGATTTAGTGCGACGGGCTTTGCAGGCCGGCATCAAGGTGGAAGCTATTCCAGGGCCATCGGCGGTGACAACAGCTTTGGCCTTGTCAGGATTGGACACTCAGAGTTTCCTATTCTTGGGCTTTCTGCCGGCCAAGAGCAATCAGCGCCGGGAAATTCTAAGTAGCCTGGCTGAACAGCCCCGTACCATGGTTTTCTATGAAGCCCCCCACCGACTGCTGAAAACTCTAGCCGCTATGGAAGAACTGCTGGGAGAAGAACGCTCCATAGCCGTAGCCCGAGAGTTAACTAAAACCTATGAGGAAATCAGACGCGGCACGGTAGGGGAAGTATTACAATACTTCCACCAGCATGAGCCCAGAGGGGAATTTACCATAGTTCTGGAAGGGAAACCGCCGGTAGCTCCAACGGCGACGATGGAGGAGATCGCCCGCGAGGTACAGATACTGATCGCTAATGGCATGGATAAAAAAGAGGCCTTCAAGAAGAAGGCCCTCGAATACGGGACACGTAAGTCAGAAATATATAATTACTACATAGAACACTATGATTAGAGCAAAAGTTAGCCTACTTGTTTTCCGAGCTCTGTCAGGCAGCTTCTGCAGATGTTTTTCCCTTTGTAATTTAAGACTTCTTCAGCGTTGCCACAGAAAATACAAGCGGGCTCATATTTACGCAGGATGATCTTCTCATTATCTACATAAATCTCCAGAGCGTCTTTTTCTTCGATTCCCATAGTCCTTCTCAATTCGATGGGAATCACGATACGTCCTAGCTCATCAACTTTCCTTACTACACCGGTTGACTTCATCATTTGCTACAGTCCTCCTTATGATATAAAAATTACCATTTCTCACAACAAACTATACCAACGCTGGTAGAAATAGTCAAGTATTTTTCAACATATAAAGACAAAAATCAGTAGAACATGGCTACAGTGGCTTATTTTAGGACTTTATTCAGCAAATAACGATTTTATGAGCTGAATTCAGAGAATCGAGAACCGGCGCAGGAAATGGAAAGCCAGCTTCCTGGCCACTAAAGTAGGATATCCGCTTTAAGATGTGGTAAACTATACCTATTGTCTACCGCCAGCCCGAAGTCCCGGGCTGACAGAAGTGGCGATCCTAATTGATTCTCAAGGAGGGCATTTGATATGGACCAGGCCAAAACATATTATATTACCACACCGATTTATTATCCCAGTGATAACCTTCATATTGGGCATGCTTATACAACGGTAGCCGCCGATTGTCTGGCTCGGTTTAAGCGCATGCAGGGCTATGATGTATTCTATCTGACTGGCACAGATGAACACGGGCAGAAGATCGAAAAGGTAGCCCGGGAGAACAACCAGTCCCCACTGGCTTATGTGGATACTATCGTAGCCAATGTTAAAGATCTATGGAAAACCATGCTGATCACCAACAATGACTTTATCCGTACCACCGAGCCGCGTCATGAAAAAGTAGTACAGAAGCTGTTCGAAAAAGTCTTTGCTAAAGGTGACGTTTATTTATCGCAGTATGAAGGGTGGTACTGCACACCTTGTGAGACGTTTTTTACGGAAAGACAGCTTAAGGAAGGCAAGTGTCCCGATTGCGACCGTGAGGTAGAACTGCTCCAAGAAGAGAGCTATTTCTTTAATATGGGTAAGTATGCTGCGCGACTATTAGAACATATAGAAGCTCATCCCGATTTTATTCAACCGGAGTCGCGCCGTAACGAAGTTGTTAATTTCATCAAATCTGGTCTGGAGGATCTGTGCGTTTCGCGGACTACCTTCAAATGGGGAATACCTGTGCCTGTGAATGATAAGCATGTCGTTTACGTGTGGTTTGATGCTCTGATAAATTATCTGAGTGCCATCGGCTATTTGGATAATCCCGAACAGTTTGACCATTATTGGCCGGCTGATGTGCATCTGATGGCCAAGGACATCCTGCGCTTTCATGCGATTATCTGGCCGACCATGCTAATGGCTTTAGATCTTCCCTTGCCTAAAAAAGTCTTCGCCCACGGCTGGATCATGCTGGAGGGTGGGAAAATGTCCAAATCCAAAGGAAATGTGGTCGATCCCCGGGTGTTGGTTCCTAAATATGGGGTTGATGCGGTTCGTTATTACCTGGTCAAAGAACTTAATTATGGGCAGGATGGTTTCTACTCCGAGGAGGCTCTAATAAATCGTATCAATTATGATCTGGCCAATGATCTGGGTAACCTAATCAGCCGTACTGCTGCCATGATTATACGTTACTTTGACGGGCAGATACCGGCCGCAGGTCAGGCGCAAGAGGTGGACGAAGAGCTTAGAAAGGCCGCAACTCAAGCCTATGAAGAAGGCACTAGCAAGCTGGACAAGCTTGATTTCAATGCTTACATTAATGAAGTTATGCGCCTGGTAAGCCGGGCCAACAAATACATTGATGAAACCGAGCCCTGGGTGCTGGCTAAAGGTCCTCAGCAGCGCGATCGCTTGGCCACTGTTATGTATAATTTAGTCGAATGCATTCGCATAGCCGTCATCATGCTGAGTCCTACCATGCCCACTTTGGCGGAAAGGGTCAATCAGCAGATCAAGTTTTGTGAAGATCCGTCCCTTTTGACATGGGCAGAGGCCGGCCAGTGGGGCCTGATATCTATCGGTTCCCCGGTGCTTAAGGGCGGAGCCTTGTTCCCACGCATTGATATCAAAAAGGAGGCAACCGCTGTGAATGAACAGATCGATCCTGAAAAACCAGCCGTTGAAGATAATAACATCATTACTATAGAGGACTTCGCCCGCCTGGATTTGCGCGTAGCCGAAGTTATCGCCTGTGAGAAAATGCCCAAAGCCGACAAACTCTTGATCCTCAGATTACGGGTAGGAGACAGCGAACGCACGGTAGTGTCAGGAATTGCCCATCACTATCAACCAGAAGATTTGATCGGCAAAAAAGTGGTAGTGGTAGCCAACCTCAAACCCACCAAGCTGCGCGGGACGCTGTCCGAAGGAATGATCTTGGCGGCTTCTGATGAAGAACGGGTTGAGGTGCTCATGGTCCATTCAGATATTGAATCCGGTAACCGGGTCAAATAGCCAGTTAGCGCAGGAGGCAGACTATGTATACTGATACCCATGCTCATCTGCAGAATGAGTTACTGCGGGGCGGTTTGGAGCAGGTCTTAGAACGGGCTCAGGCAGCCGCAGTGACTACCATTATGTGTATAGGTTATGATCTTGATTCCTCTCGGGAAGCGGTGCAGCTGGCCCAGAGATATCCGCAGATCTATGCAGTGGTAGGAGTACATCCCCATGATGCCAAGCAATTGGATCAGAATACCCTGGATGAGCTGATTAAGTTGGCCCGTGAGCCTAAAGTAGTGGCTATCGGTGAGATCGGGCTGGATTTTTACCGGGATCTATCGCCCCGGGATGTGCAGCGTCAGGCGTTTGTCCAGCAGATCAAGCTGGCCCAGGAACTGGGTAAACCTATAGTTATCCATGATCGTGATGCCCACCAGGAGGTTCTGGATACCATTCGCCGGGAAAAGGCCGGCAGCAATGGCGGAATTCTGCACTGCTATTCGGGACACCTGCCTCTGGCCATCGATTTAATGAAAGAGGGTTTTCACATTTCCTTTGCCGGGCCGGTCAGTTTTAAGAATGGCCGTAAAGCTCAGGAGGTGGCCGTGCATATTCCCCTGGATCGCCTATTGATTGAAACCGATTGTCCCTATCTGACCCCCGAACCCCTGAGGGGTAAGCCCAATGAACCCGCCTATGTCGTCCACGTGGCCCAAGCCATAGCCCAGCTAAGACGTAAGTCGGTGGAAGAAATTGCCTATCTGACCAGCCGTAATGCCAACCAGGTTTACCGCCTTAACAAGTGAGTCGGGCCAGAGCTTGGCCTATTTTGGCATTCTTTTCTATTTCAGCAATCTTTTCACACCTCCCGGAATAAAATATAGACAAGAGGATAATAATTAGTGATAGAACCAGTTGGGGACATTGCCATTAAAAGGTAATAAAATCCACTAAATGGCAATAGAGTTGACTTGGCGTAAGCCTTTTGTCTAGAATGGAGTAACCTGTGGTGTGTCCTAAATTTCACTAACACCAGGGGAAGAAAGGGAGGAGAAACATGGGTATTGTGTGGCCTAGAAAAGGCTCCTTAGCGGCCATGATTCTTTTTATGGTCGTTTTGCTGGTGAGTCTGTTCTTTGCCCTGCAAAAACCGGTAACTCTTGCTGTTGATGGTAAGGAAGTTCATACTCGAGCATTTTTCAGCAATACGGTTGGAGATGTGTTAACAGGTCAGGATATTAAAATAGGCGAATACGATCGCGTTGACCCATCCGTGAATAGCAAAGTGAAGCTAAATCAGCAAATCACTGTTACCCGAGCTTTTAAGGTACGGGTGATTGCCGATGGTGAGAGCAGGGAAATTATCACCCCTCCCATTCCGGTCAAGGAAGCTATTACCTTGGCGGGAATAGAAGTAGGGGCTATTGATGTTGTGAAGACTTTACCTACTGAGGTAACCGTGCCGGATCAGGAGATCGAAATTATCCGGGTAAGTGAACAGGAGCAAGTGCTTGAGGAAGCTACTCCTTTTCAAGTAGAGCGAACCATGGATAATACCCTGGAAAAGGGACTGACTCGGACAGTAAGCCCCGGGGTAGAAGGACTGGCCCGTAATACAGTCAAAATAACCTATCACAATGGGCAGGAAGTTAAACGCGAGGTAGTCGGGAGCGAAGTAGTCAGGGAACCACAGAACAAAGTGGTGGCTATGGGAGCTATCACTGCTGTCTCCCGTGGCGGGCAAGATTTAAGCTTTCGAGAAGCCCGCTATATGACGGCCTCCGCCTACACCTATACTGGTCACCGCACCGCCACTGGTCAGAACCCTGCCGTAGGGATGGTGGCCGTTGATCCATCAGTTGTTCCGCTGGGAACGCGTATGTATGTGGAAGGCTACGGATATGCAGTAGCAGCGGACACCGGCGGATCAATACGCGGTGATCGATTAGACTTGTTTATGGAAGACCGATCCCAATGCCTAAGCTGGGGCCGCCGTTCCGTTAAGGTCTACATACTCAACTAAAAAGTAAAAACCCTGCCAGAGCGAGCAAGAAAGGTTAAGAGCACCAACACCCTCTGCTAAAGAGGGTGTTACTTTTTCTGCACCTATGGGCGCACGGTTCTATAAACTTGCGCTTTGAAGCAGGTTAGCCCCCTCACCTCCTACCTAAAAAAATCGTAAAATTATCAGTGCCATCTTTTCCCTTGTTAGAAATACTGAAACCGGAAAAAACTAATTCAGACAAGGGTAAAGGAGGTGAATACATTTGCGGAAAAATCTGGTGTTATTGATCTGTTTCACATTAATTCTAGGCAGTCTGGCAGTCGGCTGTAATAATGCAGCCCAGAGGCCGGACTTATCTCAGCAACAACAGAATCAGCCTATGGACAGAACCGATGAACAGATGACGGAGAGTGAAAGAAGAGCATTGGCCAGTCGACTATCCGACCTTGCCGAGCAGGTTGACGGAGTAACGGATGCGACCGTGGTGGTCTCCAGTATTGGGATGACTAACAACGGCCCGGACGCAGGCACCAATGCAGGCCGACAGATGCAGCCGAATTCGAATGGCAATGACGGCATTGCCCCATTAAACAATAACCAGGGGATGCCAACTAACCGGACTACTACCAATAATCGGGCCACCAACAACACTAATATGAATAATATGCAAAATCAAACTGACGGAAATAGTGTCAGTGGCTTGATGGTAATGGTCGGACTCAGCCTCAATGATAAGGTAAATGGAGCCGATCAGACCAACCAAATCAAACGAAGTGTTATGAACAAGCTCAAAGCCAGCGACAAGAGGATATCTCAGGTGCTGGTAACGACCGACCCAGGCCTGGTGCAGAGGTTGACCGATGTAGCGGCCGGCATCATTCAAGGCCGACCAATTCAGGGATTTCAGAATGATATTGATGATTTGACCCGGAATATGCGCCAACAAAACCCTGCCTTTTAGCACACCTGACCCGGGGAAACCAATGGGCTCCCCGGGTTAATTTATGGTTGAGCTTCTATAAAATTTATTATACAAAAGCCACAAT
>CAZTZX010000013.1:11916-19591 GCA_964618175.1 uncultured Syntrophomonas sp. | reverse complement strand
TGCTGGCTGACCAGAGCCGGGGAGTCCTGGCCATCGATATAGATAAGAGCCTAGAAGCGCCTCTACAGCAAGTGTTAGCAGCCTACGATAATGTGCAGCTTCATTTTGCGGACATCTTAGGCGTTGATCTGGAAGAGGAAATGATGCAGCGTTTTGACTTAGCCAAGGTACCAGATTATGTGGTGTGTGCTAATATCCCTTACAATATAACCAGTCCCATAATATTTCAGCTGTTGGAGAACTGCCCTCATATGCAAAGAGCCACTTTGATGATGCAAAAGGAAGTGGCCCAACGCATTATCGCACAGCCCGGCAGTAAGGATTATGGCTTATTGACCTTGATGATCCATTACTATGCTGATACCCGATGGCTGATGAAGGTGTCGCGCAACTGCTTTTATCCTCGCCCCGAGGTGGATTCGGCGGTGGTACAGTTTACCCTCCTGCCGCAACCGCGTGTGCAGGTAAAAAAGGAGGAGGTCTTTAAGGCCTTTTTGAGAAAAGCTTTTCAGATGAGAAGGAAAACTATTTTAAACAGCAGCAGCATGTTCTTTCAAGTCAGCAAAACCCAAGCCCAGCAACAGTTGGAGACAATAGGCATCAAACCAAATCAAAGGCCGGAAGAACTGAGCCTGGAACAGTTGGCCGGCTTAGTGAACCAGTTTTTAGGCTAGGAGGTCGATCCAATGCAGTTTACTAGTCCCAGTAAAGGAAGCATGACCATGGAACAAGTAGTAGCAGATATTTTGGCTTATGTGGGTGAAGACCGGGATCGTCCTTATAAACTGCTGGTGGGGACTGATTCTCAGCCCTTTCCCCAAGGACCTTGTTTTGTGAGTGCTATCATTATCCATCGTTTGGGCAAAGGGGCGCGCTACTATTACCACAAATCCTTTGAGGCCAAGATGTACAGTCTACGGCAGCGCATCTTTTATGAAGCCTCCCTGAGTTTGGAGCTCAGCGATCAGTTGTATAATTGTTTGAAAGGGCAGGGGCGTGAGGACTTAACGGTGGAAATCCATCTGGATGTGGGCACTCATGGAGAAACCAAGGAACTGGTCAAGGAGGTCACCGGCATGATCGTCGGCAGCGGTTTTGACGCGAGTATCAAGCCCGATGCTTGTGCAGCCAGCACAGTAGCTGACAGGTATACCAAATAATGCCTTATTTTCGAATCATTCTTACACCTTCCGCAGCGATTGACATATGTTGACGAGATTTTCTCAGAATGACCGTTGACAACTGACTCCCTTTTAATATATACTATTGTACTTCGCTTGACAGACCTTCGATTTTATTATAAACTTATAAGGATTAATGAATAGAAGAGGGTGTGTTCTTGTGAGTTCTCCCAGGCTAATAGCAGACATCAAGAAAGACCTGGAATCCTTCGTGGGAAGCAGGATCAGACTGAAGGCTAATCGGGGAAGGAACCGCATAATTGAGAAAGAAGGGATCCTCGAATCCATTTATCCGAATATATTCGTTGTCAAACTCAACGAACGCAAAGTGGTGCGCAGGGTTTCCTATACTTATGCGGATGTACTTACCGAAACAGTAGAGCTGTTTATATGTGATGCTCCCGAAGCAGAAATTAGAATAGCCGCTGCTAATCAGTAAGCGCTTTAACTGCCAACTGCATGGAAAACATGCAGTTTTTCTTTTTTCTGACGCTGCTACATACTTGACCTGTCCCGGTAATATACATGGAAACAAAGGTGTAATGGGGAGGTTATGGCATGGGTCAGGCACTTTCTATCTGGGCGCCGGTAGTGGTCAGCAAACTGGAACGACCCTATCATCTGCAATCACACTATGATTGCGCCCTGGATCAGCTTTTTCGCTCTATCGAGGATCTGAAAATAAAGGTCAAGACCGCTGTGGTCAGAGCCCAGGGACTGGCGGTGGAAGCTATGTTGCGCCTGGATATTCTTTGTCTAGTAGAGGACGTTAATGGGCAACATCATTTGATCAGCCGTGAAGAGACCATTCGCAACCGTATACCTTTCGGGAAATTTGAGCCGGAGATCGAACGGGAAAGTGACTTAAAGTACGTGTTGAATATTCATGATATCAATTGTCAGGGAGAACTCAGGAATAAGGAGTTACACCTGGATTATTTCATCGACTTTATGATCATTGCCACTCGAGAGCAGTTAGTAGAGTTAGCGGCCGACGAAAATGCGGATACGCAGCATTCGCTCAGCCAAGCTTTGCTTCAACTGCAGAACCAAATCGGCCGGGTAGAGCATGAGAACCTGCAATTGCGGCGCCGCATCTATGTTTACGAGCGAGATGTCAGCAGTCTGAAAAAAGGCATCCGCAAAGCGGAGGCTCGCAACAGCCGCCTGCAAACGGAAGTAGATCATTATCAGGAGAAGGTGGAGCAGATGCAGACTATCATACTTGCCAAGGAGCGCCGCCTGCAAAACTTGGAAAACCCCTACTATTCAGCTGCCCAGACAGCCCCGGTCCTGGAACTGGTCACCGAGGAAGAAGTGCCTTTGGGGGCGCGCATAAAAAGACTGTTCGTAAACAGCAGCGCCCAGTAACAGACCGAACTTAACCTGCTCCGCCTGCATAGTATGAGCTATACAGCTGAAAGCAGGTGAAATTTTTTATGAGAATTTTATTTGCCAACACGGCCCCAATTGTAAAGTATGGTATTGGACCAGCTTTGGCGGAATTGGGACATGAGGTTGGTTATGTTTTTCTGGATCGGGAGCCTTCATTAGAGCCTTTTATTAATGAGTTTCGCCCCGATGCGGTATTCAATGACGGGGGTGGCGGGCGTATGGCCAAGCTTTTCCCTCTCCTTCAGCAGCGTGGTATACCTCATATCTATTGGGCCATCGAAGATCCAGTCTCTTTTGATTATCTTTCCATGCCTTTTGCCGAAAAGTCCGCCCTGGTTTTTACTCCCTGTAGGGAAAGCTTGGCTGATTATAACCGGCATGGCATTGCGGCCCACCTTTTAATGTTTGCCTGTAACCCCAACTACCACCGACCAGGCGCACCCGATCCACGTTTCAATCATGATATTATTTTTGCCGGCAATAATTATTCCTACCACCCTGCTCGTCAACGGGGCGTGGCCACCGTCCTGCAGCCTATAATTGACCAGGGCTATGATTTACAGGTGTATGGTAACGAATGGTGGTTAGATCCTAATCAAGCCTATACTATTCCCGCTTCCTATTATGGCGGCTATATGGCCAATGAGGACTTGCCGAGTGCCTGCGCTTCAGCGCGCATAATATTGGGACTGCATTCGGTAGACACCTCGCGTACCATGATGAGTATGCGCACTTTTGAAATATTGGGCTGTGGAGGGTTTTATTTGACCCAGTGGACGCCGGCTCTGGAGGAAATGTTCATTAACCATCGCCATCTTGTCTGGACAAAAAGCCGCGAAGAAACTCTGGATCTGGTCAAGTACTATTTACAACATCCCGAACTGCGGCAGCGCATTGCCCTACAGGGACAATCCGAGGTTTATCAAAAGCATACCTATCAGCAGCGCGCTCATGACATAATGCCCTACCTGCAGCAACTGGCGCCTCATGCTTATGTCCAGCCCCAGGTGCAGGTAACTCCAGCGGCACCGGTGGTTTCCGCGCCGGCGCAGCCCGTCATAGTAGTTCAGCCGCCACCTGTTCGGCCAGCATCAGCATCATCTTATCGCTCTAAATCTGCACCGAGGCACAACCCACCAGCTTGCCCGCCTCCTCCCACGCGAGGCACCGTACGCTATGGTAGAAAACCGGTACGTATAACACTATCTAAAGACTGACACCAAAATTGTTCGATTTTCATAGGATAATTATGAATACGTAGTAGCTACAGAAAGGGTGAGGAGGATAAACGTCAACAAAGCAACTCCTTCTTACAGGCAGGAGAATGTGCTGGTTCATAGCCGCACCCAGCGCTATCAGGCGATTCCGCTGCCAGCGGAGGGGGAGAACATTTTTAACATCAGCACGGCTAAAAAGAGTCGAGTCATGCCCCAGAGCGTTTGTTCATCGTGCGGAGTTCGGGTGGCTAAGCAGCAAGCCCAAGCGTGTCCAGCCTGTGGAACAGAGTTATGCTCAACCTGTTACCAGCATGCTCAAGAACACCGCCAAATGGATTGTGAAGATGACGAGTAGTATCCTATCAAGGTGAGTCATGGCCCATACCTGACTCACCCTTTCTCTTATAAGATTTTTACCAATATTTTTCTCCGTTTGAGAACAGTTGGCAGATCACCCCTTGTGTGGACACGGCATACGATAATAAAGCAGTTACAAAATACCATAATGGTTAAGGGGGATCTTCATGTCGAGTATCAGTGCTATTCTCTACCCACCAACCCTGGATTTCAATTACCTGGTGCAAAGACCCCAGCAGCTGATGAAGGGTTTCGCGCAGCTAGGTATCCCGGTATTCTACCTGAACCGACCCGGACCCTATCAAGAGCAACCCACCGGTGTTTCTGAGCCTTATCCTAATTTTTATCTCTTTAATCAGGTAGATCCGGCCCTCCAGCAAAAAGACATCCGCCCGGTAGTTTATTACAGTGCTGGTGCTCAGGTCAATGCACTGCACCAGTACAATCCCAGTCTGGTTGTTTTTGACAGTGTTGATGAACCCAGCGATGAATTTGAGGCCTGGCGTCCTTTCTATTTTCAGGCGGTGGGCAGTGCCGATGTAGTCATCGCTACTTCGGAAAAGCTGTATTCCATGGCCCTAGGGATCAATCCCAACACTTATCTGGTTCCCAACGGCTGTGAATTTGATTATTTTTCTCAGGCCAGCACTGGAGGCTTACCAGTTCCGGCTGACATTGCCGATATTCCCAAACCGATCATCGGTTATACGGGAGTGATCGCCAGTTGGCTCGATTTGGAGCTTATTGACCGTCTGGCCCAGGAGTATTCGGACTGCAGTATCGTTATGGTGGGGCCGCTTTATAACATATCTGATGTACCCCATCGTCCCAATATTCACTACTTGGGCTTCAAACCCTACGATCAGTTGGCAGCCTATGAGCAGGCCTTTGATGTAGGCATAGTGCCTTTCAAACTCAGCAGTATGGTCGAATCAGTTAACCCCATCAAAATGTGGGAGTATATGGCAGCCGGGCTCCCCGTCGTTACTACGAATATACCGGAGGCCGCCAAGTATCCGGAGGTTATTATGTGCTCCCAGGATGAAGCCGCCTTCCTGGCTAATGTACACCAGGCCCTTTATGAAGACACCCCTGCGCGGAGGGCAACGCGCTTGGCTACGGCCCGAGAGAATTCCTGGCTGGTCAGAGCTCAGCAAATAATAGAAATAGTTGAAAGCCACCTGGCTGGACGGGGGGCCCCGGCCAAAGCTCCGTCACTGCCTCCTATAGATACAATTCCGCTGCATCCGGCTATCCTTGATCTGGAAGCCACGGCCATTGCCTTCCGTGACCCCACCCCCACACCCACCACCAGAACTTTTGCAGCAGCCCCAAGTGCGGCAGTGGTTCCACCGGAAGCTGACATAAGTGTAAGTGGCTCGCGGGTGATTTCCATTAGCCAGTTGACTCCTACCCGACGATTGAGTGTCGGCCGTGGCATAGCTTTTCGTTTTATTACCGGATCGGCTGCCCCCATATATGCTCGCTTCGAAAGTGCTCTTATTTCCCGAGGTTCGGCTCATACCCGGGTCAGAGCCAGCCGGCGCTGTTTCCGCTTAAAGACCTATCGCTGCATCAGAGCAGGAAGCTAAGATGTCCCGGGTTATGATTGGCTGTCCCGTTCGCAATCGAGCTTGGATACTGCCGTATTATCTCCAGAACTTGACTGCACTAACCTACCCGCCCGAGCAGATTGAATACTGCTTTGTCATAAATGACTGCAGCGATGAAACCGAGCTCATCCTGCAGGAATTCTCCCACCGGTTTCCGGCCCGACTGCTGTACGATAACAGCAGTCGACCGGGTGGGTGGCAAAGAGGCTCCTACCAGTTTTCCCGCTTAGCTGAACTGCGCAACCGTCTCCTGGATGAATTTCTCCGTTCTGACAGTGATTATCTGTTTTCAGTTGACAGCGACATTATGGTACCCCCTGCTGCGCTGCAGCAGTTGCTGGAGGCGAATAAGGATATTGTATCGGCCTTGGTATGCAACGGAGAAGAAATTGGCGATGATCAGTTCTACAACGTGTTTAATCAGGTTGATGAGCGCCTTATCCCCATTCGGGAATTTCCGCGTGATAGGCTTTTTCCGGTGGATTGCACCGGGGCAGCCTATTTGATCAAGCGCCAGGTGATAGCTGCCGGAGTCAGATACAACAGCCGGTGGGGAGCAGAGGATATCGGGTTTTGTAGGGAAGCCAAGCAGCACGACTTTGCCATATTTTGTCACGGGGCTATCGAATGCGATCATATTATGCGCAACAGCCAGAATTACAGGCTGGATAGCTAATTTTAATTAGGATAGAAGCAATCACATTTTATGGTCAGGGTTCATAGTATATCCTAGAAAATCTACCTATAGAGAAATGGGCCTGACTTGAATCAGGTCGCTTAGAGAGAAAGAGGAGGGAAAGTAATAATGGCTGAGCTGAAGTGTGAATTTCCGGAGGGTTGTAGGCTAGACTTATTTGCCAAGGTCATCAAAGCCAAGTTCATCTCCAAACAAGTCAAGATTTTAGACACTATGTTCTGTGTTCCAGATGAGCAGGTGGGTGGCAAGATCACCAATGTCGAGGACATCAAGGTCAAAATTCTGAACACATTCGAAGATTTAGCGTTTAATCGGGTAAAGATCTTTATCGACTACGAGGTAATTCTGTTTGTCCTGGTGGATGGTGAATACCAGATCATTACGGTGACTGACCGCTATGACCAAACCATTGAACTGGATGAGTTTGATCCTCCGTTGACCATTGAAGAGTTCCGCGCCGAAATTGAACAATCAGAAATCATTCTCAAAAACTGGTCTTTCGATTTTGAAATTCGGGGCGACTGTGAAGACCCCTGCAATCCCTGTAACTTGACTACTCCCATCCGGGGAACCTGCATTGGCTTAAGAGTATTTGTCGACATCATTGACAAACTAGGCAAGATGCATGATGTTATCGTCTTTGGAGAGCTGGATCCCGAAGTTGATTTCTAAAAATAGAAGACTATAGTGTCCCCTGCCTGGCCCGTAGCCGGGCATTTTTCTTACAAGGGGTGGGAGGTGAATTCCTTGGCTCAGAGTGCCGTCCAGAGTATAAGGGTCAGCCGTCAGCAAAAAAACCTGATGAGGTCGCAGCTGGAGGATATACTTCAGGTTCAGCAGCAGATAGAAAACCAGATCGAAGCATATCAACAGCAGACTGAATATCCCGAATATAATCGCTTTTGGAACGAGATCAAACAGCGCAACCAGGAAAACATTCAGGTTGTCGCCCGTTACATGGTCATGAAATGCAACCGCTGAATCTAGTCCCCCGCCAGCCGTCGGCTGGTTAGGAAAGTAGGCGCAGAAAGGGCGAATTAATAACGAATTAATCTTAGACGCAGATTAACGCAGATTAATTAAGATTTCGCGGAAGGAATAACAAAGAAAAAATCACAAAATCAGCGTCAATCCCCCTGCGGGCACTCCTGATGTTCGCTTACGCTCACTAATGAAGAAGAAAACAGAAGAATTCAATTTAGACTTGAATCAATG
>CAZTZX010000013.1:5546-11816 GCA_964618175.1 uncultured Syntrophomonas sp. | reverse complement strand
GGGGGGAGGATGGTGGAGCACAGCAAGACTCTGGGAGTAGCCTTGGGTGGGGGAGGCTTAAGGGGCTTTGCTCACATCGGTGTTCTGCAGGTTCTGGAAGATTATCATATACCCATAAGTTATCTATCCGGAACCAGTGCCGGAGCCCTGGTAGCTGCCCTGTATGCCAGCGGCCTGTCTGCCTACCAGATCGAAGCGCTGGCTCTCAGCCTGCAGCCTTCCGATTATCTGGATTATAATATCAGCGGCTTGATCAAGTATATCCTTTCCTGCTACCTACCCGGGTTAGATGCACCTATACAAGGCATTATCAAAGGCGACAAGATCCAGCACCTCCTGGAGCGATGGACCAGGGGTAAATCCCTTAAGGACTGCCCCCTACCACTCACCATTATGGCCTGTGACATTGACAGTGGGCAGGAGATCATCTTTACCAATCAAGATTTGGAGTGGGAAAATGGCTCCCGCTTGGTGATACAGGAGGCTTTACTCAGTGAAGCAGTCCGGGCTAGCATTTCCATTCCTGCCACTTTTGTTCCTTTGGACTTCGCTGATATGCAACTGGTAGATGGAGGGCTGAAAAGCATAGTACCCATAACCGCACAAAAAGTGATGGGTGCTGAATATATCATGGCGGTCAATTTGGGCGGGGGGTTTTACCAGCAACCGGCCGGTGGTATACCAGATATCATTAGCAGATCCATTAGCATTCTCACCTACGAAACTTCCGAAACTGAGCAGCATCTTTTCGCCGACCTGGTGATTAGACCCCAAGTAAAGCCAGTAGGCCTGACCGACTGGGAGGAAGCAACCCGATTTATTCGCGTCGGGCGTCGGGCTATGAAAGAACAGATCGCCCATTTAGAAAAAGATCTGCAGATCAGACCAGACTGTAACAGAAAAACCACTGATCACATATACTATCGACAAAGCAATAAATGCCAACATGCTCTCAGGAGGCGGGGAGGGGGTTAAAATGGCAACTGATAATTTTGAACACGCGACATTCTATTTGACACGTTCTCAAGTTGATAGTATCAAGCGCCTGGCCAGAGATCAGCAGATTTCCCGGAGTGCCCTGGTCAGAATGATAATACGTGAATACCTGGCCCGCGAGGAGGAACAAAAACACGGTTAAGCAACCTACCGAGGGCACCTCTAGTAGAGGTGTCCTTTTGCTGGAGAAGGAAGGGACAACCATTAAGTAGAAAAGGTAAACGGTTCAAAGGCCGTTTTTCTCTGCCATACACGCATATTCATATCGTGGGGGTGAAGGGACCTGTACACCCAGAGAGGACTGGGGGCAATTGACATATGGGTATATTTAGTCACATAATAGATAAAAATTAAGCAGGGCGTTCACGAGTTATGACCTAAGGTCTTATTTAGGGGTCGTATTCCGAGCAGATTTATCAGGAAACAGATGCGCCCCATTTGGAAAGGAAATGATGCCGAAGACGAATACGGTAGTGGTTTCTAGCTTGCTCACCGCAAATGGGAACCTTTTTTTATGCCTAAGTGGATGGCACCATTGTAAAAGAGGAGGTTTGGCAGGTGTTTAAGAAAAATAAGTTTGCCTTGATTATCGGCTTATTAATGATATTTATGATATCTGTTGTAGCTGGATGTGCTCAGGAGGAGGCCCCAGATCAGGCCGCAAATCAACCACCAGCAGCCACTGAATTAAAGCTGGCTACTACCACTAGTACCGAGGACTCGGGATTATTAGACGCCATTTTACCTGAATTCGAGAAGGACGCCAATTACAAGGTACAGGTCATTGCCGTTGGCACTGGTCAGGCCATTGAAATGGGCGAAGCCGGAGATGTTGACGTTATCCTGGTGCACTCTCGGGCGGCTGAGGATAAGTTCGTGGAAGATGGTTTCGGAGTTGACCGTCGTGATGTAATGTATAATGACTTTTTAATAATTGGCCCTGCCGAGGATCCGGCTGGTATCAAGGGAGAAACAGATATATTGAACGCCTTTGTGGCTATCCAGGAAAAGCAGGTCCCCTTTGTATCCCGGGGAGATAATTCCGGTACCGATAAAAAAGAAAAGGGCATCTGGAAAAAAGCCGAGATCACACCTGAAGGTGACTGGTACATAGAAGTTGGCCAGGGGATGGGCGATACTTTCCGTATGGCTGATGAGAAAAAAGCTTACACCTTGATCGACCGGGCTACTTATCTGAACCTAAAGGAAAACTATCAACTGGAGCCCATGGTGGAAGGCAGTCCTGACTTACTAAATCCCTATGGTGTTATTCCCGTCAATCCGGAAAAATATGCCCATGTGGATTTCGAAGGAGCAACCGCTTTTGCGGAATGGCTGACATCGGAAAAAGGGCAGCAGTTGATTGACGAGTTCGGTGTGGACAAGTACGGCCAGCAGTTGTTTATTCCTGATGCAAAATAGCCGTAGGATAGTTTTGTAGGGGGAAAAACGTGGAGATTTTGATTCAAGGTCTCAAGGAAGGCTTTCTGCTTATTTGGCAAATGGATGCAGAAATAGTTGACGTTACCTTGCTGTCGCTGCAGGTATCGCTGACTGCCTTGGTTCTGTCCGCTTTAATAGGGATACCTCTTGGAGCGGCGCTGGCCTTGACCAAGATCCGCGGCAAACAGGTAATTCTAAATACGGTTTATACACTAATGGGCCTGCCGCCAGTGTTGGCGGGCCTGTTGGTGTATTTATTGCTAACCAGTCGCGGCCTGCTGGGCCAATATGAACTTTTATTTACCCCGTCTGCCATGGTTATAGCGCAGGTTTTGTTGGCCGCTCCTATAGTCTGTGGTCTGACTGCCCGAGCAGTTTTGGCATTGAATCAGGAAGTATACGATACGGCTGCTACTTTGGGAGCAACTCGCCGTCAGGCTACCGTATCTATAATGCGGGAAGCTCGCATGGGCATAATTGCCGCTTTGACTACCGCTCTGGGCCGGGTTATTGCCGAAGTAGGCGCAGTTATGCTGGTAGGGGGGAACATCCGCTGGAGTACCCGGGTGTTGACTACCTCTATAGTTCTGGAAACCAGAATGGGTAACTTCAGCACGGCTATTGCTATCGGTATTATCCTGCTGACAATATCCTTTGCTATTAACTTATTTATTCTGGCCTTGGAAAAGGGGACCTTCCGCTATGAAAACACCATTCAAATTACATAATGTAGTCAAGCGCTACGGGGATCGCGAAGTTCTCAACGTTGATCAGCTCAGTATATCGGCCGGCAAGATCTATACTATTTTAGGGCCGAACGGTTCCGGGAAGAGTACTCTGTTGCGCATAATGGCTTTGCTGCTGGTCAATGATGAAGGACAGTTAGAAGTGCTGGGGGAAAAGGTGACCTGGCAGAAGGGACAGTTGCTAAAACTGCGCCGCCAGATGTCCATGGTTACCCAGACTTCCTTTATGTTTCAGGGTTCGGTGTATTATAATGTGGCCTACGGTTTACGCGCGCGGCAAGTAAGTGCCCGGAAGGTTCGCCGTCAGGTAGGAGAAATGCTGGAAATGGTAGGACTGACTGCATATAGAGATGCCGATGCCGGTACTCTTTCCGGAGGAGAACGGCAAAAGGTGGCTATTGCCAGGGCACTGGCGGTTAATCCCCGGGTATTATTTTTGGATGAACCTACTTCCAATATAGATCTAGCCAGTGCCACCGAAATTGAAAACCACATCCGTCAAATAAATAAGAAGCAGAGAACCACTATCATCATAGTTACACACAACTTATTCCAGGCTCGGCGGCTGGCGAATGAAGTTCTGTTTATTAATGAGGGGCGTATTATAGAACAGGGTACGACAGAAGAATTATTCACTCAGCCCCGTGACGAACATACCGCCACATTCCTGCGCGGCGAAACCTTCTTCTAGCCTTAGGCGTAAGAGGGAAGATGCATGAGGGGATGGTAGGGGGCGATGCCTACATCGCCCCGCTTGCTATTAATTCCGGTAAACAATAGAGAAGCAGCTTTTTTTCCTAAAATGGTATTCGATTGGTTCTGGACCAGAGTTTCATTTCTTGGGCAGACTTGAGCAGTTCTTCACGAAAATCGGGGTGAGCCAGATTGATCAGGGCCTCAGCCCGGCCCCATATCGAGGTAGCTTTCAAATTAACAATGCCATATTCTGTGACCAGGTAATGAACCTGAGTACGGGGAACAGTAACTACGGCACCGGGTGTCAACAGAGGCTTAATGCGAGAGTGCAATTGGCCTTCTTTGTCTTTGAAAGTGGAGGAAAATGCCAGAATTCCCTTACCACCTTTGGAATGAAAGGCGCCAATTACGAAATCAAGCTGCCCGCCGGTACCGGAAATCTGGCGAAGGCCAAAAGATTCCGAACACACCTGACTTAACAGATCAATTTCCAGAATATTGTTGACGGCAATCACCTTGTCCTGTCTGGCTACTTGGTGAGGGTCATTGGTGTACATCACCTGCGTTGATGCGCAACGGGGGTTATGATCTAGAAAATCATAGGTATCTTGCGTTCCCAGGCAGAATGAATAAGTACTCTTGTTAATATCATAGGATTTCTTGGCATTGGTTATTTTGCCTTTCTCGTACATGGCTACAAAGGAATCACAGAACATCTCACTTTGGATACCCATATCTTTTAAATCGGAGTCGGCTATCATGTGGCCAATCAGATTAGGCATTGCTCCGATTCCTAACTGAAGACAGGCACCATCGGGAATCTCTTTCAAAATGTATTCGGCAATCGTTTTTTCTTCTGGGGTAGGTTCTCCCGAAGGTGGGGTAGTAAAAATTGGACTATTGGAACCCTCTATTACATAATCGATTTCACTAATATGAACATATTCATCATTACCACCCAGGCAAACCGGCATATTCTCATTAACTTCTACTATAGAGATATCTGCCATTAGAGCCATACCACGGTTGTGAGAATTACCCAGGCCAAAATTGAAGCAGCCATGTTTATCCATGGGAGAAACCTGAGCACACCATACCTGCGGCTCTAATTTTGCATATTCTCCTGTACTGTAGGATAGCAGACTGGCTTCGTGGTAATTGAAAGGATTGTGCGCTGCCAGGCCCATATCCGCCGCTTTACGATCCAGCAGGGTAAAATACCAGGAGAAGTATTGAAAGGTCTTTTGCTCGATGTCATTTTTAATTACTTCCGGAATAGGCAGAATGGATCCGGTTCCGCGGACGGAAATGTTCTCCAGACCATCTCCGGCGCGTTTGCCCAGGGCCGCGTCAAAATCTACCGGTTTAGTAGCAAACATCCCGTAGTCAATAATACCATTGGATTTCACTAATTGGGCCGCCGCTTCGGCGGATATAAGCTTGCGCTTGTACTCATCCAGATAAGTCTTCAATAGTAACAACCCCCTTAATATACTTTTAGATGGACGCACTTACCTGCCGGTGAATATAGGCCTTCTTCCTTCCAAAAAGGCAGTCATTCCCTCGGTTTTGTCCCGGCTGGCAAACAGCACCGCAAATTTTTCACGTTCCAACTTGGTTCCAACATAAGGATCAAGATGTTGACTGAGATCCAGCAATTCCTTGGCCATTTGTACCGCCAACGGCGCCTTACGGCTCAGCTTACGGGCCATCTTCATAGTAGCTTCTTCCAGGTCTGCTAAAGGTACTACTTTATTAACCAGGGTGTATTCTAAGGCTTTACTGCTGTCAATTATGTCACCGGTAAGGATCAGCTCCCGTGCTCGGGCACATCCTACCAGACGAGCCAATCTTTGAGTTCCGCCTCCGGCCGGGAATATTCCCAGATTGATTTCCGGAAACCCCAGTTTGGCGTTATCAGCAGCAATGCGCAGGTCGCAGGTCATGGCCATCTCCAGCCCGCCTCCTAAAACAAATCCAGCCATAGAGGCAATGGTGGGCTTCGACAAACTGAACAGCTTGTAACCAATTAAGTGGGCTTTTTCAATATACTCGCGCACTTCCAAGGGACCGTAATCTACAAAATCACGCACATCAGCTCCACCCGAAAAGACCTGATCATTACCCTTCATAACCACTGCCCTAACCTCATTGTCGGCCATGATTTGCTCCATAACTGCATCCATTTCATCAAGCATTTCTATATTAAAGGCGTTAAGTGATTCTGGACGGTTAAACTGCACTACAGCTACCGCCTCTTCTTTAGAATAGATGATGTTTTTCCAACTCAAATGTACTTCCCCCCTTTCCTGGTTAATTCTTCTATTTCTAGTAACTAAGAGCGTAATCCTGCAAAGGATTCAAAAAAATACAAACATTGCGAAAATTC
>CAZTZX010000013.1:3671-5446 GCA_964618175.1 uncultured Syntrophomonas sp. | reverse complement strand
GTACTAGTTAATTAATGCACTAGGTAGGTGATGAGCTTTATGAAGTTTGATGCTGCTCAACCAATTTACCGCCAGATCATTGATGATTTTATGAAAAAGATAATCCGGGGTGAATTGCAAAACGGGGATCGTATCCCTTCACAGCGCGAGTATGCAGAGATGGTTAGGGTTAACCCTAACACCGTGCAGAGGGCCTATCGAGAAATGGAAGTGATGCAGATGGTGGAAACCGTACGTGGGCAAGGGACTTTCGTGGCTGCCGACCAGGCAGGATTGGCGAGAATAAAAGAAGATATGGCACAATCCCTCTTGACCTACTTTGTCACAGAGATGAATTCGTTAGGGTATAGTTACCAGGACCTTGCTAAGGTTTTGGAGCAATATCTGCAGTCCAAGGAGGTGCTAGACAGATGATCGAGTTTAAGCAGGTGAACAAATACTTCGGCACAGTGAGGGCCTTGGATAATTTTCAGGCTGAGCTGCCTTCGGGTCGGGTGATCGGTTTGTTTGGGCCTAATGGTGCTGGCAAGTCGACCACTCTAAAAATGATCGCCGGGTTAAACCGTCCCAACCAGGGAGAGGTACTGGTAGATGGTTTGAACCCTTGGAAGACCCGGGATCGGGTAGCTTACCTTCCGGAAATAGATCATTTGTATACCTGGATGACGGTAAGAAGCGCCGCCGATTTCCTACGCACTTTCTATCAGGATTGGGATCAGGAAAAGTACCGAGATCTGTTAAGCTATTTGAGTTTGGACGAAGCCATGAAAATCGGCAAAATTTCCAAAGGCCAGCGAGCTAAAGTCAAACTACTCTTAACTTTATCCCGGCGTTCATCATATCTATTGTTGGATGAACCTCTGTCAGGTATTGATCTGCTCACCCGCGAGGAGATTATTAACTCGGTTATCCGGGATTATCGGGAAGGAGAGCAGACCATAATTATCTCCACTCACGAGATTGGAGAAATCGAGGGATTGGTGGACGAGGTAATATTTATCCAAGAGGGGAAGATAGTTTTGGCCGGCAATGCTGAAGATTTACGGGAAGAGAGAAATATGTCTCTGGTGGAAATTATGAAGGAGGTGATGCGCAGTGGCCGCTAAGCCTATAGCCATGTTTGGAGCTCTTTACAGAAAACAGATGCGGGAAATGATGCCTGAGATGGCCGTAATAGCTGGAGTAGCCATTATCATGAGCTTGGTGCTCTACATCAAAATGGGCTCCATACTCACCGCCGTTTTGATTGCTATGCTGATGGTAATGGGACTGGCCTCTTTCCTGCCGATCGTTTCTTCCTTTCGTCTGGGTCAGGAATGGAACAACCAAACCATTTATCTGATGATGTCTTTGCCGGTAGGTGGGGGCATGATACTGGGCAGCCGCCTGGCTGGCCTTTTGACTCAGTACCTGTTTGGTACCCTGATAGTAGGGGTCTGCGGAATATTGCTGGTGATAGGATTATTCCCACAACCATTTAATGATTATCTGCAGGCGATGCTGCCTTATTGGGATATAGCGATACTGCTGTATCTGCTTACTGTCGCCGGGATCGCCTACCTGATTTCGATCTGCTTTTTCAGCCAGATCATCGGTAAGCTGGTCAACCGTTTTTCCGGGTTAGTAACTTTCATTACCTTCTTTTTCACTCTGTGGCTGTCCGGAAAGGTAATGAACTCCATTGGGGGGCAGGCATTCGTAGGTTTTCAAGAGCCTACCGCTCTGATGTTGGGAATGCTACTGGGGCTAATTACACTGGTAGCCGCTGTTATACT
>CAZTZX010000013.1:0-3571 GCA_964618175.1 uncultured Syntrophomonas sp. | reverse complement strand
AAAAGAACGTCCCCCTGTAATATATCTTCCAGAAAAGAGTGAGACATCACCATCATGGCCTGGTGATGTCTCTTATTCCCGGGGGGGGGAATTTGGAAAATGTATGTGGTTGAACTTGCCTGTGGGGAAAAGCCACAGCAAATTCCTCTTAATGAAATTGTAATCACTTTCACAAACAAAGTCAACGCATTAAATCCCAAATTAGCGGGATTTGGCCATAAAAAATAATTTTGCCGGCCATCTCAATTTGCTTATCTCTGTTTAAAAACCGCCCATCTGGAGATAATTAATTTGACAGAGGAGGGGAACGCAAATGAGAAAATGGCTTAGCATAATCCTGATGACAATTATAGTTTTGGGTGGTTTTTGGTGGAGTGAACAGCAGCAAACCCCGCTGCGAGACAGTGTTTTGCGACTACATGTGATTGCTAACAGTGACAGCATGACTGATCAGGCCCTTAAAATAGAGGTCAAAAACAAAATTGTAACAACCATGCAAAATGAGTTCGGGGCAGCTCAAAATCAGCAGGAGGCCCGGCAGTTGGCCGTTCGGAATAAAGCGGTGCTGGAAGAAGCTGCTCGCCAGGTGATAAGCGATTACGGATATAGCTATCCCGTACAAGTAGAGGTGGGCGAATATGACTTTCCCACCAAAACCTATGGAAATTTTGTTTTGCCCCAGGGTAACTATGAAGCCGTACGGGTAGTTATTGGCGCCGGCCAGGGCCAGAATTGGTGGTGTGTCCTCTTTCCGCCTCTGTGTTTGGTTTCCTCCTCTGATCAGGGTCTGAGCTTAGGAAGCGCCCCCGAAGCTGAAATTAGTTTGAAGTGCTTGGAACTGTTGCCCCAGGGAGCCCGTTTGGGGCGCCTTCATAAACCAGCTCAAGAACAACTCGATAACCATCAGCCTTAATCTGCTATTCCGATATTCTTTCCCCTCTTGCGGGAACGGGTTTGCCCCGTTCCTTTTTTTTGTTCTCCCCGCTATAATAAATTACATAAAGGGGAGGATCCTGATGGCTGATCAATTGATACTAGATGCGCCCGCCAAAATAAACCTTACCCTGGACATTAAGGGAAAGCGATCAGATGGTTATCATGAACTGGAAACCGTGATGCATCAGATCACTCTGGCGGACAGAATCACTTTAACGGCTATCCGGCAAGGTATAGAAATATCCAGTAACCATCCTGAACTGCCTGTCGGCGAGATGAATCTAGCTTATCGGGCCGCCTCGATACTGCTCGAGAAACACCCGGTAGGTGGCGGAGTGTCCATTCATATCGACAAAGTTATTCCGATAGGTGCCGGATTGGCGGGAGGTAGCACCGATGCGGCTGCGGTATTAAAAGGGCTCAACATCTTATATGAACTGGGTTTATCTGGGCAAGAATTAATGAGCCTAGGCTTGGAAATCGGCTCGGATGTACCTTTTTGTGTGCAAGGCGGTACAGCTCTGGCTCGGGGACGGGGAGAACAACTTCAAGCACTGCCGCCGCAAATAAAACTATTCCTCCTCTTGGTCAAACCAAATTTTTCAGTATCCACGGCTGAGGTATTTGGCCAGTTTGACAGCGCTAGAGTAACCAATTCTCCTGATACCAGAGCGTTTTTGGAAGGCTGGCATCACTGTGATATGATAAGTATATGCCGCGCTATGGAAAATGTATTGGAAACCGTGACGGTGGCTCGCTATCCGGAGATCGAACAAATAAAAGCCCGCCTGGTCAAAAGAGGAGCCCTTAAAGCTCTTATGTCCGGAAGTGGGCCTACCGTAGTTGGCTTATTTCCGGAGGGGGCCAGTGCTCAGCAGGCCTGGTATGATTTTTCCGCTGATGGTAAAGAAGTCTTTTTAGCGACATCTTATGATGGGAGGACGACCAATGGAACAGAAACGTCTGCAACCGGTCAACCTGGAATCGTATAAACCTCTCCGGGAGCTGGTACTGGATGCCATTCGCGAGGCAATTATCAACGGAACTCTGAAGCCAAGAGAAAGGCTCATGGAGATCCAAATGGCTGAAGAGCTGGGGGTGTCCCGTACTCCTATTCGGGAAGCACTCCGCAAGCTCGAACTGGAAGGTTTCATCGTTATGGTGCCTCGCAAAGGGGCTTATGTTGCTGACGTATCTTTTAAGGATATTGCCGATGTCTTTGAAATAAGGGCTGCTCTGGAGGCTTTAGCGGCCGGATTAGCAGCGGAAAGAATCACTGATGAAGAATTGGAAGAAATGGAACGCTTGGTGGTTGAAAAGACCGAAGCCATAACCAATCATGATATGGATCGGCTAGTGGCAGTGGATACTTCGTTTCATGAAGCTATTTACAAGGCCAGCCGTAATGAGCGTTTGACCAATATAATCAACAATCTCCGTGAACAAATTCAGCGCTATCGTAGCACCTCTCTAGCGTATCCCGGTCGCATGAAGCGTTCTTTGGAAGAACACCGCGGCATAGTAGAGGCCATCCAATCGCGTGATACTCAGTTAGCCCAACAAACAGCTCGAGAACATATTGAGAACGCTGAAAACAGTATGATCGAAGCGATTAAAATAGAAGGACTTCCTTTGTCCGACTGAGGGAGGTAGCAGATAATGACGTATGATGCTGTCATTCTAGCTGGTGGAGAGAGCAGCAGCGACCTTAGGAAAATCGCACCATATGATAATGAAGCCTTAATACTGATTGGTAAATACCCCATGATTTATTACGTATATCATGCTCTGGCAGCCAGTCCCTTAATCGATAAAATCGTAATCAGCGGACCGGTAGATTCCTTACGCTCCATTTTCAGCCGTGAAGAAAATATCCGTTTTGTAAGTGGGGGCAGCAACGCTGTGGAAAGCTTCTCGGCGGCCGTACAGGTACTGCAGGAAGAGGGCATCAGTGAACAGGTATTGATCTTACCCACTGATATTCCCTTTATTACCACCGAAGCCATTGGAGATTTTCTGGCCGGCTGTGAAAAGTTGGGGGCTGACTTCTGCTATCCGGTTATCACCAAGGCCGTCAACGAGGCCAGATTTCCCGGTGTGACCCGCACCTATGTCCGGCTTAAAGAAGGAATATTCACCGGTGGGAACCTGTTTCTGATTCGCAGCCAGATGATTGAACGTAGCCTGGATCTGGCCGTTAAGCTAGTGGAAAGAAGGAAAAACCCGATAGCGATGGCGCGGCTGTTCGGAATGGGATTGGTATTAAAATATCTGGTTCGAAACCTCAGCATTGCTGCGGTGGAAAAAAGATTTTATCAGAAGACCGGTATCGAAGGAAGAGCCCTTATTTCCGATTATGCTGAAATAGGTGTTGATGTCGACAAACCCAGCGATCTGCTGCTAGCCCAAAAGCACCTGGGAGAAGTATCGTTTTAGGCGAAGCGGGGACACCGAGGACACAAGAGGGACACAAGGGGACGGTTCTCTTGTGTCGCCAAAGGCAAGAAGCATAAGGGGAAAGACACAAGAGAACCGTCCCACTGTGTCAATCAGGGGAAAGACACAAGAGAACCGTCCCCCTGTGTCCGGTACAAAAATATTTGTGAAAATTGTGGCATATTAGGGTTATAATACG
>CAZTZX010000012.1:35038-36923 GCA_964618175.1 uncultured Syntrophomonas sp. | reverse complement strand
TGATAAAGTGAGTCTTTGAAGACCACCCGGCTTTTCTTAAACCCGGTGGTATTTACATTGGCTATATTATTGCCAATTACATCCATTCTGGTTTGATGGTTCTTCAGCCCGGAAACGGCTGAATACATGGAACGCATCATAAGCGTTAACCTCCTTTGATTCTTCAAGCAGTTGGAATGCTTCAATCATTCAGCATTCAGGGCTTCCTCAAATGAGGTCCAGCCCTAGATTATAACAGCGCTGTCAATATTGGTGAATACACTTTCCCGCAGGTTGGCACCGTCTACCGCTGTAATCACAGTATTGTTCTTAACACTGACTACCAGAGCCAGTTCTCCCATTAAGACCAGTGATTCGCGGGCCCCTTTAGCTCGGGCTCGGCCCACTGCCTCCTGCAGCTCTTTCATTTCCAAGTCGCCCAGATTAATATGCCGGGATCTTAGACGCTCCTGAGCATGCTGGGAAAACTTTAGTTCTCCGGCGATTTTTTTATCCAGCACTTCCTTAAAAGCACCGGTAGAAGTCACTGTTTTCTTGGTATCAACTTTTCCCGCACTAGTGGGCGGAATCGTTGTCGGGGGAAAATAAATCCGGTTATCCATCGGCCTCATCCTCAGTCATTTCCATATTGCCTACCAAATTTTTCACCTGATCCCGAATATCTTCTAGGAGTTCCAGGCTAGAATCACTCTGGGACCATATTTGCGTAACACTGTCCATAGAAATCTCATTATCATTGATCATGAAAAATATCTGCCCATCCCTGGCCAGGACTGAATCTACCAAACCGGTAAGAAATTCCGGTGCCCCTTCTTCTGAAGAGGGATTTTGGTAGGTTACTGTTTTACCCAGTACTTGGGCCGCCTGCTGCCACTGCATTTGGGGGATCAAGTAGTCAGACCACAAGGCTGCCATTTTTTCAAAGCTGGTATTCAGATTGCTCATTTGTTCCAAAGAACTAAAAGAAGCCATCTGGGAAATATATTCAGTATTATCCATAGGTTCCAAGGGGTTTTGATGCTGTAGTTGAGTAATCATCAGTTTTAAGAAATCATCTTTACCCAGCACACTGCCATCTTTGATCTGAGTTCTGTTGCTGGATTCGTCATTATTGATAAATGGTACATAGTTATAATCAGTACTTACCGCCACTTTTTCACCTCCTAAATCAAAAAGTTTAGACTGCCATTGGCTTGGATACCATAGTTATCAACTTGGGCCGGATCCTCTTGAAGAAAACCAACCGCATCATAGGTACTGCCATCGGGTATACTTGCATCGGTCGTCATATGGGGAGATTGATAATCCCAGTTCCATCCCCGTTGACCTTCAGATCCGTCAAATAGACCGCCTTGGTTTAACTGTACATCAACTTCGGCTCTTTCGACTTTCATCCCGTGGCTCTCCAGAGTTTGCCTGAGTATGCCCAGATTGGCTTCTAACATCTGTTTTACCTGATGGTTGTCAGTAATAAACCGAGCGGTAACTGCCCCTTCTTCAACCATTACTTTAATGGTTAACTTGCCAAGAAACTCGGGATGCAGTTCGATCTTCATCTGGGAACTATTCAGTTTTAACAACAGTTCAGCTTTGCGTACGATCTGATTGAGCACATCCTGGGAATCTACCGCAGTGCTGGGAACATCCGCCTTAGCAAGCAACTGACTATTGAATTCCGCAAATTTTACCGGCGTGCCTTCAGTGCGAGCCACTGAGAAAGCATGATCAGTACGTGATTCCCCGCCAGTTTGTTTGTTCTCTCCTGATGAGGATGGTTGTATCACAGTGGCTTTCTGTCCGGTCAGTTTGCGATTCTCAAATTCGGCCCATTCTTTGGCGCTTTGTTGGTCTGCTTTGGCCTGGGTTTCCCCTGATTTCTGGGCTT
>CAZTZX010000012.1:31855-34938 GCA_964618175.1 uncultured Syntrophomonas sp. | reverse complement strand
TCAGCAGCCGAGCTGTTTAGCTCTGTTCCTGTGAGGGAAGACGCTAGCATTTGGGTAAGATCCTCTGTCAACTCAGCTTCCGAGCCGGATAGAAAAGCTGTTTCCGGTTCAGTCGGCCCATCCGGGGCTGATTCAGATTGAACTTTCGAGGTTACCAAAACAGCCGCCGTCATATCCTCAACCTTTTGGTCTAACCTGGACTCTTGAATCGCTGAAGTCGCCTGAGCAGCATCGGTTTTGGAACCAGAATGCTTGGGGCTGGGCTCGGACAAGCGTGGTTTAAGTTGTTTTTGACGTTGGGTTTCCTCCTGCAAGGTGCGTCGAAAATTGTTTTTGGGAACTGCTTCAAGCCTCCTCTGGCGAACCGCAGCTTCAGGTGGCTTAGTGGCTGCAACATCATTGAAAATCATCTCTGCTCTAATCCTGTTCACCTCCTTTCAAAAATTTATAAATGAAGGCGGCATCTAGGGTGATACTGCCAACATCTGCCTGGTAATAGCAGCAGCCTTGTCTCGATCCATCTTTTCCAAGATATCCGCTGCCTGACTGGTCTCCATTTCTCCCAATATACCGATAATATCCTGATCCCTTTGACGGGATATCAGATCGGCAGCCTCTTGAGCTTTCATCTCGGCAAAATAGCTGGCCATATCCTTATAGGCCGATTGTTGGTTAGCCCGGCCGGTCTGCAAGTCCTCAATCTGTTTAGTTAAGGCTTCATTTTCGCTTTGCAGTTCCTTATTAAGAGCAGCTGCTCTTTTTATCTGCTTGTCAGCCTCTTCCAGCTGACTCTGCAGTTCTTCTATGTCCTCATCGCGCTGAGATATATCTTTTTCCAACTGGGCACTCTTCTCTTGCAGCTTTTTCTCAGCGGTTAAGACTAGCTTGCTTTCCGGCTGTAGCCGTTCTCCCACCACCGGTAACTTTTGTAAAAAAGTCGGGGCAGGGATAACATCCATTACCATTAACATATAGACTGATCCACTGACAATCGCCAGGATTATCAGGGTCAATAATCCACCTTTTATAGCATTCATAATCCTGTTCCCTTACGGCTAACGTTCCTGATTTCAGCTGCCATAGCCAGTTCATCAATAACCTTCTGCTCTTCACGATTGAACTCGTAGCGATAATCCTGCCAGTCATTTTCTCGCAGTTTTTCGTAGGTTTTCGTCTCGCGTTTTTTCTGTATCACCTTATTGCGGGCGTTTTCTACCCTTTCTTCAGCTAACAGCAGTTCATCCGTCTTATGTAGAAAATGCTCGCGGAGAATAGGTAGATATTCTTTACACAGCCCTGCTTCAGGTATCAACCAATTGCCATGGTAACTGCGGATCAACTCCTCTGAGCAATGTATGCGGCTTCGGAGATGATCCAGTTCTCCTAAAACACGGTCGCGTTCCGTCATCAAAAGATGCAGTTCCTGTCTAACTGTCTGCTCTTCCTGCCTGACCAGGCCTAGCTTGCGTTCAAATCGGTAAACAAAAGGTTTCACTTACTTATCACCTGCTCCCGTACTTAGCCGCAGGCTATCAACAGTGCCTTCAAATGGAGCATCCTCATATATATCCTGTCGAACAAAATTCTGCATATTATCAATATGATCCAGGGCCTCATCAATCCTTGGATTGGCCCCCTTCTTATAGGCCCCGATGTCGATCAGGTCGCTGGCGTCCTGATAAGTCGCCAGAAGACTTCTAAAACGGTTAGCGGCTTGCATATGAGTGGGTTCTACGATATCGATCATTACACGGCTGATGCTGTTCAAAATATCAATGGCCGGATATACGTTCATGGCGGCCAGGTTCCTGCTCAAAGCAATATGACCGTCCACTATACCCCGCACTGCATCTGTGATAGGTTCATTCATATCATCACCCTCTACTAACACCGTATATAATCCAGTAATAGTACCTTTTTGAGAGGTACCCGCTCTTTCTAATAAACGCGGCAACAGAGCGAAAACCGAAGGTGTATAGCCCCGGGTAGCAGGAGGTTCGCCGGTGGCTAGTCCCACTTCTCTCTGGGCTAAAGCAAAACGGGTTAAAGAGTCCATCAACAACAGTACATCCAGGCCCTGGTCTCTAAAATATTCAGCAATACTGGTGGCAACAAAAGCACCTTTTATTCTTACCAAAGCCGGCTGGTCTGAGGTGGCGACCACCACTACTGAGCGTTCCAGCCCCTTATCCCCCAGATCCCGTTCTAAAAAATCCCTTACCTCACGTCCTCGTTCTCCCACCAGGGCTATCACATTCAAATCAGCCTCGGTATTGCGAGCAATCATGCCCATTAAGGTACTTTTACCCACTCCGCTTCCGGCCAATATTCCCATACGTTGACCTTTTCCGGCAGTAATCAGAGCGTCGATGGCCTTTACTCCCACCGGTAAGATCTCAGTAATTCTTTGGCGGCTTAACGGTCCAGGCGGTTGATTCATGACCGGATAAGTAATGGTGGTACGCAAGGGCCCTTTACCATCAATCGGTTCTCCCAAACCATTCAGGACTCTGCCCTGCAGTTGCATACCCACATTGACTCGCAGAGTAATGCCGCTGGCTATTAGCTCACTGCCGGGGCCAATCCCCTCCAACTCACCCAGGGGCATCAAGAGAGTGCGGTTGTTTCTAAAACCAACTACTTCTGCCGGTACATATTGGCCAGTGCCGTGATTAGTGCGAATATAGCATAATTCGCCTAAGCTCAAACGTGGTCCAGTTGCTTCCAGAGTTAAGCCAATAGCTTGGGAGATCCTTCCCTTAAGGTGGCAGACCGGCAATCTTTCTACCATTTCTACAACCTTATCGGCTTGCAATCGAGTGGGTTCATTCATCTAACAACACTTCCTGAAAAGCTTTTTCCACATTAGCAAGTCGAGTTTCCATTCGGGCATCTACAGTCCCAATCTCACTGTCCAGTCGCACCCCACCAGGGCTTACGCGATTGTCAACTTTTACATCCAATGCCACCTTATTACCAATATCGGATAAATTATTACTTTGCATTAGTTCTAATACGGTTTCCAGATCCTTCTGATTTACATAAAGCGTTAGATTGTCAGGTTGGTCAATATATGATAAAGC
>CAZTZX010000012.1:0-31755 GCA_964618175.1 uncultured Syntrophomonas sp. | reverse complement strand
ACATCCTCGAAAACAAACATAAGTTTCTTTATTTCTTCAGCCAATTCGGGATCCTGGATTTCCAGCGCCTCCATGATGGTCTTCTCAGTACCGCGATCCACGCGGTTAATGATTTCTACTACCGACTTAACTCCGCCGGCATTAGTTAACTCCTGAGGTGCGATGGAAGACAATTTGCGTTCCAGAACTCTTTCAACTTCTTTAATCACTTCAGGCGAGGTAGTGTCCATAATGGCAATGCGTTTAGCTACCTCTGACTGCCGGTCGGTCGGAAGTGATGAAATAATCATAGCCGCCTTGTCGGCATCGAGATAAGCCAAAATCAATGCAATAGTCTGGGGGTGTTCTGACTGAATAAAATTGAGCAACTGCCCGGCTTCGGTCTTACGCATAAAGTCAAAAGGTCGCACCTGCAACGAAGCTGATATGCGGCTGATTATCTCTACTGTTTTATCGGCACCATAAGCCCTTTCCAGCACCTCTTTAGCATAAGAAATACCACCTTGACCAATATACTGACTGGCCAAGCACATTTCAAAGAACTCCCGATATATATCGTCCATATTCTCATTGGCAACCGTCCGAATGTTGGCGATTTCCAGAGTTATCTGTTCGATTTCTTCTTCGTTCATATGCTGGAACAACAGGGCTGATTTCTCTGGGCCCAGAAATATTAAGAAGTTAGCGGCTTTTTGTCGACCACTTAGAGCCTTTCTACTAGTTACTGCCATATCTCAAATCACCTCGTATCCTCTGATAACCAGGCCCGTAATACTTGAGCAGCATCTTGCGGGTTTTGCTCAATTAATTTTTCCACTTCCTGGCGAATGCGCTGTCTCTCTCTATCTTCTGGTGTCAGCTTCTTGTCAATCAGATCCTCTAAGCGCAATTCTTCTTCGGCCACGGTTTCAAACTCTGAGTCATGTTCTTCTATTTCATCGATTGTTGAACGTTTACGCAGCAAGAGTACGATTACCACCAATAACAGTAGGGCTAAGACAGCAATCAGTATCGGAGTAATCGGTGATTGCAGTAATTGGTTGATGGCGGATTGCGATCCTGGTTCAGGCTGTGGTTCAGTATAGAAATCAATCAGGGCTACCGAAACGTGATCTTCCAAGTTGATCCCGTCATTGTTATTCGCCTTAAGTCCAGTCGCGCTAGCTACAATAGAACGAATTCTATCGATGCGCTCCTCTTCTGTATCACCCAAGGTTTCTTGTTGAGGAGAGGAACGGTTAACCAAAACCGAGACAGTTAAATTGTTATAGTCAAGATCGCCCTTGGCAAACTGGGTTACTGTTTCGGTGCGGTTGATCTCATAATTGGTATCACTGGTCTCCCTTTCATAGGTAGACTCTCCCTGGGTGGGGTCGACTTCCAAATACTCGGGAATATTTGTATCGGTACCTGGAATCGCAACCGTATTGGCATTGGTCTGGGTGCTGGCTTCCTCGGTGGTGGACTGACTGCGTACAAATGGCCCGTCTTCATCATGGAAGTAGCGTTCATCCCGCTGTTCCCGGTTGTCAAAAATAAGATCCGCATGCACTCGCACCACGGAGTTATCCTGTCCCAGAGTTTTATCCAGCATAGTCTGGATAGCTTTCTCTTTCTCCTTTTCAAAGGATCGCTTCATCAGCATTTGAGCCTGAACCTGACTAGTCATGTTTTGATCATCTAGCAGCATATTGTCTGATACCATATTGCCATATTGATCAACAATAACTACATTCTCCGTAGTCAGGTCTTCCACACTGTTGGCAACCAGATTAATGATTCCCTGTACCTCGCGGGAAGTCAAGACCTGATTATCCTCAGTACGGATTACTACCGATGCTTTGGTAGGCGTTTCGTTATCCGAGAAAAGGGTATCTTCGGGCATAGCAAGCATCACATTGGCAGCTCTAACTTTGTCTAAGGATTGAATAGTTCTGGCTAATTCTCCCTGCAGAGCTTCCTGGTATTTCACCTTTTTATCCATTTGGGTTTCGCCAAAACTAGTTTCCCGAAATAGTTCTAGACCAGCTTGGCCCTGGGGTAAGTTCTCAGCAGCAAGTTTTAAGCGGGTAGTGTATTTACTATCAGACGGTACTAAAACCGTGGTGCCTTCGTTTTCCAATTGGTAGGTTATTCGCTCTTCATCCAGTTTTTCAATGATAGCAGCAGCATCTTTGGGGGTTAGATCACTATACAAAACTTCCATGGGTTGTGAAGGAGATATGTTTAAGAGCATTACTATTATGATTATGGCAACAATTAGCACTCCCCCTGATCCGATCACCTTCTGGTTCAGGGTTAGTTTACTCCAATACTCCTTAATATTTGTCCACAACTGCTTAAGATTGGTAACTAGGTTTTCCATGTAGCTTACTCCTCAACAATCAATTTAGAAATCACATTTGGATCCGCATGATCTCTTGATAAGCTTCGATAATTCGATTACGAATTTCTAAAGTGAGCTGAAGAGCTAAGCTAGCCTTCTCGTAAGCTAGTACTGTACTATGAAGATACTCTTCATCCCCCAGGGCCAGTTTCTCGGCCCCAGCGGAAGCCTCCACTTGTAATTGATCTACATCCTGTAAAGCATCATTCAGATATCCAATAAAGCTACCCGAAGATACCCGGGAGTTGTTTTGCTCGGGGAGATTTTGGGGAACAAAGCTCGTCCCTAATAGTTCCAGTCGCATTTAACTGCCTCCCTTAACGTCCAATTTGTAAGGCACTTGCCGCCATCGATTTGGTAGATTCTATGACCTTGGCATTGGCTTCATAAGCGCGAGTAGCTGAGATCATATTGATCATTTCCTCTACAATATTCACATTAGGATAATTGACATACCCCTGTTCGTCTGCATCAGGGTGCGATGGTTCGTAAACAAGGCGATAAGGAGCTTCGGTTTCATTTAGCTCTCGGATTTCTTTGACACGTACTCCATTCCCCACCTGTTGGTTAATTCTAGCCTGCATAATATTCTTGAACTTACTGGCAGGCTGAGCGGAGCGAGCCTCAAATACTACTACTTGGCGGCGAAATGGTCCTGTTCCATTGCTATTTCTGGTGGTCTCAGCATTAGCCATGTTATTGGCGATAGTATCCATGCGCAAGCGTTGTGCCGAAAGACCAGAAGCGCTAATATCCAGACTGGACAAAAAAGGCATGACTAACTCCTCCCTGTAATTGCCAATCTCAGCAGACGGATCTCCTGAGTCATACTATTACCCATGGCATCATAATAGAGTTTGTTTTTAATCATTTTAGCCGTTTCAACATCTATATCCACATTATTATCATCGTTGCGATAACTCACATCATTTAGCTGATGTGTCTCAGGTCTAAATTCTCTTTGAGATCTGCCCACTTGAATATGCCGAGGATCAGTTACTCTAAGTGGGGTGGGCTGTTTTTGCTCAACTCCTAATTGGCGTAGCTGTTCCTCAAACACGACCTCACTTCGCTTAAAGTCGGGCGTACTGGCATTAGCAATGTTGTTGGCCGTAACTTCATTGCGAAGTGCGGATCCATCCAAAGCGTTGGCAAGTAGCGTCTGGGTTGGTGAGTTAAATATTTTACCAAACATATCCATTCACCTCCTGGACTTTTCTTCGACTTTATTGCCTAGAAATCCTGCTATGTACAAAAAACATGACTACAAAAGGCCTATTTTTTCAAAAATTAATGACTAGCCCTACAAAACAGGCTAGCCATTTTTTACAAATTACTTACAAATCGGTTTGCGGTAACCTCCCTAGTCGCGTTTCAGTTCATCAAATAGATAATCATTAAGCACCTTTATGTAGGTGCCTTTCATCCCTAACGAACGAGACTCAATAACCCCAGCACTTTCAAACTTACGCAAAGCACTGACGATAACTGAACGGGTTATGCCGACTTTATCAGCAATCCGGCTGGCCACAAGTAAACCTTCTTGACCGCTCAATTCAGCCATAATATGTTCTATGGCTTCTCTTTCCGAATAGGATAAAGTAGCCAGGGCAATTTGTACGGAAGCCTTCTTACGTGCTTCTTCCTCAACGCGTTCGGCCCGCATACGCATTATCTCGTTAGCTACTACAATAGCTCCGTACTCGGCCAAAACAATATCTTCATCACCAAATTCATGATCCTCACGCATCATTATCAAGGTGCCTATGCGGCGCCCCCCTCCAAAAACAGGAGTTATGGACCAGATTCGCTTGGAACAGTCACAATCAACATTATCCGGATTAAAAACACAGCGGCGGCCTTCTTCCAAAACAAAATTGGCTCTGGTTTCATACAGGTTCATAAATTCTTGATTAAAACTCTCGGGAAAGCGTTCCGCATGGCTCGTCAAGTGTTCAATTTCTCCACAAGTAGCCCCTTCGTGAAAGGCATAGCCGCCGATTCCGCCCCGACGTCCTACAATAAAAACGCTACACTCCAAGTTACTGGCCAATACTTCTGCCATCTCAAAGAAATCTACGGGATAACCCGCAATCTTCTGTAAAATCTTATTAATAGCTCTTGACTTCTGTAATATTGTTTTCTGCACTTTGATAAACCTCCTACAAGATGTATCTGCTGAGATCCTCATCTTCAACAATCTTCTTCAGACGCTCGCCTACGTATGTTTTGTCTATTATAATGGTTTCCTGTGCATGGTCGGGAGCATCGAAAAGCAAGTCTTCCAATACCTTTTCTATAATGGTGTACAGCCTTCTGGCACCAATATTCTCGGTTTTGACGTTAACTTCATAAGCCATATCCGCAATATAGTCAATGGCTTCGTCAGTGAAAGAAATATGCACTTTTTCGGTCTCTAGCAGAGCAACATACTGCTTAACCAAAGAATTATGGGGCTCAATAAATATTCGGCGTAGATCTTCACGGGTCAAACTTTCCAACTCCACCCGAATGGGAAATCGGCCCTGCAGTTCAGGTATCAAATCAGAGGGTTTGCTGACATGAAAAGCCCCGGCAGCAATAAAAAGTATATGATCCGTTTTTACTGGCCCATATTTGGTGACTATAGTTGAACCCTCCACAATAGGTAGAATGTCTCTCTGCACGCCTCCCCGAGAGACATCGGGCCCATAACCACTGTCCCTGCTGGCAATTTTATCAATTTCATCGAGGAATATGATGCCGTCCTGTTCCGCTCTTTTAATAGCCTCACGGTGAACCTCATCCATATCCAGTAATCGTTGAGCTTCTTCGTGGGTAAATACTTTTTTGGCTTCCTCGACCGTTACCCGTCGCTTTTTGCGTTTCTTGGGAATTAAGTTCCCAAACATATCCTGCAGATTTATGCCCATTTCTTCAACCCCAGAGCCAGAGAAAACCTCCATAAACGACGCGTTGTTTTCTTCCACTTCGATTTCTATGATTTCCTGCTCCAATTCCATGCGAGACAATTTTTGACGAATAATCTGACGCTTCTGCTCGGCTTCGTGAACACGCGCGTCCAAACTGTCATCACTGTCACTCGGTTCGCTCATTCCCCCCAAGAGAAATTCAAACGGGTTTTTAGAAGCGCGGCTTTTTGGTCTGGGTAGGGGCAATATGCAATCAACTATGCGCTCCTCTGCCAGCTCTTTTGCCTTGTCTTCCACCTCCTCGTATTTGTCACTTTTCACCATACGTATCGAAGTCTGCACGAGATCTCTCACCATCGAATCAACGTCTCGTCCTACATAACCAACTTCAGTAAATTTAGATGCTTCTACCTTTATAAAAGGTGCTTTCACCAAACGAGCCAAGCGGCGGGCAATTTCAGTTTTACCCACTCCGGTTGACCCAATCATAATTATGTTTTTAGGATAGACTTCCTCTCTCAGTTCCTCGCTAAGCATCTTGCGGCGATGACGGTTGCGCAAGGCGATAGCGACAGCTTTTTTAGCCGTATTTTGACCAACAATATGTTTGTCGAGTTCCTGGACGATTTCACGGGGGGTCATATCCAAAGGTTGCACTTCCGTCTTCCTTTCCTTCTTATTGATCAATCACTTGTACTGTTATCTCATCATTAGTATAAATACAGATTTCCGAGGCAATCAGAAGAGCTTCCCTCACAATAGCAGCGGCCTCCAAATCAGTATGGCGGGATAGAGCGCGTGCCGCCGCCATAGCATATGATCCGCCCGAACCGATTGCCGCTATTCCGTCATCTGGTTCAATTACCTCACCAGTACCGGAAATAATAAACATTTTTTCGCGGTCAGCTACCAACAGCAAAGCCTCCAGATTTCGAAGCACCCGGTCAGTTCTCCATTCTCGAGCAACATCCACGGCCGCCTTGGTAAGGTTGCCATTAGCCTGTTTTAGTTTTTCTTCAAACTTAGCAAACAAAGTAAAAGCATCGGCCACTGCGCCGGCAAAACCTACAATTACATTGCCGTCAGCCAGCTTCTTGATCTTATTGGCATGATGCTTCATAACGGTATTTTGACCCATAGTGACCTGTCCGTCTCCAGCAATGGCAGTTTGAGTACCTTTACGGACTGCTACAATGGTAGTTGCCTGAAACATATAACTTTACCTCCGCGGGTGGGTTTCATGGTAAACTTGTTGAATATTTTCTGTGGTAATGTGTGTGTATATCTGAGTAGTAGATAGCTTCACGTGCCCTAACAGTTCTTGCACGGAACGTAAATCCGCACCACTATTGAGTAGATGAGTAGCAAATGAATGTCTCAAGGTATGAGGACTTACCTTCTGCTGTAAGGCGGCTTCCTCCACATATTTGTTTATGATATTACGGATACTTCTATCTGACAGTTGCGTGCCTAATCTGCTCAAGAATAAGGCTTCTTGCTTCCCTTTCTCCAGGAGAGGGCGTCCCTTTTGAAGATAATTGCTCAGGCTGAGTAGCGCCTTGCTCCCTAGGGGAACGATACGCTCTTTACTCCCCTTACCATATACTTTGATCAGTTCTTCATCAAAATACACATCGTTCAATTTTAAGCCGACCAGCTCACTGACCCGCAAACCGGCTGCATAAAGGGTTTCCAGTATAGCTTTATCTCTTAACCCGAGTGGTTTAGAAGTGTCCGGGGCATCCATTAGTATTTGAATCTCCAAAGGGTAAAGAAACTTGGGAAGTCGCTTATCCTGCTTGGGGGTGGATACAGCCGCGATAGGATTATTTTGAAGAATATTCTCCCGGCACAAGTAACGCACAAACGAACGCAGAGCCGCTAATTTTCGTGCCATAGTAGAGCGGCTCATGCCCTTTTCCTGCAGTTGCGCTAAATACTCACGTACTGATTTATGGTTCAATAATTCGGCGGTAATATCTTGGTGAGAGACAGAATACTGTCGGGCTAGAAATGACGAAAACTGCCCCAGGTCGGTTCGATAACTTATTAGGGTTAATGCTGATGCACTTTTCTCAACTCGAAGATAGTCAAGAAATCCTTCCACATGTTGAAATAGCATATCATCGCCTCTACCTTCTGCCTATGAAGCCCATCCTAGCATATGTCTGACAATTTTTCAACTACCGCCGCAACAATTCTGAATATTCCTTCGTCTGCAGCATAGCTCGCTCGACATATCCCTGGTAGCGTTTCTGGCGATTCTTCACGGCAGGAACCAGTTCGGGCAATAAACCAAAATTTGCATTTATAGGTTGGAAGTTAACACTATTGGCTGTAGAAATAAATCGAAGTAAGGCGCCTATCATAGTATTTTCACCTGGTATGATCGGTTGTTCTTGTCGGCAGATGCGGGCGACGTTAATTCCAGCGATTATTCCGGTGGCAGCCGATTCCATATAACCTTCTACCCCGGTGATCTGACCAGCAAAGAACAGTTGGGGATTACTTTTCAACTGCAGGGTAGGATGCAATAACTGTGGGCTATTAATATAGCTGTTGCGATGCATTACTCCGTAGCGTACGAATTCAGCCTTAGTCAACCCCGGTATCATTCGGAAGATCCTATCCTGCTCCCCCCATTTGAGGCGGGTCTGAAATCCTACCAATCCAAAGATTCTGCCGTCCTTGTCTTCCTGGCGCAATTGCACTACTGCATAGGGTCGGGAATTGTCATTGGGATTGTTTAGACCCACCGGGCGCATCGGCCCGTAGCGCAGGGTGTCAACTCCCCGTCGGGCTATAACCTCCACCGGCATACAGGCATTAAAAAACAGGCCTCGGTCTATACTGTGACCCTCGGCTACATCAGCTTCAACCATGGCTGTATAAAATGATTCATATTCTTCTTTGGTCAAGGGGCAGTTAAGGTAATCATCAGTGCCCTTTCCATAACGCGAGGCCCGGTAAATCTTGCTCATATCCAGACTGGCCGCAGTTACACTGGGAGCTACCGCATCATAGAAAAACAGGTTATTAGTATCGGTCAGTTCATATAAATTCTGCCACAGTCGTGGGGAGGTAAGTGGTCCGGTAGCAATGATGACCAGTTGGTCTTTAGGGATATCTACCATTTCTTGACGGATAATTTCAATGTGAGCATTGCTCTCTAACAGACTGGTAACTCTTTCAGCAAACAAATCACGATCGACCGCTAGGGCGCTGCCAGCCGGCACTCTGGTTTGTTCAGCACACCGCAGTAACACGGAACCCAGGGTTCTCATTTCAGCTTTAAGCAGACCTTGGGCAGTATGTTCCTGTTCCGATTTAAGCGAGTTGCTACAGACTAATTCCGCCAAGTATGGAGTCCGATGTACCGGAGTAGTCTCATTAGGTCGCATCTCCCAAAGTTTGACCTTGATACCCTGGTTAGCAATATAGTAGGCAGCTTCACAGCCCGCCAGGCCGCCGCCAATAACGTTGACAACTGCCAATTAAACACTCACTTCCTGACGATGCTTACATTCGCTGTTTTGACATATGATCTGCACCCCATGGTTACGGTCATTTTTCTCTACCATGGCATCTCCGCAATGGGGACATTTTTCGCCGGTAGGTTTATTCCAGGAACGAAATGAACAATCCGGGTAATTACTGCAACCGTAGAATCTCCGTCCTTTTTTGGATTTCAGGGCAATAATGGCCCCCCCACACTGAAAGCATTTTACGCCGGTATCTTCATTAATAGACTCCGTGTGCCGGCACTCGGGAAATCCCGAGCAAGCCAAAAACTTTCCAAAACGTCCGTATTTAATAAGCAGGGGCCGCCCACATTGGGGACAGTCTTTGCCAGCTTCTTCATCTTTGATTTCTACCTTTTCGATCAGCTGTTGAGCTTTTTCCAGGTCTTGGGCAAATGGTTGGTAAAACTCTCTTATTACCTTCCGCCAGTCCATCTGTCCATCTTCTATCAGATCCAGGTCTTCTTCCAACCCAGCGGTGAATTCTACTTCTATAATGTTATTGAAATTCTCCTTGAGCAGATCCACCACGATAAAACCGAGTTCAGTAGGTACAAATTGTTTGTTCGCACGTTCTACATAATGCCGCTTAAGAATGGTATCTATGATAGGCGCATAGGTACTAGGTCGGCCAATGTTCTTCTCTTCCAGTAGTTTTACCAGACTGGCTTCTGTAAAGCGAGGTGGCGGTTGAGTAAAGTGCTGCTCAGGTTCTAAACTCTGCAAAAAGAGTTTTTCATCTGGTTTAAGGGGCGGTATGGTGTTTTTATTCTCCTCCTCTTCCTGATCGTTGTACACTTTTTTATAACCGGCGAATTTTAGCTGTGAAGATGTAGATCTCCATAGATAAGCTCCCGCTTTAGTATCAACCGAAATTGTGTCATAGACAGCAGATGTCATCTGGCTACTGACAAAGCGCTCCCATATCAGCTTGTAAAGCCGATGTTGATCCCGAGACAAAAATGACTTTACCGATTCGGGAGTTCTATAAACTGAGGTCGGACGAATGGCCTCATGGGCATCCTGCGCCGACTTGCGGCTTTTATACTGGTTGGGTTGAGATGGAACATATTCTTGGCCATATTGCTCCCTAATAAAGCCAGCAGCTTCTTCCTGAGCCGTCGCGGCTACTCGGGTAGAATCAGTTCTCAGGTAAGTGATAAGACCTACAGTTCCCTCTTTGCCCATCTCTAATCCTTCGTATAGATCCTGGGCTACCCGCATGGTCCGCTGGCTGAAAAAGTTTAATCGCTTAGAGCTTTCCTGCTGTAGGGTGCTGGTAATAAAGGGTGGATTCGGCTTCTTGCGCTTTTCCTTCTGCTCAATAGCAGCGACGATAAAATCATAACTCGCTAAGTCAGCCACAATACGGTTTTTTTCATCTTCATTGGCAATCATTATTTTTTTATTATCGTAACCCACCAGTCTGGCCGTAAAGCTGGCCTTTTTACTGGTTTGTAAAAGCGCCTCGATGCTCCAATACTCCTCGGGTACAAACTGACGTATTTCTTCTTCACGTTCACATATCAACCGAACAACTACTGACTGCACTCGTCCGGCACTCAACCCTTTGCGCACTTTGCTCCACAGTAAAGGACTCAATTTGTATCCGACCAGTCTATCCAGCACCCGTCGGGCTTGTTGAGCATTTACTCTATCTACATCAACGGGACGAGGTTTCTTGATAGCATTCTTAACAGCATCCTTGGTTATTTCATTAAATTCCACTCGGCACTTAGCGTTGGCGGGAATGCGCATTGCATTTTGCAGATGCCAGGCGATAGCTTCTCCCTCGCGATCCGGGTCAGTTGCCAGTAGCACTCGTTTGGCTTTCTGGGCTTCGTCCTTGATATCCTTCAGCAAATCCCCTTTACCGCGAATGGTAATATACTGTGGTTCAAAATCATTATCCACATCTATTCCCAGTTTGCTTTTAGGCAAATCCTTAATATGTCCAACCGATGCTTTCACTCGATAACTCTTACCCAAAAATTTGCTTAGTGTTTTAGCTTTGGCTGCTGACTCAACAATTACCAGCGTAGTATCTGCCAACCAGATCACCTCTCCATAGATATTATGTATGTTTTATACTATCGTATCTTAACATAGTAATTACCCGGGGTCGAAGTCACTATCCCCTTCAGTTCAAGTTTTAACAGCAAAGAGCTCAAGGTACCATGGTCCAGGTTAGTTCGCTGCAGCAGTTCATCAAAGTGAATGCCGTCTAATTCGATCAATTGTAAAATCTCCGCTTCTTCACTGTCCTGCTCAGTAAATAGCACCCCTTCTACAACTATGGAATTGGCCGATTTCTGCCAATCAAAATCAGGATATTCGTATATTATATCCTGGGTATCAATAATTAGTTTAGCCCCCTGCTGGATCAAACGATTAGTACCTATACTGTTCTTGGTAGTCACCGGTCCTGGTACGGCCATAACATCCCGGTTCTGTTCCAAGGCCATGTCTGCAGTAATAAGTGCACCGCTTTTTTCCCGGGCTTCCACGACGATCACACCTCGGCTTAACCCAGATATGATACGATTGCGCATGGGAAAATGTTTGGGATCAGGTGGTGAGTCAAGGGGAAATTCACTTATCACCAACCCATGCGTTCTTATACGTTCGTACAAGGCTTGGTTTTCTCGGGGATAGACTACATTCAAGCCGCTTCCCAAAACAGCTATGGTGGTTCCGTTATTGAGTGCTCCCATATGGGCTTCAGTATCGATACCGCGCGCCATGCCGCTGATAACTATTACTCCATATTCAGCTAACTCCTCACCCAGTTGCCGAGCAACGGTTCGGCCATAGCGCGAAGCATTTCTGGAACCAACAATGGCCAGACTAAAGCCTGTGAATAAATCGGGGTTGCCAGCACAGTATAGAACAAAAGGCGGATCAGGAATCTTCTTCAGATAATAAGGATAAGTCTGATCAAGTATGGTTAAAACCTCAAACCCTTGTGCTTCCAAGCGTTCCAGGCTATCACAGGATAGCTTGGAGCGGCGCAAGTTAAGCAAGCCTGTAACAGCTTCACCGGGCATTATGCGACGCAGTACGGCTTCATTAGCCTGGTAAAGACTCAAGAAACTACCGCACTCGTTAAGCCCTTTCCACAACGTACTTCTGCCCACTCCATTGAGAGAATTAATTTCACATAGGGCTGCCTTTTCCCATCGTTCCATGCATATCTCCCCGCCTTTTAGGACAGTTAAAACTCTAACGCCATTGATACCATAAATAGTTTAGCAAAGCAAGACTTTTTCCTGTTTTTTCCTTAAAAGCTATAATTTTATTTCCGAATAATGCAGATGGTTACATTATTTACTTATCTTAATATACTGGTCAGCGGGGAGAATAAGATTGAAGAACAAAAAAGGGAGTGATAGGATTGTTTTCTACTCTGATGGGCGTCATGGATCATAAGAATTCTTTGAGCAAAAGAATAATGCATCAAGATAAGGTCGACCCAGGTACTTTCAGTATGATGGAACCAGGATGGTGGGCTCTACATGCTGTGGCTATTACAGGAGTCTATTTGCTGGGACGCAGAATGCAGCGCCAGTAGAAAAAATGCAAGGGGGAGAAAAATGCGTATCTTTACTTCCGAACCTTTATCTTCTTTCCGCAGCCGTCTACGCAGTTCTCTGCACCGAGAAGATGTGCTGGATGAGAACGTATTCGAAGACATGTGGCTTCCTTATGGAGATGATAAAGAGACTGACATTCATCGTCTGGTAGAACAACATCGCATTCGCAGATAAGTGTTGTCTCGGGTTTCCAAAGGAGGTCATGGCTGATCAGGCCATAGCAGAGGTTGCCTTACCAGCCCTCCTTGGATATCCCAGGCCTGTACAGCCAGGTTATTCAATTGAGTCGATTGAGTATTATCAATTCTAAAGGTGAGGCTTAGCGGTGTATCTTGTCCACGTTTTACTGGTATGGCTTGCACCATAGAAATAAATCTGTTCTCATCCAACCACCCCAGTTCCCAAAAATCTATCCACGACAAACTGGCTGCTCGGCTGTCATCTGGTTGATAAGACTGCAAAGTCACTGAGAATTCATTACCAAACAATTGCGGCATAATTTCAGTTGTAACCAATAACTTGCCCTTTGCTTCAGGCTGGGAATCTAGCGTGCCCATGATAAAGGGGCTGCTGTTGTTCCTGACTAGTCGGTGGGCACTGGTTTGAATAGCGTAAATATTATTGTCACTAATTACCCATGGTCGCCCTAACCTTTCACAGGCTTCAGAAGTAGTACCGGATCCAGCATAAAAGTCCCCTACCAGAGAGCTTTCCAGCGTAGCGCTCTGGATAATACGTTCCAACAGTTCCACTGGCTTTTGGGTGGGGAATTTCCAATTGTTCGCGGCCGTTGGACTCAAAATTTTGGGTATATCACTCCACCAATCTTGCAGCAGGGCACCTCGGCTGTCCAATTTATAGCGGTCACCTTTCACCTTGGTTAAACCTCTTTGTAATGTGCCGGGTGAGTATGGTCGGTACTGGGGATTAAAAATATAATCCGCTCCTCGACTATACCAGAGAATAACATCATGCTTACGGTGAAAATGACTCCTTGTCCCGCTACCGCCTCCATAGCACCAGACTATCTCATTTATAAAGCGGTGGGGTGTGAAGATCTCATCCAGCAGCACCTTCACATAATGAGATGAGTGCCAGTCCAAGTGAGCAAATATACTACCCTGCTCTGACAAGAGCTCTCTGGCCATAGATGCGGTTTGATAAAGATGCTGTAAATAGACGGATTGATCACGGTAGCCATCATCATGAAACACCTGCTGTTTTATAGACTGGACTCCACTATCGGTCTCAATTTTTAACTGAGCGTAGTATTTTTTGTCGCTTAAGTAAGGAGGATCCAGGTATATGCAGTCAAAGCTTTGCTGATAGCCGTTGTCAAGTAACCAGGCCATTACTTGATGGTCAGTCCCTATTAAGAGTTGATTGCTGATTTCTGACCGAGATTGATGGGCAAGAGTAAGTGTCTGGTTGGGATGGGGCCAGGTTGTCTGCAGTATCTCGCAGTCACCTGAATCCCAATGTGGTTTTCTTTTACCAGCCCACTGCAAAAACACCTCATCCTGGTACATGGTATTACCTCCCATCCGCCCCCATTTTAACAAAAAAAGGTGTCCGCTTAAAGCAAAACACCTTTTTTGACGATAGTTGGACCCCGTGTTGGTTAGGGATTCCCAGTAGGAGAGTAAGGAACGATGCCCACATCGCCCCGTGGGTTCGGTTTTGTATAGTGCAGTAACAACTATTTAGCTCCCAGGCTAAGCTGCACCAGGTTATCGTAGGTGAAGGCTAATTCACTGGCGGTATACTGTCCCGTGAGAGGAAGGAGCAAAGCCAGAATCACACCTATTAGGAAGACCACTAAAAGGTTTTTGTGCACACTTCCTTCCCCCTTTTGCTAAATGAATTTACGTAATTGTTTTAAGGCGGCTTTTTCCAACCGTGACACCTGCGCTTGTGATATACCGATTTCATCGGCAACTTCCATCTGGGTTTTGCCTTGGAAAAAACGCAGGGATACAATATGTTTTTCTCGGGTATTAAGCTTTTTCATAGCTTCCTTTATGGCTATTTCCTCCAGCCATAGTTCATCACTACTGCGGTCGTCGCTGATCTGATCCATTACCAGGATGGGATCGCCCCCATCATTATAAATTGGTTCAAATAGTGACACCGGATCCTGAATAGCATCCAGGGCAAATACGACCTCCTCACGGGGCACCTGCAGTTCTTCGGCAATTTGGGCGATGGTAGGTTCGGAGGCCTGTGCAGAGACCAGTCTCTCCCTGATTTGCAGGGCTTTATAGGCAATATCGCGCAGAGAACGCGATACTCTTACCGCATTGTTATCACGCAGATAACGCCTAATTTCCCCTATGATCATAGGCACCGCATAGGTTGAAAAACGTACATTTTGGCTCAAATCGAAGTTATCTATGGCTTTGATCAAGCCAATACAGCCTACCTGAAAAAGATCATCGACATATTCGCCTCTATTGCTAAACCTTTGAATAACGCTGAGTACCAACCGTAGATTACCCTGAATCAACTGTTCTCGGGCTGAATATTCACCTGACTGCATAGCTTTGAAAAGGATCCGCATTTCTTCATTCTTTAACACGGGAAGTTTAGAAGTATTTACTCCACAGATTTCAACTTTGTTGATCAAAGCAGCCTGCTCCTTCCCCTTCAGTTTTGGATCAATAATTCGATAGGGTGTTGGTAGAAGTATTCTCGCTAGCCGCTGGAATTATTCGGAGTTATGGGTTTGTTTATACATAAGAAAATCGGCTTAGCCCTGTACTTGGCCAAACCGATTTGCTGCTTACCTAATCACTGGATAATAAAAAAATCTATTCAATTTTCCTTATTTCCCGCTGCAGGCGCTTTAAGATGCGCTTTTCTAGACGGGATATATAAGACTGAGATATTCCCAGGGTATCAGCAACTTCCTTTTGGGTCTTTTCCAGTCCGTCCTCCAGGCCAAACCTTAGTTTGATTATGATTCTTTCCCGGGCGTTCAGTTTGTGCATAGCCTGCCAAAGCAGATGCTTTTCAACATCACTTTCTATTTTTTTATAAATCATGTCACTCTCGGTTCCCAAAACATCAGAAAGTAGTAATTCATTGCCATCCCAATCCACATTGAGGGGTTCATCTAGGGACACTTCTACCCTATTTTTTAAGTTCCGACGTAAATACATCAGTATTTCATTTTCAATGCAGCGGGAGCCATAGGTGGCTAATTTGATATTCTTCTTAGGTTCAAAAGTGTTTACTGCTTTGATCAATCCAATGGTGCCGATCGAAACCAAGTCTTCGATATTTATACCGGTATTTTCAAACTTTTTAGCTATGTAAACCACCAAGCGGAGATTGTGTTCTATTAACTTGGCCTTTACTGCCATATCGCCCTGATCTAAACGGGTAATTAAATCAGACTCCTCATGCTCTTTCAGAGGGGGAGGTAAAACCTCCGTAGATCCGATGTAATGAATAAACTTTGGCTGTCCGCGTCTCAACAGCCAGCGCAAAACATACCATCGCAGTTTCCAAGTTGACCACCATTTCATTATTGACCCTCCCCTATCCATTCTCTAAAATTTCACAGGGTATTAAGAGCTGGTATCGTTCCTCCGGACTGAGCCTATCCTGGTATATACCGATTACCATATTGCTATGTTCAATATCTTGTTGGCCCAAGGCAACCTTGATCTCATCGGCACGGATCCCGACTAGAAGTCCATTTTTCTTACCAATAGAGTTAAATGGGATCAATCGCAAACGGTTAGCCCAACTACTTTGGCTAAGTTTATCCAGCATCTCTTCCTGAGTCTGGCTATCCTCTAAGGCATTCTGAAAATCGGTAGGCAGACAGTCCTTTAACAGCTGGTATTCAGCTATGATCACCGGCCGATTGGTCAGAGGATCTCGCAGACCATTGCCGGTGTCAACAAAACCCTGACCAGAACATCGGTAGCGATCAAATGTCAACTGCACTGGAAACTTCAGCAATTGCGGTACAATTCGATTGGCCAGCCAGTTTTTCCCGAATATTCCTATAAACAAGGCGCAACTAACTCCTGCTAATAACCACCACCAGTGTGAAAAATCAACCTGGTTAGATGACTGGGCTAAATAGGAGAATCCTATACTAGCTCCTGCCACCAAAAAATTGATGCCATAGAACAGCAGCAAGCTTTTCTTAAGGTCCTGCCAGGTACGCGGCCATATGGCAATGACCACCATAAATATCGAGAATAGAATTTTCATGGGTAAGGAATAGGCCGCTGACAGCTCTGGGAATAAATATCCAACCGCATAAACTGCCCCCAGCAAAGCTGCTGTTCCTATGCGAAGATAGGCAATAGGGACTCCCGTTAAGCGAGCAGTTACCCAGAGGATCAAGAAGTCCATAATGAAATTCAAGAGAAAGGTGATATCTGCGTACACTCTTGACCCCATATTTTCAGCACCTGCTACCTTTCCAGCGGTCAAATTTACGCTAATTAATGCTTATGCCGATTGAAAAATTATAATGTATTCCACATTATACCAATGGTTAAGACGGGAATTTGTTGCTTTAACCAAGTGATCCTCACAATAATCAGCCAGAAAAGAAAAAGAACCGGGAAATTCATCCCGGTTCGTTGATATTAAGCTATTTTCTTCTCAGGAAAGGAGGAATCTCCAGGTCATTCTTATCCAGGAATGAAGTAGGAGGGTCAATAAGCCTGGAGCGTGAGGTTTCGGAAATAGAGGGCGACGCCACTGAAAATCCGGTGGCAATCACGGTTACCCTAACCTCATCATTAAGATCTTCATCGATATTGGCACCAAAAATAATATTGGCTTCAGCATCGGCAGCTTGATGAATAATTTCGGCTGCTTCATTGATTTCGAACAGAGTGAGATCATTGCCACCACTGATATTGAAGAGCACTCCCTTAGCGCCATCAATGGATGTCTCCAGCAGAGGACTGGAAATGGCCATACGAGCTGCTTCTGCGGCACGGTTTTCACCCGCGGCATTGCCAATACCCATCAGAGCTGAGCCGGTATTCTGCATAACGGTTTGTACATCAGCAAAGTCACAATTAATTACACCCGGTACGGCAATTAAATCAGAAATCCCCTGTACCCCCTGACGGAGTATATCATCGGCTATCTTAAAGGCATCATTAAAGTTAGTATGCTTGTCTACTACCTGCAAAAGGCGGTCATTGGGAATAGTAATCAAACTATCCACCTGTTCCCGCAGAGATTGCGTCCCGCGTTCCGCTTGATTGTTGCGCTTACGACCTTCAAAAGAGAAAGGCTTGGTGACTACTCCCACCGTTAAAGCCCCTGACTCCTTGGCTATGCGGGCAATAATAGGAGCGCCTCCTGTACCGGTTCCGCCACCCATTCCAGCAGTGACAAAAACCATATCAGATCCCATAAGAGCTCGTTTTATCTCCTCGTTAGATTCCTCAGCCGCCTTCATGCCAATTTCGGGATCGGCACCAGCGCCCAAACCTTTGGTCAGTTTCTCTCCTAGTTGAATCTTGGTGTCCGCTTTGGATAGATACAGAGCTTGAGCATCTGTGTTGACAGCAATAAACTCAACCCCTTTTAGACCAGCCTCGATCATTCGGTTGATCGCGTTGTTTCCTCCGCCTCCAACTCCAATTACTTTAATATTTGCATATTGCTGCATCTCAACATCGAAATCCAACGGCATTGCAAAACCTCCCCTGCCTTACCGAAATAATTCTTTAAACCAATATGTTATCCGGTCAACCATACCCATAAAACGCGGTGTATCCTCATGTTTTATGGCTCCCTGCCGGGCTGAATAAAGAATCCCTCCTATGACTACAGCGTTTTGAGGGCGGTTAAAATCGGTTGGGAGCCCCTTCATGTTCTCGGGTAAACCCAGCCGCACCGGAACAGTAGTGTATTCTTCCATTATATCAACCAAGCCTACCAATTCAGCCGCGCCACCAGTTAATACTATACCACCTGGCATGCGGTTTAGGCATCCAAATTGTTTTAGTTCTGCATAAATCATTTCCGTCATCTCAATTACCCGGGCTGAGATTATTTCGGCTATGACCTGCTGAGATACCTGCTGGCCATCTTTGCCCTGTATGTTATGCACATTTACCATTAAGTCGCTCTTGGCCATATCGGGGCTGGCTACACCATATTTTTCCTTGACTCGATTAGCTTCCTCCATAGAAGTCCTCAGAACAATGGCCAGATCCTTAGTAATATAATCTCCACCCATAGGAAGAACCGAAGTTTGTACAACACTGCCCTCTTCGAAATAGGTTACCTCGGTAGTTCCCCCTCCAATATCAACCAGAGTAACTCCCATTTCCATCTCGGCAGGTGATAAAACTGATTCTGCCCCTAACAAGGCATTGTACATAAGGCTGTCGATAGGTAAGTTGATCCGTTGAGCGCTTCTCTGCAGGTTTTGAATTGCTGCTATAGCTCCTACAACTATGGATACTTCAGCTTCCAAGCGACTACCGACCATACCTACCGGATCCTTCACTCCATCGTAATTATCCACAATATACTGTCGTTCGATTATTTGTATGATAGCCTTATCTAATGGCAATGCTAAATTGCGGGCAGAATTGAGAACACGCTCCTTGTCTTCCATAGTAATTTCATAGGTGGGGTTAGCCACAGCAATAACCGCGTGGTTGTTCACCACTGAAATGCTTGCTCCGGAAAAACCTAATAAAGCACCATAAACTTCTATACCAGTCAGACGTTCTAGTTCGTTTAAGCTGTTGTCTATCGACTTGGCAGTACTTTCAATATCTATGATACTACCCTTGCGAAGCCCAAAAGAAGGAACTTGGGTTACTCCCAATAAATGGGCATCTTGACCGTGGACTTCTGCCATGCCGGCTTTAATCGAGTTCGTACCTATATCCAGGCTAACTAGGATATTTCTTTTCTTAATGTAAACGCACCCCTCACTTGAAGTCCTACTAAAAAATACAACACTAGGGGGACAAATCCTCTTTCCCAGTTGGAAAATGTTTAGTATTTTTTCAATAGATAACGACGAATGATGCCTAAATTCTGGAAAATCCTGGCCCCAAAGACCACCACTGCCGCTAAATACAGCTCGACTCCCAGACGGTCACCCAGATAAGCCAAACCCGCTGCTAATATGGTATTGACTACAAATCCGCTGATAAATATTGTGTTGTCAAAACCATCTTCCATATAAGAGCGAATGCCTCCAAATACGGAGTCCAGGGCTGCCAGAACTGCAATTGACATATACTTAGCAAATAATACCGGGAACAGTACCGGAATCGAAAAACCGATCAGTAGTCCCACCAGTAAGCCGAAAATAATCAGCAGCCACATTTCCTTATTCCGCCTTTTCCTTATATTCTACCGGGGCCCCATAATCAAACTTAAAACCACTCGTATAAGCAGGAATCTCCACTTCCTCAGCCTTTTGGAGATGTACCTGCATCCCTAATGCTTTAAGCTGATCCAGAATGCTACCTCGCATCAGCACTCCGCTCTCTAGTATATCAGGATTGCCCACCGCTCTGATTTCAAAAGGAGGCGCAATTATGTCTCGGTTGACCAGAATAGTAGTACCGGCACAGCGAATTTCGGACATAGCGGTCAGACGCTTGCCATTTATAGAGATGGCTTCAGCACCTGATGCTTTCATTTCATTTACTACAAGCAGCAAATCTCTATCATGAATAATATAAGCATTGGCATTGTCTACGGCCCCCAAATTAAGCAGGCTGTCGTTTAATGTTAATATGATTCCTGGGCCAGCTATCGATAAAAGGCCTGCCGCCATATTAGCTTGGGTTGCCTCTTGGTGCAGATCGGCAAGGGCCTGGTCGGTCTCACGAAAGTTGGCTAATTTGGAACGCAACGATAGAACCTCTTCTGCCAGAGCATCACGTTCATCGCTTATAGTCTGTAACTTTTGCGTTAATTCTGAAACTCTATCATCACCCTGGTTAGCCTCAATGCTGGCCGTAGTTCTGAATTGAACAGCTAGCATAACGCCCAGAATCATGCAAACCAAGGCTATGGAAATTTGCGCTCCTCTACTACGCATGAATTATCACCCTTCTTAAACTAAAATGTAGTTTTGACAACGGGTTGTCCCTTATATCGCATATCTACATAGATCAGATCTTCCTGACCTGTCTCCATAAAATCCTGCTCCAGTTGAAAAACTTGACTTAGAGTGGACAATTTTTCATCCAAACGTTCGTCTTCTCCAAATTTGATTTCCGTACCTTGTAACGTATAAATAATTAATTCCTGACCAGCAACGGTATAATGAAAATCCGATACCTGGTCTCGTTCCCGGTCGGAAAGACCTTCCCATACCTTGCTAATTAAATCCATCCCCCGCGGTTCAAGTGCCTGTCCCAAAATGATCTGCTGGGGCACAGGTTCAATGGTAATCACCGGCACTTCTGTATTAGGAAACTGCAGGGTTTTATTAATACAAACCCCTTCGGTATCGATAATTAAAAACTCGTCGGCTACGGGCACTACCGCCCACATTATCCTCTCGGTTACAGTTATCTCTAAGGTGCGTGGCAGGTGGCGAATCAGTTGAGCTTGTTTAACCATGGGATGTAGTTCAACGGCTTGAGATATGAGCTTCTCATTGGCTTCGAACAGCTTGATTTCGCTTTCAATCCTGGCCATATCAATAATTTCCTGTTGTGAGACTGTGGAGTTGCCGGTAACGACAATGGTATCCACTTGAAAGAAAGAACTGTGGGAAAAAAAATACCCACAGATAATTATCAAAAGCAAGAAGATGGATGCCCGAAATAATCGGCGAGATGTGTTATTCATCGGCAAGCATCCCCCATCTCCAGAAATCCGTATGCTTGATTATAACAGAAATTCATTGTAAACGCATCAGAAAGATGGGCCAAGGGGGCCTTCCCTTAGGTCCTAGGCCCCCGAGTAATGTCGGCACCGATACTATTAAATTTTGCATGGATTTTGTCATAACCCCGATCGATATGATCCACCCGATAGATTTGAGTTTCTCCTTCCGCAAACAGACCTGCCAGAATTAGAGCTGCTCCAGCTCGCAGATCAGTAGCCTCCACCGAAGCTCCCTCAAGGCGACTTTTGCCCTTTATGATGGCTACTCTTCCTTCTACCTTGATATCAGCTCCCATTCTGCGTAATTCCTGCACATGCCGGAAGCGATTTTCAAAAATCGTCTCCACCAGTACACTGGTACCGCGAACAGAAGCCAACAAGGCCATCATCTGAGGTTGCATATCAGTAGGAAACCCAGGATAAGGCATAGTCTTGACATCGGTGGGGCGAAGGCGACCTCCCCCTACTACTTTGAGGCCGGAATTGGAGGTCAGTACTTCTACTCCTATTTCACGTAACTTGGATACTAAAGGCTGAATGTGTTCCAGCACTACGTTTTCAATAGTCACTTCTCCTCTGGATATAGCTGCTGCCACCATAAATGTGCCTGCTTCTATCCGGTCAGGTATGACTGCGTGTTCTACACTGCCCAGATAATTTACACCTTCGATCCGGATGGTGTCTAATCCCGCTCCTCTGATCCTGGCGCCCATGCGGTTTAAAAAGTTCTGTAAGTCAACTATTTCTGGTTCACGGGCAGCATTGCGTAACACGGTTGTACCAGGGAGTAATGCCGCTGCCATCATTAAGTTTTCTGTAGCCCCAACACTGGGAAAGTCCAATAATATCTCCTGACTTCCCAGAGATGAAGCCGCTCCTTCCATAAAGCCAAACTCTTCTCGAATAGCAAAACCCATGCTTTGAAAGCCCTTCAGATGCAAATCCATAGGTCGAGTGCCTATAGCACAGCCCCCAGGATAAGCTACCCGGGCATGGTGGAACCTAGATAACAAAGCTCCCATTACCAGATTAGAGGCGCGCATTTTGCGTGATATCTCTTCGGGAAGTTCAAATTTGTCAACTGTACTCCCATTAATTATCAGTACATCGTCTTCCCGTTTGACCTTTGCTCCTAAAATCTCCAAAGCACGTGACATTACCTTTATGTCTTCTAAATCAGGTACGCCCGTTAAGATAACTTCACCAGAGCAGAGCAAACTGGCGGCCATTATGGGGAGCGTTGAATTCTTGGATCCGCTAATCCTAACCTGGCCTTTGAGTGGTTTGGCCCCTCTTACCACTAGACAGTCCAAATGAACACCTCCGCTAGCTCATGGCTGCGGGACAGATTGTTGTAGCCGATTGATAAGTGCTGGTCCGATTTCCCATACATCGCCAGCCCCCATAGTAATAATGAGATCACCTGCGCGGCAGATATCAACTAAATAGGCAATGACGTCCTCCGGTTCCGGAATGAAAACTGCTGTACACCCAGCCTGCTGAGCTGCGTTAAAGACAATATTGCTATCCACACCCGGAATAGGAGCTTCACCAGCTGCATATATATTGGTAATGATCGCCAGGTCACAATTTTGCAGAGCCTCGCCCAGTTGGGAGCCCAATTGGCGAGTGCGACTGTAGCGGTGAGGCTGAAATACAGTTATCAATCTACCTGGGTGATAACTGCGTGCTGCCCGCAGAGTGGCTTTCAGCTCGGTAGGATGATGAGCATAGTCATCGATGACCATGATACCATTATGCTCACCCATTATTTGAAATCGTCTCTTGGCACCATGGAAAGCACTTATCGCTTCGCGCATACTCTCAAACTCCAGACCCAATTCCCGCCCAGTCGCCATAGCTGCCAGAGCGTTAAGAGCATTATGCCGTCCAGGCACTGATACACGAACATTCCCCAGCCGTTGCCCGTACTCATAAACTTCAAAAACTGATCCCCATCCGTCCGGGTTCCAATTTTTTAAAATATAGTCATTTGTTTCGTTTTCGCCATAGAATACTTGGCGGGTTGGACTACTCGCAGCTATTTTTCTCAGACCGAGATCATCCCCGTACAAAATTGCCAGTCCTTTGGGTTGAACGCCATCAATATATTGGCGAAACGCATCTTTCAACCGCTCCATTGTATGATAGTAATCCAGGTGATCGTCTTCCATATTAGTTACCACCGCTATCTTAGGATGCAGTTCCAAAAATGAAGCATCGCTTTCATCTGCTTCTACTATGAAATAGTCATCCGCTCCTAATCTAGCATTGAGGTGATGATCCTGCAGTTCACCTCCCACTATTAGAGCAGGATCCAATCCACAACCGGATAAAACGGTGTAAATCATAAAAGTGGTAGTTGTTTTACCATGGGCACCGGCTACTGCAATACCTTTACTGCAGTTAACCAGATTAGCCAGCATCTGTCCCCTCTTCAATACCGGTATTTTGCGATGACGAGCAAGAACAACCTCGGGATTATCCATTGGGATAGCCGAGGATATAACCAGCACATCAACTCCTTCCTGAAGGTGGGATGAGGAATGGCCTTGATATACAGTAATTCCTATCTGTTCCAGTTGTTCAGTTATGTCATTGTGTTGGAGATCAGATCCTGTTACCTTTATGCCCTGTTCGGTAAGAACTCTGGCGATTCCGTTCATGCCTGCTCCGCCAATTCCTACCATATGGATCCATTGCCCGCTGTTGTCGGACATTTCCTCATCTCCTTATAGCAACATTGGTGATACACTGTTATCGTATGCATAATTAACAAAAGTGGTTACATTTCTAAATAAGAGCCTGTCCCGCCTTGAGCTATTTAGACACTAACCAATCAACTCGTTAACAATATCGTCAAGTGCTTGGGGCTTAGCTTCCTGCAGCATCTGTCGGCACATAGCATTCAATCTGTCTGGATCAGTGCGCAGAGTGGTTATGGTTTTAACTAGAGTATCCCCGTCTAGGAACTCATCAATAACCATAGTTACTGCTTTTTTCTCCATCAATGCTCGGGCATTCTTTTCCTGGTGGTTGTCAGCTGCATAGGGATACGGAACCAGGATAGCCGGTAATCCCAGCACCGCTAATTCCGCCAGGGTACTGGCACCAGCCCGGCAAACGGCCAGATGCGATGCAGCCATGGCCTTTTCGATATTATTCATATAGGGCAAGATTCTCATTTTGGCTGTGCAATCCCTTTTTAAGCGATCCTGCGCCTGCCGGTTTATTTCTTCATAGTTGTCTAAACCAGTTATCCAGATTATTTGCATAGCTTGATCCTGCAACTGATCAATGGCCTCTAACATAGCGCGGTTTATGGTAGCCGCTCCTCGACTTCCTCCAAAGGCGATCAAAGTAAACAGGTTTTCCTTAAGCCCAAGAGATTGGCGAGCGGCCTGGGGGGTAACCTGGAAGAATTCCTGCCGTATCGGCAAGCCGGTTAACTTAATGCGTTTGGCGACTAGATATTTCTCCGCCTCAGCAAAAGTCAGCATAGTACAGTCGGCTCGTTTAGCCAGATGACGATTGGCCAATCCTGGATAGGCGTTTTGTTCGTGGATAAAGGTTTTGGGAGCAAAATAGGTTCCCGCCAATACCACCGGAAAAGAAACATATCCTCCCGTGCCCATAATAAAATCGGGCTTAAACTGCTTAATAATATCCTTGGCCTGGAAAAAGCTATAAGGAAACTTAACCAGCGACTGCCCCGCTTTCAACATAGAGGAACGATCAATACCCGATACATCAATAGTAGTAAAATCGTAGCCAGCTTCAGGGACAATGCGACTCTCCATCCCCTGGGAACCCACATATAATATCTCCATATCAGCTATGCGCCGCCGCAGTTCATCGGCAATAGCCAGAGCCGGATAAATATGTCCGCCTGTCCCACCACCAGTGATGATCGCTCTCATTCGCTCCTCCTATTTATCGATAAGTGCTGTACCGGGATATATTCAACAGAAGACCTACTGCTATCAGGGTAAATAGCAAGGATGACCCGCCATAACTAATAAACGGAAGGGTTATTCCGGTTACCGGCAAGGCTCCTGAAACCACTGCAATATTAATGGCAGCTTGAAACACTATCATAGTTGTTAGGCCAGTGGCCAAAAGACTGCTAAAAGTATCCGGAGCATTAATGGCAATACGGAAACCTCTCCAAGCAAACAAAAGAAATAGACAGATAACCAGAAAAGCTCCTAGAAACCCTAATTCTTCACCTAATATAGCAAATATAAAATCAGTATGCTGCTCGGGCAGATAAAAGAACTTCTGTCGGCTTCTTCCCAGTCCCATACCAAAGAGCCCCCCTGAACCCAGAGCATATAACGACTGTATAGTCTGAAATCCCTCATCAGTCGGGTACTTCCATGGATTTAGAAAGGCTATGAAACGTTCCATGCGATAAGGAGCTACCGCTATAGCTGCGGCGACCACACCGACACCGGACAGGCCGATTAACCCTAAGTGACTCCAATGAGCACCGGCTGCCAGCATCATAAAAAAGGCTGTTCCAGCTATGGCAAATGATGTTCCCAGATCAGGCTGCAGCATGATCAAACCGCACACCAAGGCTATAAGCACCAGTATAGGTAGAATGCCCTTGGTAAAGGATCGCATACGCTCAAGGTTGACTTCCATTACCTTGGCTAAAAACATAGCCATAGCTAATTTGGCCAATTCTGAGGGGGTAAACTGTAAAAAACCTACTCCCAGGGAACGGGTTGCTCCTTTAGCTTCTATTCCCAGGGGGGTGACTACCAAAATTAAGCATAGCAAGGTAAAAACCATTAGGGGGATCGCCAGATCCTTAATGCGCAGATAGTTTAACTTCATCACTACCAGCATGCAGATTATGCCGATCACAGCCCACTGTAGCTGCTTCCTAAAAAACAGATAGGCATCATCGTACCTTATGTTGGAGGTAACGGCACTGGAACTGAATACCATTACCAGGCCGACACCAACTAATAATAAGGTGGTTATGAAGAGAACAAAATCGGGAGGTCCCTTTCTTAAACGCAACCTTTGCTCCTCCTCTAATCTGGTAACTGTTCTGGCAGGGATCGTGCCAATTTGCAGAAAAGATCCCCACGGTGTTCATAACTAGGAAATTGATCCCAGCTGGCACAGGCCGGTGACAGCAAAACCACATCTCCAACCACGGCCAATTGGGAAGCCAAGTCCACCGCTTCCGTCAGGTCGTTTACCTCATGTATATTCCTGAAAGAAGTCTTCATGACGGCATCCTTGATCTCTTGGCGAGCTTCTCCCAGTATGATCAGATCACGTACTCGGCTAGCTAGCACCCTAGCAAACTCAGAGAAGTCTGAGCCTTTATTCCGCCCCCCCGCTATCAGTATGATAGGCTGTTGAAAAGATTGGAGGGCTTTCATAACAGATTCAGGGTTAGTTGCTTTGGAATCATTTATATAAAGAACGCCCTGGCTGTATACAACTTCTTCCATACGGTGCCGGACACCGGTAAATGTCTTCAAGGCGTCACTGATCATGGCTGGTCTGGCCCCATAAAGATAGCTCATTGCTACAGCGCAAAGTACATTTTCCAGATTGTGCTGCCCGCGTAAACGAATGTCCCCTACCGGACAGATCTGGGTAATTTTATGATGGTGATGATAGACAATTACATCCTTATCGATAAAAAAGCCCTCCGGTAATTGGTGCTGAGTAGAGAAATACACCACCGTAGCCAGACATTTTTTAGCTAACTCGCGCAGTAAATGATCATCGTAGTTAAATACTGCATAATCATTCGGTAACTGCTGTTTAAATATTTTCGCTTTGGCTTCTATGTAAGCCTGCATAGTTTTATGCCGATCCAAGTGATCAGGAGTAATATTCAGTAAACCGCAGATTGGGGGGTGAAACTTTTCCACCGTTTCCAACTGAAAACTAGAAACCTCCGCGACCACCACGCCTTCGTTTAGATCTTCCATAAGACTGGTCAATGCTATGCCAATATTCCCACCGTAATAGGCCAAGCGTCCGTCTTTTTCCAGGATATAGCGTAATAAGGCAGTTGTGGTCGTTTTCCCATTGGTACCAGTGACAGCCAGCAGGTCAACTCGCTCATTCTTCAGCCGGAACGCTAATTCCAACTCACCAATAATTGGTATTCCCTGCTGGTGCGCCCACTCAAAAATCGGTAAACTCAGCGGGACTCCCGGGCTTACCACTATTAAATCTATAGGTTCGCTGATCAGGTTCGGATCCCATTGGTTTACCACCCGGATACCTAACTGTTCCAGCTCTGTAGCCGCCGACCCTAATGAATCGAAAGCTTTTTGATCATAGCCCATAACCTGGGCGCCCTGCTTATTTAAACTCCGAACTGCTGCCAGTCCGCTTCTGGCCAGGCCAACTACCAGCACCTTTTGGGCTGCTAACATTTTGGTACACACTTCCTCACCCTATATTTCGGTATCCCCATAGTCCCAGTATCACAAAAGCTAATGACAGGATCCAAAAGAATCGCACCACCTTTTTCTCCGACCATCCTTTTAACTCAAAATGATGGTGCAATGGTGCCATTAAAAGAACTCGTCGACCAGTAGTCTGAAATGATATGACCTGTATAATAACGCTTAGACCTTCCAAAACATAAACTCCCCCCAATAACAAAAGGAAGAGTTCCGAATGGGTAAGTGCCGCGACCGCTGCTACGGCACCTCCTAAGGCCATGGATCCCGTGTCACCCATGAATACCCGAGCCGGGTAATGATTAAAAAAGAGAAAGCCCAAACATCCTCCTGCCAAAGCACCACAAAACACGGTTAACTGATAATGAGATGTCATCAAGCATACCAGGGCAAACCCCAGAGCTACAAAAAATGTCACTCCTGTCGCCAGTCCATCCAAGCCATCGGTAAGATTGACCGTGTTGCTAGTAGCTATAAGCACCAGTATCACAAACGGAACATAGGCTATCCCTAAATCCCACTCTAAACCTAAAAATGGAATGATTACCGCAGTTCCCCGCTGAAAATAGTACAAAAGAAGAAGTCCAAATGCCAGACCAATCAGCAATTGTAAGCCCAACTTTTCGCGTGCTCGCAAACCAAGGGATCTTTTCAATACCACCTTAATATAGTCATCCCAAAAGCCAACCGCACCAAAAGCCAGCATCACTGCCACAGCGGCAACTGCTTCACCACTGTTACCAGCCAGTATGAAAGTAGCCACCATAACAGCGGTGGCTATCATAATCCCACCCATGGTAGGAGTTCCTGCCTTAATTAAGTGGCGCTGCGGCCCATCTTCACGGATGCTCTGCCCTACCTTTAGTCGGTTTAAAAAGGGTATTACCAACGGTCCCATCAGTAAAACTGTCAAGGCTGCAATTCCTAGTGCCAGCAGAGTCGTAATGACAATTCCCTGCATCTATTTCCTCCTGAATCAATCCGGTTTCAGCCAGTCATCAATGAGAGCCTCCAACTGCATTCCTCGGGAGGCCTTAAACAAAACCGTGTCCCGCTTGCTGATCTGGCTGCGTAGAAATATAACACTGTCTTCCTTAACCGGAAAATGATGAATGTGTTCTATAGATAAACCGCATTTTTGGGCTTCCTCGGAGATTAGTCGTGCCTTATCCCCAATGGTAACCAATAGATCCACTCCTAACTGAGCAGCTTTGGCTCCCACCTCCCGATGGCCTTTCTCCTCATAATCACCCAATTCATACATATCTCCTAATATAGCTACAAATTGATTCCCCTCGGCAATTTCTCGCCCCACTTCCAGAGCCGCCATCATGGAAACCGGGTTGGCATTATAGGTATCGTTTATCAGTATACCGCCTTGCTCCAGCTCAGTGATGTTCAAGCGATTGCCAGTGGGTTGATATTGGCTCAATCCCTGTTTAATTTCATCAACACTAAATCCATATAAGTAGGCCACCGCTATAGCAGCTAAGACATTGGCGGCCAATTGGCGCGCTGGAATAGCAAATTCAAAGTCGGCCTCTGCTTGCTGCAGTCGAACCCTAATACTTAGTTTCTGATTTCTCAACCCTACCTCGATAAGTCTAAAATCACAACTTTCATTATAACCGAAGGTATAACGTGGACAAGTATAATCTGCCGCGGCTTCTGCCAAACAGGGATAATCACCGTGTATTACCGCAAAATCCAATATGGATTCCAATATTTCGCATTTAGCCTGGGCTATGTTTTCCAGATTGCCTAAAGTCTCCAGATGAACCCGTTCAACATTGGTGATAACAGCAGCAGTCGGTTGGGTTATTTGAGCTAATCTTCGAATCTCCCCTGATCCCCGCATGGCCAATTCCACTACAGCCGCTTGATGCCCAGACCCTAATCTCAATAAGGTCAGGGGCAGCCCGATCTCATTATTATAATTAGCCTGAGTAGTTAAGGTAAGCCACCGAGTTGATAAAACTGTACTAAGAATGTCCCGGGTGGTAGTTTTGCCTACACTGCCGGTTATAGCTATTAAGGGCAAATCGAATTTCTTTCTCCAGGCAGCTGCCAAATCCTGTAAGGCTTGAATGGTGTCGGTCACCAGTATTAAACCCTCGTGGTTTCCATACCTCTCATTGTGATCCCAGTGCGAAACAACCGCTGCAGTCGCTCCCTGGGCAAAAGCTTTTTCAACATAATCATGCCCGTCGAAGTTCTCGCCAGCAAGAGCAAAAAAAATCTCCCCGCTCTCTACCTGGCGCGAATCAGTAGCTATCCCGGTTATAGGCATTTGTTCAGCACCTCTAACCAGTTCGCCACCAGTAACTTCTTTTATATATCCTAAGGACAGTGCCACAATTACATCTTCTCCTTAATCACTTCAGCTGCCACCTGCCGGTCATCAAAATCCAATACCTGCCCCATAACCAGTTGATATGTTTCATGTCCTTTACCGGCGATCACTACCAAGTCACCTTCTTTAGCAATATAGATAGCATGCTTGATGGCTTCGCGCCGCTCAGGAATCACCGCATAGCGGGCTGTCTCAATCCGATCAAGACCGGGCAGAATGTCATCAATAATGGCCTGGGGATCTTCAGTACGGGGGTTATCAGAAGTAACTATGCAGAAGTTGGAGTATTGCCCCGCAATTTCCCCCATCAGAGGCCTTTTGGTTCGGTCCCTATCGCCACCACAGCCAAATACTGTGATCAAGCGGTTCTGCACCAACTGCCGGGCGGCCTGCAAGACATTTTCCAGCCCATCGGGTGTATGAGCGTAATCTACTACTACAGTGTAGTTTTGTCCCAGATCTATCTGTTCGAATCGACCGGGCACACCCTCAACTGCCGCCAAAGCCTTCTGAATGACGGGGATCGGTATTTTTTCTGCCAAGGCCCAGGCAATTGCTGCTAATGCATTATATACGCTAAATTCGCCGATTAGTTTCATTTTTATATCGAAGGTCTGGTTGGCAAAGACAACTCCGAAGGTGCTGCTCTTAAGCGTGCTATGAATCTTTACCGCACGAATATCAGCAGCAGCTTTAATTCCATAAGTATAATACGGTACTGGGGAGGCTTGAGTGAAATATTCCGCCGCTGGGTCATCGCCATTAATAATACAGTAGCTAGCTGGTTTCTTCTTTATCATTTTGAACAGTTTTAGTTTGGCATCCCGGTATTTTTCCATGGTTTTATGGTAATCCAAATGATCCTGGGTAAGGTTGGTGAATAATGCCACATCAAAATCAACATTATCTACCCGGCCTAGCTCCAGAGCATGTGAAGAGACTTCCATCACAGCATATTCTGCTCCGTTATCAACCAAAAGCCCAAAGAATTCCTGGATATCCGCAGACTCTGGGGTGGTGTGCCCATAATCTTTACTGATATTGCCCAGGCGAGCATACAAGGTTCCCATTATGCCCGCCGTTTTTTGCTCTTCATTCAATATGGCCCTGATCAGATGGGTAGTAGTGGTTTTTCCATTGGTACCAGTAACCCCAATAACCCTCAGATCCTGGGATGGATGTGCAAAAAAGTTGGCGGCTACTTGGGATAATCCCAAGCGAGTATCAGCAGTAACAACTAAAGTAGCCTGGTTACCTATATCTACTTTCCTTTCCGCCAATATTGCCGCCGCCCCTAACTGTACTGCTTGTTGGGCAAACAGGTGTCCATCCGTCTTTTCGCCCACTATGCAGACAAAAAGATTCCCGGGCCCAACCTGGCGAGAATCATAGCAGATACCAGTTATTTCAGTTGCTAAACTTCCCTGTTCGATTCGGAATTCAATACCCTGACATACCTCATCCAACCGCATGGGCCGTCATCCTTTCATCAATTATTCTCCGACTGGTTGAAATTCAACTCTAATGTTCGATCCACTGGTAACTACTTTTCCCGCGGCGGGAGTTTGTTCATAAGCTAGGCCAAATCCCTCAGGCACTAGGTGCAGTCCCAAATCAGCCAGAATTTTAGCCACTTCTTTCATGGACTTTCCCTGCAAGTCTGGTATGGTCACCTCAGTATT
>CAZTZX010000011.1:29117-39530 GCA_964618175.1 uncultured Syntrophomonas sp. | reverse complement strand
TCATACTGTTCTTCCAACCAGGCCGGGTACTCGGACTCCATTTTCTGTTGCAGCAGAGTTTCTCTGATCTCGGCTTGACTTTCTTCCAGGGTACCTGGCCGAGCGGCCGTTTTTTCATCTACCTTTATGATATGAAACCCATACTCAGATTCCACCGGATCACTTATTTGGCCAGGCTGCAGAGCAAAAGCGGCTTGCTCAAATTCTTCTACCATTTCGCCTCGGCCTACCATGCCCAGGTCACCACCCTGATCTTTACTTGCTGTATCGGTGGAAAGTTCTTTAGCCAGATCAGCAAATTCTTCACCCTCGGTTAGCAATGCCGTTATCTTCTGGGCTTCCTCTTTACTGCCCACCAGGATGTGACTGACTTTGATCTGCTCTTCAACAGCATAAGCTTCCTGATTGGCTGCAAAATATGCTTGAACTTCTTCATCTGTTATTTTAATACGTGGATTTAATAGTTTTTCCAACTTAATATTTACAGCCACGTCTTCTCTTACCTGTTCGAGATCAATATTATACATGGTTAGAGCCTGGATCATGGCGTCCTGCCCGCCGTAGTTTTCAGCCAGCTCCTGCACTTCTTTGTCGATCTCCTCTTCGGAAATTTCGAGGTTTTGATCAGAGGCTTCCAATTCTATTATCTTTTTCACAACCAGATTATCCAGAGCCTCCTGACCGGTCTGCTGCACCATAATATCGTACAATTCATCCTTAGTTATCACTTCACCGCCTACCCGGGCAACCACTTCACTATTATCTGTTCGTGCCAATCCGAAATAAGCTGCCGTAGCGATAACCAGTACGCCGATAACAACCGCAATATATTTAAGAATTTTGTTCTGCTTGATCATTTACTCATCCTCCCTTAATGAACAGTCTTTACAGTGCTGCTAGAAAGCAAACCCCACCAATAATAGTTTTTCAAGCTGTTCTACAGTATAGCCGAAAAAGAGTTCATAAAAATGATCATTAGGTGAAGGAACCGTGAAAACTCTGCTGACGATCGGGGACGCTGGTAAATTATGAGGCCCAGGGAGCAGGGCAGAGCTATTGGGCGTTTTTATCCCCAATTATTCGACGTAGCGATATCGACAAAATAAAATGCCCTAAGCAACGATTGTGGTCTTTAGATATTTAACGAGACCGGGCGTTTAGAGCTTTTATTTCGATAGCTGGCCGCTAAAAAAACCAATGTTGATGATTACAAATTGTGATACAATATAGTTTATAATCATAATTCTTTATAACATATTATAATTTAACGTAATATTCAGACTTGTCAGACAAATTATTTGGAGGTGTGTGTGTTGCCGGCAAAGTTTTCCTACAATGAAGAAGCCCTGGAAAACCTTCGTATCAGTGATCCCGGGATACTTGATCACTTAATTGATCATGATTCTTTCCGGGAGAGCAACCTAAAGAAGAATCGGGAAAAAATCGACAAACGGATGACCCTGAAAGAGGCAGTTGCTCGTTTTGTCTCCGATGGCGATGTAGTTGCGGATTCGGGATTTTCGTATGTCCGCACCCCCTTGCAGGCCCAGTTTGAAATCTGGCGGCAGGGTAAAAAGGACCTGCAGTATATTGGTTCCCCCAATACTCTGAGTTCTTTTGCGATGTTTGCAGGTGCCTGCAAATATGCCCATAATTCCTATGTGGGAGCTGAGATGCGTGGTACTGACCGTGCCTTTTCCAGGACAATCCAGGAAGGTAGAGGTCAGATTCTGTCTGAATGGGGTCATGGCTCAATGGGGCAAGGCTTTAAGGCTGCTCAATACGGTGAACCCTATATAGCATCCCGTCAGCTGCTGGGATCAGAAATGATTAAATACAACCCCTATGTAAAAGTCACTCGTGATCCCTGGAATAATGATCCAGTGGCGTTAATTCCTGCCCTACATCCTGATGTAGTATTCATCCACTGCCAGCAGGCAGATATGTACGGCAATGCGAAGATTTTCGGCCCAGCTGTAAATGATATTGCTGAAGCCTTCGCTTCCCGCAAGGTTGTTATCACTTGTGAAGAGATCGTTCCCGAATTAGCCATTCGTTTTGACAACAGCAATGTCTGCATCCCCTTCATGGTAGTGGATGCAGTAGTAGAGCTTCCTTATGGATGCCTGCCGGGTTGCTGCCCCGGTTACTATTACTGGGCCAGAGAATGGTGGGAATGGCTGATGCGTATTGCTACCAGAGATGATACAGCTATGCAGGATTTCATGAAAGTATGGGTCTTTGACTGTGAAGACCAGTATGCCTTGTATGATAAGTTAAGTGCTACTTTAGGCGGAGCCCGGTACATGGATAGCCTGCGCCGCCTGCAAAAGGCTGAAGAATACCTGATTGAAGACAGTGGAATGGATTATTCATATACTCCGGTTATACCGAAACGTGATTAAAAGGTGAGGAGGCGAACATTTTGACTGCACCGGCGAATCCTTTTGAACAGCTGGCTTATAATATTGCTTTGCAAATAGATGATGGCATGATTGTTTATGTGGGCACCGGACTGCCTATGGTAGGTGCGATTCTGGCCAAAAAAACTCATGCTCCCCATATTACCCTGGTTTACGAAAGTGGCGGACAGGATCCCTGGGAAGGACCTATGCCCTGGTCAGTAGGAGGGGCGGCTACCTATCGTCGCGCACCTATGAGCATGGAAATGGCGCATTCTTTTGCCATGGCTGCCAACGGCTACGTGGATATTGCCTTCCAGGGGGCTGCCCAAATTGACATGTACGGAAATCTGAATACTCACTTTATCGGTGAGAGTTACCACAACTATAAAGTACGACTGACCGGCAGCGGCGGCGGCAACGATCTAAGCTCACTTACCGAGCATCTGGTTCTGGTAGGCTTGCAGGATCCAACCAAATTCCCTGCTAAATTAGACTTTTTGACCAGCCCTGGATTTCTAAATGGCGGTAACAGCCGTAGGGAAGCGGGACTGCTTGGGCAGGGGCCCAAGTCTTGTATCAGTCAAATAGGGGTTATGGATTTCGAGCCTGAGAGCAAGCGGATGCGGATTAAAGGTTTGAATCCTGGTCTAACTGTTGAGATTGCGCAGATGTGCACTGGTTTCGAGTTGCTAGTACCGGAAAAGGTTGAAGAAATACCGGCTCCTTCCGATGACATCTTAAAGGTACTGCGTGAAGAAGTAGACCCGAACGCTATCTTTATAGAATTCCCACCTCGTGTGAAATAGCAGGCAAAGAACAGGAAGACAAATATGCTGCGGGAGACAGATACACTGTCTCCCGCGTTTTTTGTCTGCTGGTTAGAAACCGGCTAAATAATAGGCAAATTCCATGGGGCGTGCAATGGTTAGGCTACGCAGGTTTTTATCGATTTGAGCAAACGAGGCACGAGCTGGTTTGGGGTTGGCTTCCAAAAACCATACCTTACCGCGATGATCTACCATAAAGTCCAAACCCAATTCTCCGATCAAACGAGTGCTTCTGGCTATATTCCTGGCAATACGCAAGGCCAGCCCTTCCATCTCCTGCCGAATAGTTGCGATCTGTCCAGCCTCAAAACCACGGCTTTCCAAAATCTCCCCAAGACTAACCGCATGGCCCCCGGTATGAAGATTAGTGGTGATCTTCGCTTTGGTACCTATACGAGCAGCTATACCAGTAACTGACCAATTGCTCTTTAAGTCTCTTTGGATAAGTAGACGAAAGTCAAAATGCGGTTGACCGCTCACCCTTATGGCCTGTTGAATGATCAACTGCCTCTCCGGTGAGGCTGACCTTATCATCTTCATTATTTCAGCCAGTGATTCATGATTAAATTCTCTGGGCTGAGAACTGGTTTTGAGGGAATAGCGTTTATTGGTCTTGCTTACTTTGGTAATACCTTGACCCTTGGATCCATTTATAGGCTTAATATATACTGCTCGATACTTATTTAGCATAGCACTGAGCTGTCCAACCGAGGAAAAAAGACGTGTATCAGGCAGATGAGCGGCAATGTCCGCTTCCTGGGCCAGCTGTCTATGTACCTTTAACTTAGTGCCGATGTGGGAGTTGAAGCTTTTTACCCGACCCTGCAGGCGAGCCATGGAAACGGGATTATTGGCTGGTACGGTAGAGCTGTGTTTAAAATAGCGATTATAGCATACATCAGGAAAGGGAAACCAGGCTCTTTGCCAGTTGTGTCTGGGGGGCAACAAATAGTAGCCATAAATACGATTTTTCTGCCAGTTGATATCTTGGGGAGTAAAAACATAGGCCCAACCGTGTAAATGGTTCATACTGTTTAATAAGCCACGGAAGAAAGAATCCTGTGACCCGAAGGAAGCTCGCTTGGGATGGTAAGCATCAGTCATGATAGCTGCCAATGGCCCGATACGTAGCTTGTCACCGTCCCAGCGCAGGTTAAAATCCCACCCCTCCGGTAGATTTAGAGCTAGGGATAATTCCGGCGTGATAGTTGTTAAAGGCTCACCACTATCTTCGGCGATGTCCGCCAGCACCCGAATGATCTTATTCCCTAGAGCCAGGCGACAAATTTCATTATAATCGATGCCAAATAAGGCCGCCTGATCCGCAGAAAGATGCAGTTCTGGATATTCTTTGCTCATAAAAGTCTCTCTTTCAGTAGCTGGTATATTACTATATATGTTTGTAGTTGGACTACAGTGTCCACTAATGGAGAACTGATTTTGGAAAAACAAAAACACCCCCGATCAGCAATGGAATCAGGGGTGTTCTAAAAGCACAGTATTAAGCCCATATTAAGGTGACTGCATACTATTTATTTGTCGTCGAGTTCCTCTAAATCATCTTCCTTGGCTTTCCTGAAGTTTTTTATGGCTTTACCCATTGACTCAGCTAACTGTGGTAGTTTGCCGGGACCAAAAATAATCAACACAATAAGCAGAATAAAGCCTAGTTCCCAAGGGCCGAAATTACCAATCAAACCAAACATAAAAACCTGCCTCCCATTTTCCCATCTCAACTACAGCTAGTGAACATCCATAATCATTATCAGCCTATCACTTTAGGAGCACTTTGACCATATTAAGAAAGTGATACCTATCTATATAATAACAAAACCTCAGAAAAAACACATCATCTATTCGTCTGATATGAATTGGATAAGAACCTGATAAGGGTGCTGTTGCCGATGGCAGTGCCACTGGGAAGCATTAAACCAGCGGAGGCAAAGTGGATAGGAGGTGCAGCATATCAGCAGGTGGGGCGACCTGAAATTCCAAGGGTTTCAGGGAACGAGGCTGCTGAAAACATATTTGGCCGGCATGAAGAGCCTGATGGTTTATCAAAAGGGACTGGCTTCCATATAGTGCATCACCGCAAATAGGGTGACCCAAATGGCTGAGATGAACACGGATTTGATGGGTGCGACCCGTTTCTAGTTGCAGGCCCAGTAGGGTATAGTTCTGGTAGCGTTTGACCACCTGAAAATGAGTTAGGGCTGGTTTACCGTTGGCAATATCTACCGTGCGGCAGGCGCTGCTGCCCGGATTGGCATGACCGATAGGTAAGTCTATAGATCCGCTGTCCGTCTTAACTTCGCCTTCCACAAGAGCCTGATAGGCGCGCTGGATCAGCCTCTTTTTTTGCTGACGGAACATAGCCTGATGAGCATACTGACTCTTACCGATCAGCATTAGGCCGGAAGTCCCCTTATCCAGACGATTGATAGGGCGGAATAGCCTGGATTCTCCCTTTTTCACCCAGTGATAGGTCAAGGCATTAGCTAGGGTTCCTTCCATTTTGTCCTTTACCGGATGAACTGCTAAGCCGGGCGGTTTATTTATGACCATGAGGTCATCATCTTCATAAACGATATCCACCGGAATGTTTTGCGGAATGATATGGCTGGTTTCATCCAAATCAAGATCAACGGTTACAATATCCCCGGGATGCAATCGGTAATTGGTACGGGTGACCTGCCCGTTGACCTCGATTTTCTCTTGAACCTTTAATCGAGCTAATAGGGCATGAGAAAGCGTTATTCTTTTCCTGAAGACATCACGTAGATAAACCAGATCATCATGCTCATCTACCACATAAGTTATGATGTTCTTATCCATATTTTCTCCAAGCAGTGTAGTTACTGTTGTTATTAGGTAAACTCCGGGTATTTACCTGTCTGGGTTCTTCTTTTCGCCTTATTTATTGTTCCCGGTATAGATCCAAATAGCATCCCTTAAAAATTCTGCCGCACCGGCTTGGATCCGATCGTAGTAGGCGGTGAATCTTGGATCATCTACATACATCTGAGCTAAACCCGCATGAGCTTCCTCGCTATATTTGTCCCAGGTATAACTCAGCCATTGACGATGCAAGTCGGCTGTTTTCTGAGCTAGATCACTAGCGGGGTCCCCGGTGGTCAGGGCTGCCTGCAGAGTATCCATAACTTCGAGTTCCAGTTTTTCTAGTTGGGCATATTGCTCAGGGGTCAAGCCCATTAGCTTCTGATTGGATCTATCAACGGTTTTATCACCGTATTTTGCGCGTATTTCCTTACCATACTGGGCCTCATTGTCATCGATAAGCTTTTGCTTAAAGCCGACAAACTTCTCTTGGTCACTCATAACAATTCTCCCTTCATGTTTAGCTATACTTTTCTCAACATTAATGATCAACAGTTCCAGCTGCTTCTTGTTTTCCAGAAGTCTGATCCGGTGATCCTGCAATGCTTTCAGGCTTTCAAAAGAGGAAGAATGAATTATTTTCTTTATTTTTTCAAGTTCCACTCCTAATTCCCGATAGAATAGAATTTGTTGCAGTTTATCAATTTCTGCCGGACCATAGATACGATACCCTGATGAATTGACTCGGGCTGGCTTAAGCAGTCCTATCTCATCATAGTAGCGGAGAGTTCGACTGCTGACACCCGCTAATTGAGCTAGCTTCTGTACCGTATATTCCATAGCCACCCTCCTTTCACTGCTACTATAAACCTTTCCGTTGCGTGAAGGTCAAGCGGTTTTTTTAAGATTACATTTACACGGCTTATAACCTAGAAAAATCGGGGCTGAATGAGAAAGGACGCTTGGGCTGATTAGGAGCCAAAAGCGTCCGGGTCGAAGTCAAGAATTGCTATACGGTTGGATCAGCAATATTATAGTTGGGATACAAAAGCTTTGCCGAATTCCACGCATTGAGAATAGCTTTCAGTGTCGGGATTCCACAGTACCTTCAGGCCAGGTCCTATGACATCCAATTTAGCATCCTGCAAACGGGCTTCTATGATCTTCACTGACTCACCGCTCCAACCGTAGGAGCCGAAAGCGGCGGTTTTTTTGTTTTTCAAGCCTAATCCAGCTATCATTTCCAAAACACTGGCGGCACCGGAGAGTATACCCCGGTTAATGGTAGAAGAACCAACCATAAAAGCTTTGGACTTAAATACTTCTGTCAAAACATCATTTTTGTCGGAACGCCCAATATTAAAAAGCTTAACCGCCACGTCTTTGTCGGCGGCACTAATACCCTCAGCTATGGCTTCAGCCATTCTTTTGGTGCCGTTCCACATAGTATCGTAGACAATGGTGATCTGGTTTTCCTGATAACTGTTGGCCCATTGTAGGTATTTATTAATGATTTGAGCAGGGTTGTCCCTCCAGATCACGCCATGACTGGGCGCGATCATATTAACGGGCAGGTCTAGACTGAGAACTTCCTGGATCTTTTTAGTCACCAGCGGACTGAAGGGCGTAAGTATATTGGCATAGTATTTGATGGCTTCCTGGTACAATTCGGCCTGATCCACCAAATCGTTATACATAAGCTCGGAAGCGTAATGCTGTCCAAAAGCATCATTGCTGAATAAAATGTTATCCCCTGTCATATACGTGAAAGAACTGTCCGGCCAATGGAGCATCTTGGCTTCCACAAATATCAGTTGACTGGAACCTATGTCTAGCGTGTCGCCCGTCTTAAAGGGAATAAAGTTCCAATCTTGATGGTAGTGTCCCTTAAGAATCTTGGCCCCGGTAGCGGTGCAGTATATCGGTGTATCCGGAATTTCTCTCATCAGTTCCGGAAGGGCGCCACTGTGGTCACTTTCCGCATGATGAGCGATGATATAGTCAATTTGCTGCAAGTCGATTTGCTTCTTTAATTTTTTCACGTATTCAACCGCGAAAGGCTCCCATACGGTGTCAATTAGAACGGTTTTCTGATCCTGGATCAAATAAGAGTTGTAGGAACTGCCCCGGTGAGTGGAATATTCTTCTCCGTGGAAAGTTTGTAATTCCCAATCGATTTTTCCTACCCAGCGTACTTTATCAGTTATGGCAAAACTCATATAAGCACCTTCCTTCTCGATAATATTGTATATCCTGACTCCCTTAGTATACACAAATCATAGCGTAATTTGCCTCTATCCAAATATTAATACAGAGCAGCCTTGGCAAAACGGGCAAAAGGCCGCAAGAAGGTTGCTGAGCCTGAAGGTTTGCCGATTCCTAGACATTTTCTTCTTCGTTCGTTGGTGGGTCATCCTGTTGGGCTTTCTTGAAACCCTTAATGGCTTTACCCATGGATTCTGCCAGTTGGGGAAGTTTGCCCGGCCCAAAAATGATTAGCACGACAGCCAGTATGAACACTAATTCCCAGGGCCCAAAGTTTCCAATTAAACCAAACATAGAGATCCTCCCTTTTCATCACTTGCAGAGAAACATCAAACTTTCGCGTCTTATTTAACATCAGGCATAGCTATGCAACCCTGGCAATAGGTAATTGACTCCGAAGAAAGTAAACAATACCAGAACAAAACCACCAATAACCATCCAGCGGGCGGCATTGCCTCGCCATTCCCGGGTGCGATGAACATGCAGGTAGACAGCGTATATGATCCAAGTTATTAGAGCCCAGGTCTCTTTAGGATCCCAGGACCAGTAACGTCCCCAGGCTTGCTCGGCCCAGATCGCGCCCAGAACAATGGATATAGACAAAAGGGCAAAGCCCCCCGCAACCACAAGATAGACATAATCATCTCTTATGGATTGGCCGGCTGGAAAGAATTGCATTACCGCCAGGCCTGCCGCCAGAGTAAATGCAGAATAAGATACGGCAGCGGTAACAACATGCACTGTAAGCCAGGGACTTTTCAGGGCAGGCATCAGTGGTGCTACTGATCCCAGCTGATCTTTCATTAAGATCAGCACCAGGGATAGCATCAGGGCCGACAGCAGTAGCACTATTCCTCCGGCAGACTTCAGTTGGTAACGGGATGTCAGCAGCAAATACAATAGAACCGTTATCCAGGTAAAACTCAGGAGATAATCCATTCCATTAGTCAAGGGCAGCATTCCTGTTAAAATAGTTCTCATTACCAGAACAGCCAGGTGAAGTGCGCATCCCAATACGGCCATAAGCAGAGCTAACTTAAGAATATTTTCCTTATCGGTTTTACTTCCCGCAAAATAGAGTACCGCCGATAGCAAATAAGCAAACAGCACCACATATACTACCATTGCCAGCATTGATCCCATGAGGTTCTCTCCCATCCAAGTAGAGTTATGATTAAAAGTTATAGTTGGTTAGATTTTTTCTTTCTTACCGGGGCGGCCAATAGAGCCAGGCATACTCCCAACATCAATATAATTCCGCCCACCAGTACCACAGGTAGGCCGGGATCGGCTTTAACATCCAGGATAGTGTAAGGCTCAACAGCACTGAAAGTTATATAGGTATTTTCATCGATCTGGGTAGGCTCATTAATTTTGGCTGCGCCTACTCCCAGAAGTTTGTCATCTTCATAAACTGAAAAGACGATGTGAGGATTGTCAGGGCGCATAGAAACAGATACCATACCATGGTTGGGGTCAAAATTGGGTATATATTTATAGACTTTAATCTTTCGGTCGGTATCAGCCGGTTCCAACCACTGGCCTTCCAAAAAGCCCTCCACCTTTTCGGCACCGTTCTTAGCGACATACTGGGTAGTTATTAAATGGCCAAAGCTGCTTTGATAGGCCTTAACCCCCCGATAATTTAGAGGATAGTTTACACTGATCGCTATCCGCTCGACTGCTTGTCCTTGTTCCAGAACGGTGACCTCGGAAATATATTGCGAGGGAGAACCATCCTCGTTAAACTCGATTCTGAACTCATCCAACTGTAGAGTAAAGGGGTGTTTAATATCCAATACCTGCGCCATATCTACTTGATCACCGGACATTAGATGTATTGTGTCATTTTGACCGGAAGTAGAATATACCAGACCACCTATTAAGATCAGCACTATGCCTAAATGCAGTGAGATAACTCCCAGCTGACGCAACCATACCCGACTACCTGTTTTAGCAATCAGTACGCGATAAGTACGTTTAATACGGTTAATCGTGCAGAGAATCATGTTAAATAGCAATAGCAGCAAGAGGAGCTCAAAAAAAGGAGTCTGGAAAAAAGTATAGGGTAACAAAGA
>CAZTZX010000011.1:25387-29017 GCA_964618175.1 uncultured Syntrophomonas sp. | reverse complement strand
TACCAGGCTTTATCCCAGGCCTCTTCATCCAGATCTCCTAACCAGTCGAAAATATGACAGTCCGAACAAAAGGCATAGGACTTTTCATGCATATTGTGGCAGGTGCTGCACTCCTGTTCACCATGGTGAGAATCATGCGGATTGGATTCCTCAAAATTGGTGGCAACCTTTATCTCATCCCAGCTTGAACCTTCGCCCTCTTCGGAGTGGCATTCTAAACAGAATTCTCGATTATTATCGGCGCCGCCTTCTAAAGGCAGGGTGTAATTACCAACGACAAAGTTGAGACCTTCAGAGGCTTTTTCAGGAATACTCTTTTGATGACATTCTTGACAGGTTACATCTTCCTGGGCATGCTTGTTATCCAAGAACACTCCTTCATGCCAGGATTGATAGTAGGGTGTGATAATGTGACAGATGCCACAGAAGGAAGGATTCTCACCGGCTTTAAGTAATCCCACACCCGTGCCAGCACCAATGAATATGGCAACTCCCACCAGGATAAGAATTGTCTTCTTATTCAAAAACCTCTCTCGAAAACTCTTTTTCTCCATTGGAAACCTCCCCATCGTATGATTACTGCTGCAAGGATCAAGAGGACGGCACTATACTTCTAAACCTATGCACCTATTCTACAATACCTGTGTTTTCTTGCCATTGGATGCCCCTACAGTGTTTTAAAAAAAGTCTCGTGATAGCCTCCAATGAGATCGAGACCTGCAGGCACTTGCTGCATATCACTATATCCCGACCCCTTTTTCAAAATTGGATCATCCTACAGTGTTTGGCCCAAAGGTTCGTGATACCTAACGATGTGCCCTAATTCACCGCATGCTAAACTGTTTTTATAAACTGAATCAGTATACCATTTAGCAATTCCGATTTGAGTACTGAGAACGGGGCACTAAAACCTAGAAAGGGGTCGATATTGTGAGTTTTGAGGAGAATCAGGAAAAAGGTTTTACCAGAAGAACGTTTATCAAAGGTGCTGCGCTGGGAACAGTGGGGGTGGCCTCCGCTGGCCTTTTAGCTGGATGTGGCGGCACGGAGGAAACTCCCCCTGCTGATCCTGGCTCAGCTGCGGTAGATAACGTTCCCAGCTTCTTGAAACCGCCCGCACCGATAGCGGATTCTGAGATTACTGAGACTATTTCCGCAGATGTAATTATTGTCGGAGGCGGCATGTCTGGTTTATGTGCGGCTATGTCTGCAGCGGAGGAAGGCGCCAAAGTTATACTTATAGAAAAATCTGAGCAGGTTAACTTCCGGGGCAACGATTATGGTGCAATCGGTTCCAAAATGCAAAAACAGATCAACAATGCAGTTCCCAAATTGGAAGCCGTACAGGAGATCATGCGCTACAATGCCTACAAGGGCAACCAGAGAGTTGTTTCTCTATGGGCAGATAATAGTGGTATGGTAGCCGACTGGATCATGGCCAAAGCCGAAGGTTATGGATGCAAGCCTAAACCGGTACCCATAGATGAAACCATGACCCCCGGAACTACAGTTAGAGGATTTCCTACCTTAAGTTTCAGAATGGATCCCAGTGACGTAGCTATCAATGATGCCCCGCAAGGGACCGACCCCTGGACTGCTTCCATGCGCTATACCTTAAAGCAAGGCTGTCTGGATGCGGGTGTAGATATTCGCTTCAAGACTCCGGCGGTGCAGCTGGTACGGGAAGATGATAACAAAGGCCGGGTCACCGCTGTAATAGCCGGCGAAAAAGGATCCTACAAGAAATTTGTGGGCAACAAGGGTATCGTAATGTGCTCGGGAGACTACAACGCTGACCAGGAAATGCGTGAATACTACATTCCTTCCACCAAATACATCCACGCTAATATGTTTGAAATGGTGAATGGACTTATCAATACTGGTGACGGACATAAAATGGGGATGTGGATTGGAGCAGCTATGGACGAATTCCCCCATGCTCCTATGTATTTTGACTTTGCTGTTCCCGGTGCGCCAATTCTGGCTGATGCTCTGATGCGTCAGCCCTGGTTGAATGTCAATGAACGCGGCCAGCGTTACGGCAATGAAGAACTACCCTATGCCTACCTATGCAATGCGCAACGTCAACAGCCCGGCAACGCTCGTTGGGCCATTTGGGATGCAAAATGGCCGGAAGAAGCACCTTCTTTCAAGGTGGTGGCCTGTAAGGATATGAGAACCAACTTCCATAATCCTGATAATGTAGCCCAGTATATTGAAAAAGGTTTTATTAGAAGCGCCGAGAGTCTGGAAGAATTGGCTCAAAAGATCGAAGTGCCCAAGGATGTTTTCCTGGCTACCGTAGCACGCTACAATGATCTGGCCAAGAAAGGTACGGATGATGATTACGGCAAGCGGGCAGCCTGCTTGACCACTATCGAAAAACCGACCTTCTACGCTTCTCCGCTGGGAACTGCCTTATTGGTAACCCTGGGAGGACTAAAGATCAATGAACAGTTGCAGGTATTAGACCAAGAACTTAAGGTGATCCCCGGGCTGTATGCGGCCGGCAACGCTTCCGGTAACTATTATGCTAATGACTACTGTGTAAATCTGCCCGGTAACAGCCACGGACGTGCTTTCACCTTTGGTTATCTGGCTGGAAAGAGCATAGTACAACTGGGTTAGTCAGCAAGTAATCAAGTACCCCCTCCCCAAAAAGAGAGCGAAGAAATGGACACCTGATCGAGAGAAAGGGTGTCCATTGTTCTCTTTTTCTATAGCTGATCCCGATCTAGGGACTATAAGCGGCTGATCAGCTTAGGAATATCAATTTTTTATCAATTGGTATTCTTTGATCTTGCGGTATAGAGTTGAGCGACTCATATCTAGCTGAAGGGCGGCCTCAGATATATTATGGTTGGTTTGTTCCAGGGTCTGGGCTATCATTATTCGTTCGATTTCTTTCAGGGAGAGATTAGTATCGGGTCGCGCTGATTCAGGGTTAGCATTTATGCTGGTCGGCAATAAAAGATCAACTCCGTCAGTAATCTCTTCGGGGAGATCTTGAGGCAGAATAATCCCGCCTTCACAAATATTGACGGCGTAAATTATGGCATTCTCTAACTGCCTTACATTTCCAGGCCAAGGGTAGTGCAACATATGTAGGGCGGCTGTATCACTCAATTTAGGCTCAGGAATCCTCTGGCGTTGAGCAACGGAGCCGATAAAGTGCTGAGCCAGTTCAAGTATATCCGAACCACGTTCCCGCAAGGCAGGTATATATACTTTCAACACCTTAAGCCGATAGTATAAATCGGCACGGAATAGGCCGTTATCGACTTGCTCGAGTAGATCTTTATTGCTAGCGGTTATCAATCTAAAGTCGATGGGAATGTAGCGATTTCCCCCCAGGCGCATTACCTTTTTCTCCTCCAGAACTCGTAGTAGTACTGGTTGTAGATCTAAGGGCATATCGCCAATCTCATCCAAAAACAATGTGCCGCCATTAGCCAGCTCCAATTTACCCGCACGTCCCTGACGTTCTGCCCCAGTGAATGCCCCGCCTTCATACCCAAACAGCTCACTTTCAATTAAATTGGCGGGAATAGCTGCACAATTAAGTGCTACAAAGGAACCATCCGCCCTGCTTTGCTGGTGTATAGCCTGGGCAAACATTTCTTTGCCGGT
>CAZTZX010000011.1:21369-25287 GCA_964618175.1 uncultured Syntrophomonas sp. | reverse complement strand
TTCGTTTTGCAAAGATAGTTGGAATTGATTTTGAACTGCCCAGGCCATGGAAACCACCAGCCCCAGCGATTGCGAGCTCTGTTTACTGAAGCTGGAAGTAACTACACATAATGACCCGGCCAGATTATCGTTTACATCTAAAATGGGAGCTGATGAGCAGGATATAAATTCATATTTTTCAAAATAGTGTTCTGGCCCGCAAATTTGCATAGGGGTGCCTTCGATCAAGCTGATGCAATGGGCACAGGTGCCCACCGTGGATTCATTCCAAACCGATCCTTCCACCAGGTTAAAGCGCTCATTCTGCCGTCTTAGTGATTCGTTACCTTCAATTACTCGCAACATAGCGCCATTTTCATCCGATAAGAGGATAATGGCATCGGACAACATAGCTTCTAATTGGCAGATATAGGGATCGGCAGCCCTAAGAAGCAAATCATTTTGCCGGAGTCGCTCTTGGAAAGCGAGTTTGTCCAGAACAGGGCCGTAATTATAGAGATTGTGATCCATTCCATGCTGGTAAGATCTCAGCCAGGATGCCAGTACATCTGGCCTGACCGCATCTGCCATCTTAAAATCAAGGCCCTGGCTCAGCAAATCAACCTTTTGCTGTCGTATCTGATCCAAAAGGATGAGGTCATTTTTATCCATGGGTCGCGTATCCAGACGGTTTTTAGTCATGGGGCTAAGCAACTGCTCAACAGGCTTTATCACCATTGCCCTCCTCCTCTCAGAGACGAAACCAACCAACCGCATGCCTGATACACTAAGACACATTCTCAGTTTAACACAATTAGGGGGTGGGCAGCTAAGGCAGACTGCATCGTTTTGAGAAACAATAGCTGGGGAGTTCCATTGCCCCCCGGCCGTGGCAATCATGACTTGCACCAGGTTGCTGCTGTTGGCATGCTTTTTGCTTAACTATAATACAGTATCACTGATTTAAGAGGTGAGGCATTATGTCTATAATAGCTCCTAACAGCGTTTATCACTTAGTAGACGGAGTGCTGGACAAGGGATTGGGTTATGTAGCTGAATTTGTAGAAAATATATTAAAACATTCGGTAATTATTGCTGATCATGATGGTCGCATACATTACCCGGAAGAAGTCAGTTACTCTAGTGAAGTAGATGATGTATTTGTTTCTATCCCGACCATTCTTTCGGGAAGAGACTTTTACTATCAGAACAGCACTAGATCACTTTATTATAGAGTGCGCTATAATGACTCCAGTGCCTTTATCATTGCCCAAGGTGTGTCTGTAGAGCAAATATCGCGGGCTCTAGCCTTACTGATTGATACCAAACTGGCTATCAAATGCTATTTTTGCAAGCTGCACAAGGAAAGCGACCACTTTGAACAAGAACTGGCTGAGTATCTTTTTGCCAATAGCAATGCCAATATACGTGACCTGGCCAAACTAAGCGAAAATCGACTGGAAATGGATCAACTGTATTTTGTTACTCTGGTGGAGACCGAAAAAAACTCCGATACCACCGAGATGCAGCGGGTTCGTTCTTATCTCTACGAATACTTAAAAAAGAACAAATTTGCAGCAGTGCCTATTTCCTGGTCAAATTATATCTGTATGATCATCCCGGTTAGCACCACGGTAGATAAGCTTGATGAAGCACTTGATTGGCCGGCCATGATCAGGTCTAAGGAAGTTGTGGAGGAAAAGTTTGCTCTATCGTTATCGCAGGGGATTGGCCAAGTACATCCTTTGGCTGATCTGCGCAAAAGCTTTCATCAAGCCGGGGTCGCTTTGACTCTGCCTAGACTACTGGGTAAAAACCATTTTGTGCAAAAGTTTTCGGAGTTGGGGATTTATTACCCGATATTTTGCCAGGAGCCTAAAGACATTAGAACATTATGTCTGCAAACACTGGGTAAGATCATTGAACATGATGAAAAAACCGATGGTGACTTGCTGCCTACTTTACGTAAACTTTTGGACTCCAATGTTAATATGAAAAGCACCGCTGATAGTTTGTTTATACATGTAAATACCCTCTACTATCGAGTTAATAAAATAGAAGAACTGCTGAAAATCGATTTTTCCAATATGGGTAACCGAGTGAACTTATTTATTGCTATTAAGGTTTGGGATACGCTAAATGCTAATGGCTTAGATCCTCACTCTCTATAGTCCCGCCTGCTTTTTGGTGAAAGGAGTCTGTTGACCAAACAGTTTACAGGCTCTTTTTTGCTGAGAAATTTATAGATCTCTGTTGACGGCTAAGATGTTTTTCACTAGAATAAGTTAGAATTCTAACATTAAATAGTTCTAATATTCCTCTGAGGTATTAATATGAACCGAGAACAAGCTTTGGAACTGCATGTCTTGCTGTTTACTTTTATGGGCAATTTCCATGAAAAGTTCTTTATGAATTATCGGCAACATCTAGACTTGGCTATCCCCCTTAAGAAGAATCAGACTAAGATCATCAGTATGCTGTACCATCACAAGGGGATGACGGCCACAGAACTAGCGAAAATGCTGAATATTGAAAAAGGCGGGTTGACCACGATCATAAAACAGCTGGAGCAGATAGGCTTAGTGGTTCGCCAACCTGATCCCGATGACCGCCGTAAGCAGCAACTTAGCTTAAGTCAACAGGGCCGGCAAGACATGGAACAGGTTATGGAGTATTATACTAACGGAATCATGCAACAGTATAACCAGGTAGATCAGCAGGAATTAGTCGAGTTTATGAATAGTTTACGGTATGTAGTTAACTTCATGGATAATATTTAGTAAGGAGACTCCCGATGGATCGCACGCAAGCAATGCGCTACCAAAAAATCAATAGTCTATTATGGAACTTCTCCCTGCCTGCTATTGTGGGCATGGTAGTAAATGCACTCTATAATATTGTGGATAGAATATTTCTGGGCCGTGGCATAGGTTCTTTAGCCATTGCTGCCACCACGGTGGCTTTTCCTATGATGATCATACTAATGGCTGTTTCGGTACTGATAGGGGTGGGAGCTACTGCCTTAATTTCTATTCGTCTTGGGGAACAAAAGCACGAGGAAGCTGAAAAGGTGATAGGCACTGCTACTACTATGATCGTGCTACTGCCGACCATATTTGCCCTGGCCTTTTTTATGTATACTGAACCAATTTTGATTGCTTTTGGAGCCAGTAAAGAAGTACTACCTTATGCCAAAGATTTCATGCAGGTGATCATGCTGGGAGCCGTTTTTGGTACAGTGAGTATGGGTATGAATAATTTTATCCGTGCCGAGGGCAATCCGCGCATGGCTATGTATACCCAGCTTTTGGGCGGGGCAGTAAATGTGGTGTTAAACTATGTTTTCATTTTTCAATTTGGTTGGGGAATGAAGGGATCTGCCTTCGCTACGGTTCTGGGACAGTTAACTGGAGCTATTTGGGTGCTGAGCTACTTCTTTAGCGGACGTAGCACTGTTAAGATCCGTTGGAAAAACCTTCGCCCCCAATGGCCTATTCTGTTGAGCATTATGGCGATCGGGTTTGCACCATTTGCCATGCAGGTGGCCAATAGTGTACAGCAGTTGATCCTTAATAAAACCGTTATATATTATAGTGGCGATATCGCCCTATCTGCAGTTGGCATAATGATGAGTATAGGAACCATATTATTTATGCCTATATTAGGACTTAGCCAAGGAGCTCAGCCGATCATTGGCTTTAATTATGGAGCCCGGCAGTATGGTCGCGTTAAAGAGACCTTCAAGGTAGCCGTGTTTGCGGGAACCGCCATTTCTGTGGTCGGATGGCTGATAGTTCATATTTGGCCTTCCCAGCTAATCGGAATGTTTACCCGTGATGACGCTGAACTGATTGCTTTGACTACTCATGCTATGATTATTTACTTTGCTTTACTTCCTGTATTGGGCTTCCAAATCATTGGTTCAACCTATTTTCAGGC
>CAZTZX010000011.1:4186-21269 GCA_964618175.1 uncultured Syntrophomonas sp. | reverse complement strand
CTAACCTAACAATAAGCGGTCATTGTCTAATTGCTGCCCGCTGCGACGTCCGAAAAGATCGATCAACTTCTCTACGGTCATATCGCTGCGCTCCTCACCGGCTATATCCAAAATAATACTGCCGTCATGCATCATAATAGTACGGGTACCGTATTCTAGAGCGTTTTTCATATTGTGAGTGACCATTAGTGTGCACAGCTGATGTTGCTCCACCAATTCCCGGGTCAGACGCAGTACATGCTTGGCTGCTGACGGGTCTAGGGCAGCGATATGCTCATCCAGCAGCAGTAGCTTAGGTTCAACAATAGTTGCCATAAGCATGGTTATAGCTTGGCGCTGTCCTCCAGATAACAAACCTATTTTTTGCTTCAAACGGCCTTCCAGTCCTAATTCCAGACGAGCCAGACGCTGGCGAAACATAGCAGCATCTGCTTTGCGCACCCCCCACTGCAGACCGAGAGGTTTGCCTTTGGCGTAAGCCATAGCCAGGTTTTGTTCAATGGTCATATCAAAAGCTGTCCCTTTGAGGGGATCTTGAAAAACCCGCCCTATATACTGAGATCTTTTATATTCCGGCCAGAAGGTTATGTCCATAGAATCCAGCAAAATACTGCCTTGGTCTGGTTCATATACTCCCGCGATACAGTTCAGCAGCGTAGACTTACCAGCACCATTACCACCTATGACCGTAACAAATTCGCCCGCTTTTAAGGTAAGGTTTACATTATTAACGGCTAGTTTTTCATTGATACTACCTAATCCGAAGGTTTTACTTAGCCCTTTGATTTTCAGCATTCTCTTAACCCTCCTTATGGCTCGATTGACGAGAATGTTTTTTGTGGCGGGATATCAAGCCGGCTTTAATAACAGGAGCCGCGAGGGCCATAGTTACAATAACTGCGGAAATCAGTTTAAGGTCGGTAGGGGGCATGCCTAGGTGCAGGGCCACTGCAATCACCAAACGATATAGTATAGCCCCCAGTACTACTGCAATCAAACGGCGCAGCAGCGAATTGATCCCAAAGATAACTTCCCCGATAATTACCGAAGCCAGACCGATCACCACCATGCCAACACCCATACTCACATCAGCAAAAGACTGATACTGAGCGATCAAGGCCCCGGAAAACGCTACCAGACAGTTAGCCAGGCCCAGACCCAGCAATGTGGTGGTGTCCGTGTTTACTCCCACCGATCTAACCATTTGATCATTGTCCCCGGTCGCTCTTAATACTAATCCAAATCTGGTCTGCAGAAATAAATACAGTATCAAGATCACTACCATCAGTAAGACTAGCGGAATCAACCACTGGGCATGGGATTCCAGCGAGGTCCCTTGCAGTGAAGAAAAAACGGTAGGTTGATTGATCAGAGGAATGTTAGCGCGGTTAGCCATGACTCTTAAATTGATCGAGTATAAGCCCAGCATAACTAGGATTCCAGCCAGTAAAGGCTGAATTTTAAGTTTGGTATTCAGAAGGGCAGTCACATTGCCGGCTAGCCATCCGGCTAACATGGCCGCAGGTATAGCCAACAGGGGATGTCCCATAGTGCATAGCATAGCTGAGACAGCAGCTCCCAGTGTAAAGCTGCTGTCTACAGTTAAATCAGGCATATTAAGGGTACGAAATGAGATAAAGACTCCCAGAGCCATAATGGCATAAATTATGCCCAGCTCCACTGAACCCTGCATAGCTAGTAGACTCATTGATTCAGTGCTCCTTTAGTAAGAATACGATCCGGTGGATCATCGTTATGATCTATTCAAATATCTCCGTGGCCTCACTCAGTACATCATCCTCAATAGTAACGCCAATTGCGTCCGCTGTAGTCTTATTGAGGTAAACTTCCACGTCACTGATCGTCTTAACTGGAATATCGCCAGGGTTTTGGCCCTCCAGGATCTGAATAGCTATATTGGCAGTTTCCTGTCCCAATATAACATAATTAACACCGTAGGTGGCCAGACCGCCATCTTTTACCAGAGAATCGGCACCAACATAGACAGGCGTTTTAGCCTTTTTGGCTACCTGAGATACTACTGGCATGGCAGAAGCTATAGTATTGTCGATGGGGATAAAGATAGCATCAGCTTTGTCAGTCAGCGATGCCGTAGCCTGCTGAACTTCTGAAGAATTCGTCACAGTACCATGAACTACCGTCAAACCATTTTGCTGGGCATACTCCTCGAGGTTGTCAATGACAGCTATAGAGTTGGTTTCGCTGGAGCTGTAGAGTGCGCCGATGGTTTTAATGCCTGGAGTAATCCTTTGGGCTAATCCCATGATTTTCTCAGCGGAAACAGCGTCTGAGGTTCCAGTTGCATTGGCTCCCGGTTTTTCTAAGCTGTCTACCAGGCCTGAACCAACCGGATCGGTGCAGGCAGAGAATACTACTGGAATATCTTTGGTCTCACCTACTGCCGCCTGTGCGGAGGGGGTAGCAATAGCAACGATCATATCATACTTACTGTTGGAAAATTTTTGGCAGATAGTTTTCAAATTGGTCTGATCATTTTGGGCATTTTGATAGTCAATAATTACATTCTCACCATCGCGATAGCCTTGTTCTGCCAGTTGATCAACCAAGGATTCGCGAATCGTATTGAGGGAAGGATGCTCCACGATCTGAACGATACCGATCTTAATCTGGTCATCAGTTTGACTGGATTCACCGTCGGCTGAACAACCGGTTGCCAATACCAGCAGCATCAGCGTTAGTAGCAAAAACACCTTACTTGTCACAATTCTTTTCATTCCAATTCCTCCTTTAATAATACCGTTTGGTGCTCTCATCTCTGCTCTGCCCTGCTCATCTTCGCTCCGCTCATCTTGGCTGGAGTATTGGAACCCGCAAAAAACAAAAACACCCATCCTCATAATCTTAAGGACAGATGTATAATCTGCGGTACCACCTTAGTTGGTACATACGTACCCGCTCACAGAGTGCTGACACACCCATAGCCCGGTAACGCAGGCCAAGCGTCATAAGCTACTGCAGTCAAAGCGACTGGTTCACCCCACCCTCCGAGGGCCATTGTTCCACTCCATTTCCGCCGGGATCCCAGCTTCCCCGACTCTCTGTGGGCTGGTGGTGGTTTTACTTCCTCATCATCGGTGTATACTCATATATAAACAGACCAAAAAAGAATTGTCAAACAGTTTTATGGGGCAAAGGTCATGGAAGTATTATCCGGTCTTTCCAGGAGTTAATAAGTAAAATGAACGTAGGCTGGGCCAACCTCTCGGGCGTAGGCTTCCAGCTGTTCACGTTCCAGCTGGGGGATCTGTTTGAGGGGGAGGGTTTCATGACAGCGGGGGCAGACCAACTTGAGACTTTCCCATTCCTGGCTACCGTCAGCCCGCTGCAGCAATATATAAATCAAGGTGGGCGTAGATTTACCATTTACGGAGTACTTGGAAGCGGTCTCCAGAGTCCAATTGTACTCATTTACATAATTTCCGCAGCGGGAGCAGTATATCATTAATTCCGGGGTTTCACTGAGGCGCATAGCAGTTCACTCTTTCTGGTTGATATAAACGTGTTAACACCAATGACTATAATAATGATTATAATATGTAAAGATGGTTTAAAGTATTGATAATATTAGGAGAGATCACATGGGTCTTAGAAAACAGGAAGCCGAGCTAATGATACGTTGTCCAGAATGCAAGAAACAATCCAATGAATACAACTGGACCCTGAAGACAGCTGCTCACTTTTCTATAGGGGAAGAAACCTGTCCCGCTGTTATTCAGGTGATTTTGGCAACTCTAGAGGGCCAGGGCGATTTCTTTGATGGTTACCGCATGATCTGTCCCCGTTGTAATTATGGTATAGATTTTCCGCGTATCGATCTGCCTGATCATGATGATGTGATGAGCTATGCTCAACTGGCCGGGGAAGAGTATTGCCAGGGCTGGTATTAAGTCATCTGAGGATTTTAGTCAAATCCTATATGGGCCAAATCTACTGAAATAAGCTTTTATCGCCTAATGATTTGCTTTTTATGGTAACATCAGTTACAATAAAGTTTGCCGATCATGCTTGTGATGGAATGTTTGCCCCTTCTCGATTAGCCCAGTCTTGGGAAGTAAGGGAATTTAGGCGCGCTTCCCCTGGCATCGGATAAAAATTGAGGAGGTTGTCAAATGTACTCTGACAAGATCTTAGCCTGTAAAGAATGTGGACGTGAATTCGAATTCACAGCCGCTGAGCAGGAATTCTACGCCCAGAAGGGTTTCACCAATGAGCCTGGCCGCTGCCCGGAATGCCGTTCCGCCCGCAAAGCCCGTAACCGCGATGGTGGTGGGGGATACGGACGCTCGGAACGCGAGATGTTTCCCGCGGTATGCGCTTCCTGTGGAAAAGAAACCACAGTGCCATTCCAGCCCAGTGGAGATCGGCCCGTTTACTGCAGGGATTGCTATAGACCGCAACCCCGTCGCAATAGCTGGTAAATGAAAAACAACTCCTCGGCTCCAAGCCGGGGAGTTTTTTTTGCTCACATTAGATGGACATTTTATTTGTCATCCTGAGGGGGGGGACGACCGAAGGATTTTTCCCCCTGTGTTGTAGGGGCGAAAAATGTATTTATGTTCAAGGCCAAAAGCCAAAATCTATCCGGGTTTTATAAGTTATGCTATAATTTAGATACAATTTACCAAGCAAGGGTTTTATTGTGAGGAGGGGTGTATAATGGTAGAAGAGCTTAGTAAACACAGGGGACGAGTAAGCAAAGAAGTCCTGCAAAAACATGGTTTGTCAATTGCCTACGATGGAGAAATGGTGGATGGAGAACCCCAGGGTTTCGGCAAAGCCTATTATAAAGACGGGCGCTTTTATGAGGGTGAGTGGTCGAAAGGGAGACCCCATGGGGAAGGAAAACTGTATTATGACAATATGAATGTTTGGTATGAAGGCCAATGGGTGGATGGAAAAAGAGAAGGATTTGGAAAGTCCTATTACGAGGATGGTACCCTGGCTTATGAAGGGCAATGGAAAGAAGGCAAACAGGTTAAATAATATAGCTACATCTATAAAACCCAGGTCATTGGTACCTGGGTTTCACTATACTCAGGTTGTTAGCCCTGATGTCGGAAGCTAAGTGCCGGAGCGAAAAACTCTATCTGCAGGACACCGGTGTCCTCAGGGCTTAGCTGATCAAGGTAGAATACAACCGAGTTCATTAGAGAGGAAAGGTGATGGAATGTCCTACGAGTACATAGTGGAAAATGATATTGTAGTCTTTAAGTTTAAGAATGGTAAGATTAACCCGATTTCCACCGAGACTTTACAGGGCTTGGCGGAAGTTGTCGAGCGAGTCAACCAGGAAGAACAGCTTAAAGGTATCATAATTACCGGCGAAGGCCGCTATTTATCAAGTGGTTTTGATTTGCAGACCTTTACCACTTTTGCAAGCCCGCAGGTTATTATTGACTGGTTTGAATTCGAGGAAGAGACTTTGTACAAACTGTTCACCTGCTCAAAACCAGTAGTAGCAGCTATGAATGGCCATGCAACCGCTGCTGGCATGATTGTCTCCATGGCCTGTGATTATCGCATCTGTGTAAATCATCCTAAAATTAAACTAGGCATGACGGAAATAAAAATCGGGCTGGCCCTGACCCCAGCTGAAGCAGAAATAATGCGCTTTGGATTGGATACTGATGCCAACTACCGGGACGTTATATTCAAGGGTGAGATGTTTGATCCCGTGTGGGCACTAGAACATCGTGTCGTCGATGAGTTAGCTGATAATGCAGATGACTTGATGGAAAAAGCTAAAGCCAAAGTATCGGCTTTGATCGATACACCTGGCCGTCCTTTTATCATGCTCAAAGATATGCAAAAAAGACATGCAGCCAAGGCTATCCGCGATGGAATCGAAGCCTATGATTTCCAGTTGCTGGTTGACACCTTTACTAATAAGTCTGTGGTCGATACGTTGAAAATGGTTCTAGCTGCCATAAGCTAAGCTATAAATCGCATCTTACTGCAGAAAAGAGGCCTCATAGGCCTCTTTTTATACTGCAGGGATAATAATGATATTACCTCTTATGAGAACGACGCCAGATGTTCTGCTCCTGAGCTGATTTTATCAGATCGTCGCGAAAGTCGGGATGAGCCAACCCAATAAGCCCCTCCGCTCTTTGCCAGGTTGATTTCCCCTTGAGATTAAACATCCCGTATTCGGTAACAATATATTGAGCTACCGTGCGAGAATCAGTAACAATGGCTCCGGGAGTCAAAATAGGTACGATACGTGACTTCACCAGACCATCTTCGTCAGTATGAGTGGAAGGTAAACATAGGAATGATTTCCCGCCCCGGGATTCATAAGCCGCTAAAACGAAATCTAACTGTCCGCCGGTACCGCTGATATGACGGGTTCCCACCGATTCGGCGCAAACTTGACCGTAAATATCAACCTCTACCACGTTATTCACGGTCATTAAATTGTCATTAGCAGAGGCCACCCTAACATTGTTAGTATAGTCCACCGGGTAGCTGCTACACATCGGGTTGTTGTTCAGAAAATCATACAAACGCTGTGTACCCAGGGCAAAAGTATAAGCTAGTTTGCCTGGATCAGTAGTCTTATGTCGGCCCGTTATCTTACCCGCTTCCACCATGTCTACATAAGAGTCGACCATCATTTCCGTGTGACAGCCCAAATCCTTGAGATCTGATTGAGCGATCATGTGCCCAACTGATAAAGGCATTGGTCCAATGCCCAGTTGCAGGCAACAACCATCATACAGTTCATTGACGATATATTCGGCTACTTTCTTATCGGCTGAGCTAGCGGCAGCCGGGACTAGTTCAGGTAAACGAGGATTACTGCCTTCGATGATATAATCAACCTGGGAAATGTGGATGGCTTCATGGTAGCCACCCAGACAGCGGGGCTGATTCTGGTTGACCTCGACCATGGCTATACGGGAGCGCTCATAGACTGCCTGGCTATGCGAATTCTGCGGGCCGAAGTTGAAGTAGCCATGCTCATCCATAGGGGCTACTTGGCGTACTGAAATATCGATGGGCTCGATATGCTCCCGAACATAGCGAGGCAGTTCTGAATAGCGCATGGGCGCATAGTATACGGCGCGCTGCTCTTGGGCCGCCCGGCGATCCCACTTGGAAAAGTGCCAGGAGTTCCAGGTGAAAGTTTGGCTTTCCGGATCAGCTTCCATTACCTGAGGTATATACTGAGGTAACATGGTCCATATTTTGATATCTGTTAATTCATTAACTCTCTGGGCTAGAGCCTGATCAAAAGCCACCGTTTGGCCAGTCAGGTTGCCATAATCTATCCAGTCATGGGATTTTACCAGACTGGCGGCAAACTCAGCTGAAACCAATTTTTCCTGGTATTCCCTAGAATAATTCCGCAAAGAATTCCCCCCTAAGACTATGATATATAACTATACTAAAAAGGTATGCGGTTTGTCTTCGACCATATCTTCATTTCTCGGGCCGATGCTAATAGTTCATCTCTGAAATCGGGATGAGCCAAGTTTATCAAAGCTTCCGCTCGTCCCCAGATCGACCTAGCTTTCATATTTACTATCCCATACTCGGTTACTACATAATGGACCTGGGTACGAGGAACTGTTACTATTGCGCCGGGAGTTAACAGGGGGCGTACCCGAGAATGCAGTTTACCTTCAGAATCAGTGAAAGTGGAGGAGAAGGCCAGGAAGCTCTTGCCGCCCTGGGAATGGAATGCTCCGGTAACAAAATCAAGCTGACCACCTGTTCCTGAGATTTGGCGCAGTCCATAACTCTCGGAACAGACCTGACAGAGCAAATCTATTTCCAGGATATTATTAATGGAGATGGCATTAGTGTTGCGAGCTACCGCCTCCGGGCTGTTAGTGTCATAAACAGCAACAGATGCACAGCGGGGATTGTCATTGAGGAAGTCATAAGTATCCGGAGTTCCCAAACTGAAAGAAAAAGTACTTTTGTTGATGTCTTTTGCCTTGCGCATATTAGTTATCTTGCCGGTATCATACATCTTGACATAAGCATCACAGAACATTTCACTCTGTATACCCAGATCTTTAAGATCAGATTCAGCGATCATATTGCCAATCAGGTTGGGAAGTGCCCCTATACCCAATTGCAAGCAGGCACCATCTACTATTTCGCCTACTATCTGTTCAGCAATACGTTTTTCAGCTTCACTGGGGTCGGCGGCTGGTGGGGTGGCGAAAACTGGTTGCCCCGATCCCTCAATGATATAATCGATTTCGCTGATGTGCACATATTCATCGCTTCCGCCCAGACAACGAGGCATGTTGGGATTGACCTCTACAATAGCTACCCGGCTGTTAAGGGCCATACCGCGATTGTGAGAGTTGCCCAAGCCGAAATTAAAACATCCCGCCCGATCCATCGGAGTGACCTGAGCACACCATACATCCGCCCAGTATTTTTTGAAATCAGGGTTGTAGGCCAGCATAGTAGCTTCATGGTAGTTAAAAGGGGCGTGGCATGCTAAACCTAAATCGGCGGCTTTTCGATCGAGAGCGGTAAAGTACCAACTGAAATACTGAAAGGTTTTCTGTTCAGGGTCGCATTTAATAACTTCCGGTATCGGCAGCACCGACCCCGTAGCTCGAATAGATACGTTCTGCAGTCCCTCTCCGGCTCTTTTGCCCAAGGCTACATCAAAGTCGATTGGTTTGGTGGCAAACATACCATACTCCAAAATATCGTTGGACTGCACCAGTTTGGCGGCTTCATCCGCACTGATCAATTTGCGGCGATACTCCTCCATATACGTACTCATGATGATACCTCCACTTTCTTCCATTTTCTGAATCATATCACACTATTTAGAATATTCACACATTAACTATTGCAAGATATGTACCAGCCGGCTAGTTCCCAACCGTCAGCTTTTTTAATAACGGGGAGTGAAAGAGTATGTAGCGGAATTTGCACACAATTAATGATAAACTGATATCAAGCTAGTGGTGGAGTGCACCATACTAAGTTGTGTAGGTTTTAAGACGCTTGTGTAGTTTTGAGGACAGTCGGTAAGGAAGGTTATTGTGAAAAGACTTATACCTGATTATTTGCAATCCGGCTTAAAGGTTATTTTTGTAGGCTTTAATCCCAGTCTGCGATCGGCTGAAGTTGGTCATCACTATGCTAATCCCAGTAATCGGTTTTGGACTATTCTTTACCGGTCTGGTTTAACGGCCCGTAAGTATCTCCCCGAAGAAGACCACCTATTGTTGGAACTCGGCTATGGGTTTACCAATATTGTGCAGCGTCCTACCCGTGCTGCAACTGACATCACCCGAGATGAGTTCCGATTGGGCCAACAAGAATTAAGGCACAAGGTTCAGACTTACCGGCCTCGCTTGGTATGTTTTGTGGGCAAGGGAGTCTACCAGGAATACAGTGGGAAACGCCAGATAGATTGGGGATTGCAAGCTGATATTATCGTTGAAGGAGTTAAGGATTTTGTGGCGCCTTCTTCAAGTGGTTTAGTGCGTATACCCTTAGATGAAGTTGTTGCTATTTATAATGAAATAACCGAGCTGATCACTTAAACAACCTATGTAAGGTTTATGGGGAAGGTAACGTAATGAGTATTAGTGGTGTTTTGATTTGCAATGGAGGTTACTTATATGAAATTTAAGAAAACAGTGGGATTGTTATTGATACTGGCTTTAATGGCCATGATGATGATCGGGTGCGCGGAATCAGAGACAAATCAACAGCCATCTGAACAGACTCCTTCCCAACCAGCGGGAGACACAACTGATCCTGACGCCACTAAGGCCACGGCCACCTATACGGGACGCATTGATAATAATTCAGTGGAAATGGATCTGCAGGGAAGTCCGCTCGCCTTCCAGTTGACGGAGGATATGATGGAAACCTGGGATAATCTGGGGTTTGCAGAAGGGGATCAACTGGAGATCCAATACCAGGAGCGCGAAGATGATCGCCCCCTACTCCTAAAAGTTGACAAAAAGGAAGCCCGCCGCGAGCCTACCAGTTGACTGTGGTAATAGAGACTCGGGTTAGTCTTTAGTTTTTCAAAGGCTATCAACCGCAAATTCAATATTGGAAGCGCCATGATGATCACAGATTGTTAACAAAAAAGATTGCTTATAGAAAAAGATCATAGAAGGGAGCCCCCTTGGTAATCCTCCGTTTCAAGGATGCATTGCTGATCGAGTTCCTTTTTCACTCCGGGCAGGATAATCAGCCTAGTAATTAGAATATAGGCACAAAACGGCACTATCTGTATAAGAAGGGGAGAGGAAAATGACTGAAGGGGCGTACCAACGATTGGAAGAGATTACTTCTCATCAAGAGGCTTTATCTTTGTTGAAAGAAGGCAACCTGCGCTACGCAACCAATCAAGCCTTAAAGCAGGACGTGAGCGCAGAAAAACGCAATTTTCTGGTGGAAAAGGGGCAAAAACCTTTTGCGGTAATAGTATCATGTTCCGACTCGCGCTTGCCACCGGAGATAGTGTTTGATCAAGGACTAGGTGACTTGTTTGTTATTAGGGTAGCTGGTAACATATTAGGTCCTCTGACTATGGGAAGCGTGGAATATGGAGTGGAACACCTGCAGGCTCCTTTATTGGTTATCCTGGGTCACAACCACTGTGGCGCAGTAAAGGCCACGGTGGATGGAGGAGAGGCTCCGGGCAGCATTGGGGCTATTGTGGAGAGGATCAGGCCTTCCGTGGAAATGGTGCGCAGCAGTGGAGCGACTGGTGCCGCAGTCTATGAGCATGCGGAAGATCACAATATCAAAGCTATGGTAGCTGAAGTACAAGCCAGTCCGGTTATAGAGGAATTTCTTCATAAGGGGAGTCTGCGCGTATTAGGGGCAAAATATTGTCAGGAAACCGGTCAGGTTACCTTTTACGAGTAAATTGTTATTTTATTAGGCTGGTGCTTAAATGGCATCAGCTTTTTTGTTTCCCACCTCTTAAAAACAATTGTGAGGTGGGTTTATTTTTCCTGCTGATCCAGCCTAATGGCTGAATTTCCAAAATAATTCACGGAACAAGTTGGTATCGACCTGTTTTACTATGATTGGCATGATGATATGTAAGGATTTTGGGAATGAATAGAAATATATGTGCTTGTCCGGGCTCCCAAGACGGATCTGACCATGAAACAAGCTTTGCTTTAATCCATTGATACCAAGTAAAATCGGGTAGTGGAAGGAGTGATACTATCAATATTCTAAGATCACGACTTATTTCAATAATTATAGCGATAGTTATTATGATTGCAGTACCGGTACAGCCTGTCTTGGCGTTTTTGGGGGATCGTACTCTAGGTATGGGTGACCAGGGCTATGATGTTCAGCAACTCCAGCAAGACCTGGGATATCTGGGCTATTCGGTAGGACAAGCGGATGGCCAATATGGGTGGAATACCTTTGAAGCTGTTAAGAGTTTTCAAACAGATAATAGGCTGGTGGTGGACGGTATTACTGGTAAAGCCACGGCACAGCAGGTGATCAAACAGGTGAGTACACCGTTAAATAGTGATGCAAGTGCAGCTCCTATAGCTGTGAATGCCGGGAATGTCACCCCTTCACGGGGAGGCTTAGCTCTGATATCCCAGAGTGACGTTTATGATTTGGCTCGATTAGTGCACGGAGAAGCTCGGGGTGAATCCTTTGAAGGTAAGGTAGCTATAGTAGCAGTGGTGCTGAACCGCTTGGAATCGAAGAAATTTGGCAACAGTGTTCAAAAGGTAATTTTCGAACCGGGAGCATTTACTGCCATCAATGATGGACAGTTTTACATGGAACCAGATGAAAGCAGTCACCAGGCTGTTCAGGCAGCCTTACGAGGATGGGATCCCACCGGTGGGGCTATCTATTATTGGAACCCGGTCACAGCCACCAGCAAGTGGGTGTGGAGCCGCCCCATTATTAATCAAATTGGCAAACATGTTTTTGCTCTATAAGTCTTAAAAATGGTAAACACCAGGGGGCCTCAACCGAGGCCCTTTTCTCATTTGCTAGCTGCTACGGACGACTTTCACTTCAATGACGGTACACTGTGTTAGGGAAAGTTAAATTTGAAAATGCTTTAACAGTTGATTATACTGAATAGATGAGTTATTACCCTTTTGAAGGAGTGGAAGGAATATGGGTCAGATCACTATTGAACAAAGCCCAACATCGAAAACAAAGCCTGATCAGAATAATTTAGGCTTTGGCAATTATTTTACCGATCACATGTTTATTATGGACTACACTGAAGGAGTAGGGTGGCACGATCCCCGAATTATTCCTTACCAGCCCCTGATGATGGATCCTGCAACCATGGTTTTTCACTATGGACAGGCAATTTTTGAAGGACTGAAAGCCTATAAGGCCCGTGATGGCAGAATATTACTATTTAGACCTCATAAAAATATGGCGCGGGTCAATATCTCCAATGATAGATTGTGTATTCCTCCTATCGATGTAGACTTTGGGGTAGAAGCCATTAAGACTCTGGTCAAACTAGAAAAAGACTGGATACCTCAAGCCGAGGGAACTTCTCTATATATCAGACCTTTTATCATTGCTACTGATCCTTATCTGGGTGTACGTCCTTCACATACATATAAGTTTATGATCATCCTCTCGCCGGTAGGTGCCTACTATCCGGAAGGGATCGACCCGATCAAAATTTACATAGAAAGCAAATACGTCCGGGCTGTTAAAGGCGGAATCGGATTTGCTAAGACCCCCGGAAACTATGCTGCCAGCTTGAAATCTCAGGTTGAGGCTCACGATAAAGGCTATACTCAGGTGCTGTGGCTGGACGGAGTGGAACGCAAGTATATTGAAGAAGTCGGCACCATGAATGTCTTCTTTAAGATCGATGGAAAGGTGGTTACGCCTTTATTGGAAGGAAGTATTCTGGCTGGCATCACTCGCGATTCAAGCATAGCCTTGCTTAAGCACTGGGGAATCCCAGTTGAAGAACGGCGTATTGGCATTGAAGAGATTTATCAGGCTCACTCGGAAGGCCGATTGGATGAAGCCTTTGGCACTGGTACTGCTGCAGTAATATCGCCTATAGGATCGTTAAATTGGAATGACAACATCATTACCATTAACGGTGGACAGACCGGTGAACTATCTAAACGGATCTATGATACCATTACCGGTATTCAAAGCGGTGCGATGGAAGATCCCTTTGGCTGGACAATCCCGATTGAATAAGTAATAAGCCAGCGAGCCTCGCCTGGAAAGAGCGAGGCTCTTTGTCTCTGTGAGAACCATGTTAGCCTTCGCGTAATGACTGCGTACCCCTGTCCAGAACCCTATGCAGGAAAAGGGGATCCTTCTGTAGAAATATCCTAGAAGGAAAGTTGCAGATACTTTCATCGGTTGGAGGTATAGTGGATGACTGAATACAGATTTGAAATTGTTAAAACAGAGCCCTTGAAAGGACAAAAATTAGCCGGCAGTAAAGATTATACAACTCATGTGCTGGTGATAAGAGACGGCAAAACTCTCCTAGATGAGAATATAAAGGTCAGGAAAAATCCCGCTGGGGTTTTCCCGGAACAGGATATCATACGCAAAAAACTGACCACCCCTTCTATACAGAAAGAGCTGACCGAGAGGCTAAAGAACTATATAAAGAAACAAAAATAGGAAGTACAAAAAACCGGCTGGTGTAGCCGGTTTTTGTTTTAAGAAAATCACTTATACTATGATATACTTTTTTCGAACTGCCGGCAGGAGTAGAAATCATTGATATGACCGAAATGATGCTTAACATGCCGCAGCCATAAATAGGCAACACCAATATAATATGTAGTTTTACCCAGACCTTGGCAGGAAAACCAGATCTAAAGAGAGAATCGTTTAAACAATTATACAATTAAGGGGGATTTGGATTTTATGGAAAACTACAAAGGGAAAGAGTATAAGGCCGTTTTGGCCTGGGTTGAGGATGGGATTGGCCATATAAAGTTAAACCGTCCTAAGAGCCTTAACTCCATCGATTTTACACTTTTGAACGATTCGTATGACGTGCTGACTCTCTATGCTCAGGATCCCGAGATCCGTTGCATAATTATCAGCGGAGAGGAAAATGTTTTTGCTGCCGGTGCTGATCTCAAATCTTTGGCCGGCTACGATTCCTTCCAGGCATACGAGTTCTTGGATGCGGTACATCGGACGATCTTTGCCATGGAAGATAATCCTAAGCCAATTATTGCTGCGGTCAATGGCCTGGCACTGGGCGGTGGTCTAGAGCTAATGCTGGCCTGTGATATCCGCATAGTTGCTGATAATTGTACTTTTGGATTCCCGGAAATCAGTCTGGGCATTTTCCCAGGTGGAGGAGGAACCCAGCGGACACCACGGAATTCTTCCATCTGCTTCGCCAAACAGTATATTTTCACCGGCGATTTCTTTGATACAGAGGCTGCCTACAGAATGGGCTTGGTCAACATGGTGGTACCAGCGGCAGAAGTTATGGACGCTGCCAAAAAGATGGCTCGCAAGATAAGCCGGAAGGGCGCTTTGGCTTTACGGGAGGCCAAAAAGTCTATTAATAATTCCATGAATCTTGACATCAAGAGCGGTAGTCGCGCCGAGCAAGTATCCTGGTCCATGTTGTTTGCTTCGGAAGATAAGAATGAAGGTATCAACGCATTTTTGGAAAGCCGTAAAGCGGAATTCAAAGGTCGTTAACCCACCTTTTTTGATCCATGTGCATAACGGGGGAGGCATCGTATCTAAGCGGTGCCTCCTTTTTTCGCGATATAGAATATTTCGCGTATTGTGGGAAGCAAAAACCTTGATGGACAGTTTCCCTTTTTCTTAAAAAGGAGAAAAAAGATAACTGAGTTCCAGAAGTGAGGCACTGTCAGCCAAATGGGGTCTCTATTTATTGCGAGAACGCCCTAGATTTTCGCGGGGATTGTATATCTTAATACAGATTCCGTCATCGTCAATGTAGGCTACTTCCGGATAGGGACGAGTGGTCTGATCTTCGGGTGAACGGGATATTCTATCCGCAATTCGTATTTGACTGGGAATCAGGTCAAGTGCAAACACAATACTGCTAGTATCTCCGAAGCATCCAGCATGAGCTATTCCACCCATTTTTCCCAAAACAATGATGTCGCGGGCTGCCATGATCTCAGCACTCTCATGCACGTCTCCCCACACTACTACCGAACCTTCGGAATGTACTTTCTGGCCGCTGCGCAGATTCTTATGGATAAAAGTATCCCCCGGCACAGCTGCAGTCTGAGCAACAGGCGCCGGTGCTGCTGCTGATTTACGAATAGGAAGCTCGGTATTATTAAGAACCATCCCATAGTTTAAACACAATTGCTGCAGGGCGGCCAATTCATCCAGAGAAAAACTGGCCAAACCACTACCGCTGAACACGACTCGGGAGCCCTTAAATAATTGCTCGCTATTCTTTATCTTGTCGCCCAGTTCACGGTATGCATCGGCAAAAGGAGCAGTACTAAATACCACCAAGAGGTTGCCATTGACACCTTTAATCTTGATCATCTTGTTCCATTACCTACCTTTTACCGGAATACTAATGTCCAGTGCTGTGTTACGTCCTTCCGTGATCAGACGCACATCCGGGCTTCCGTCAATATCCAAATGTTTGGCAATAACCACTATAATATCTTCCTTCAAGGCATTCAAAGTCTCTGGGGTCAAGTTCAAACGGTCATGAGATAATACTACCCGCAAACGATTGTTAGCTTGATTGCGACTGGAAGATTCGTCGCGTGTGTAGATCTTCTTTATAAAATCTAACATATCTGCTCCTCCTTTAACGACTTGAGAATAGATTCCGTCCCAGGCCCCTTAGCCTCTCCCAGAAAGAATCGTCTTCAAAAGTTGGAAAATCCACCTCTTCACCTATGACCCGTCGAGCAATATTATTAAACGCCAGCGCGGCGCTAGAGCGATCGTTTAAGATGATGGGCTCGCCCCGGTTGGTGGACACTACTACGTTGCGATCCTCCGGTACGATGCCCAATAAGTCGATACACAGATGTTCCATGAGATCTTCGATGCTCAACATGTCTCCGTGGCGAACCATGTCCGGGCGTATGCGGTTCACAACCAATTTGATATCCTGGAAACCGGCTGACTCCAACATACCAATAATTCGATCCGCATCGCGAACCGCAGATATTTCAGGATTGGTGACCACCAGAGCCTGGTTAGCGGCAGCGATAGCGTTACGGAAACCTTGCTCTATACCGGCTGGACAGTCGATCAGTATGAAGTCAAAGTCGGGGCACATTTGCGAACATATTTCTTTGACCTGTTCGGGGGTTATCTCATCCTTATTGCGGGTCTGGGCAGCGGGAAGCATGTATAATTCAGGAAAACGCTTGTCCCTGACCAAGGCTTGTTTTAAGGTGCATTCACCCTCGATAACTTGCACGATATCATATATGACGCGATTTTCCAGTCCGAGAATGAGATCCAATTTCTTTAAGCCGATATCTAGATCCATTACCGCTACTCGGTAGCCCATTTTGGCTAAAGATGTACTAACGTTAGCCACTGTAGTCGTCTTCCCGACTCCACCCTTGCCAGAGGTAACTACAATGACATGGCACGCTGAGGTTTTCTTATCCATGGAAAGGCCCTCCCTTACAATTTTCGCACTTTGAAAGTGAGAATGAACCTTATGTGACAAAAGTAGACACCTATATCATTGTAAAGCAAAACTAGCTGTGAATAAACTGCTATTTATGGAAAATGCATGAATAAAATCAAACATAAAATAATATGAGCCCCGGGCAGGGCTCATATTTGGAGAGGGAATGTGATGGAATTTATGTTTCATTTGGGGGGTGAAGGTTAGCATTAGTATTACATAAAAAGATATTAATGGCAATAGTCAGAATATTAAAAATTTTTATGGGCGCCAATAGGACCTCTTATAATCAATTGGCTTGCCTCGGGTGTTGCAGTAAAGGGCAATTTTTTGAGTCAACTCGGGCGGGCAAGGCTTCCTTGCGGGAGCCTCACCCCCGGCGGCAGTTCGATCGTGACTTCCCGGTTGATTATATAAGAACGGAGT
>CAZTZX010000011.1:2729-4086 GCA_964618175.1 uncultured Syntrophomonas sp. | reverse complement strand
ACGTGGGCCTTGCAGTTGTCTAAATTGCGTTGTATTAGCTGACTGGTATTGGAAGTTTGCTGAGCAATTTCATCTGCTTCCAACAGCGTGCCACCTGCAGCATAAAAACGTCCTACTTCGTCATTCAAGGCAAACTTAAAATCTTTTTCCAGAGTAGCGATTTTTACCTGATCCTGCTTAACTACATTACCTACTGCGTGTCGGTCATTTTCAGTGCTGCATTTCTCGGCTAGACTAGAGTACATATTCATTATAGTTGTTTGGATATTTACCCCCAACCTATACGCTTCACTGGCGGATAGAGGATATGAAACCGAACCCTGAACAATAGGAGTATTAGTGTTTTGCATTTTAACTGCTGCCTCCGTCATAATGTCTACCTCCTTTTATAATGCGATTCCAGATCGGAATCTATGCGACGGTCGCGCTCATCTTCTGTTAATGTGATTGTACAATCATTCACAAGCGAAGCCAAGAAGTGGATTTTTATTAGCCACATAAAGCAGGCTTATCAGCTGGAAATACTTGATAGAGCAGGCATGAGGCTAGTTACTTTAAAATCCGGCAAGAATAAATGACGAATAAAGTAGGAGTATTCTTTCGAAAGGGATAGTTTGACTGGTAAATACCCCCTGTGACATAATAATTTGTATAAGAATTAAAACATGGAGGGAAAGGAAATGTTGCTGCTAAATCCAAAAAAATTTACTGATCCGTTTCCAGATGAAGAGACCAATCAAATATTTCGTAAGACCATCGAGTTTTTCGAGAAAAAAGGCTTGGAGAGTATCAAAGAAGATGACCAAGATATGGTCTTTTGCGATGATTGGATATCCTATAATAAGGAAATCGGTGCCTATGCTACTCTGCTGACTCCGGCCGGCTATGGAGCTGCAGATTCGCGCTGGGACATGAATCGCATCGCACAATTCAATGAAGTATTGGGGTTCTATGGATTATCGTTTCAGTACAATTATCAGGTAAGTATTCTGGGTCTCGGCCCCATATGGATGGGGGATAACGAGGAAGTGAAACATCGTACGGCTCAAATGCTTAAAGATGCCGGGATATTTGCTTTTGGACTGTCAGAAAAACTGCATGGTGCTGATCTTTATTCCAATGAAGTTAAACTTATACCGCAGGGAAATGGGCAATATTTGGCCAAAGGTGACAAATATTACATTGGCAACGGCAATAAGGCGGCTTACGTTTCCACATTTGCACGGTATTCTGATACTGACGATTACGTATTCTTTGCGGTGGAAAGCAGCCATCCCCGCTATGAATGTGCGAAGAAGATAAATACCGCCGGGGTTCGTCCTGCTTATGTGGCCGCTTATTCGCTCTATGATTATCC
>CAZTZX010000011.1:0-2629 GCA_964618175.1 uncultured Syntrophomonas sp. | reverse complement strand
ACCCCCAATATTGAAGTGTTCAAACAGCAAATCGAACTCCTAAAAGAGTTTTTAGGCACTACCCCGCCTTCACCTGAGCAAGCTAAAAACGTGGATTATATGCTGGCTCTGGGTGAAATATTTACCATGGTAGCCTATGCTCAGCTTATCCTGGAGAATGCTAAGATCCATAAAGTGGCCAGCGAAGTTATTGATGAGATCTACAACTTTATCGTTCGTGATACTTCGTCATATGCATTGAATCTGCTGATGAACTATAACAACTCGACTGAGCAGGAAGCAGTGCTACGCAAGATGATCATGACACCAGTCAATGACCAAGCAGTCAGTGGCAAAGTTTGGACTGACCATGTACTGAGCTTGGAAGGGACCTACGAGATGGACTAAAACAAAAGGCGGGAGTAAATTTTCCGTTTGATTTTGTTAACAATCTATATTTTGGTTTTAACTTTTGAGATTGCCGCGGCACGAAGCGCCGTGGCAATCTCTTTTGGCTGTTATATGCAGTGTGGACAAGGAGAAACCCCGTCCTTTCATTATTGGTGATCTTTAAAACAAAGAGGGCTGATGTACGGTTGGCATTACTGACATAGGTGGGTTTTCGTGATATACGGGAGTGGCGGGAGTAGTCACTGCCTGGGCATGCCAGCCAGCCAGCTTTTGCAGGGCATCTAGCTGCTCACGGTGTCCCAAGCGGGCCTTTTTTAATGCTCGCCGCAGGGTGGCATAAGAGTTTCTAATGTCAGCTTCCTGTACGGGAAAGGGGAATCCATCTTTGCCCCCGTGAGCAAATGAATAACGTACCGGATCAGAATAACTGGGCTGCACACCATAAGCTATTTCAGCCACCAGACACAAAGCACGCAGTGTAGCTGGTCCAACTCCGCTCACACCCAATAGAGTCTCAAAGTCTTGTGGTTGCTGTTCGTAGGCTGCTTGCAGGGAACGATTTAAGTAGCTGCTACGGGGGATGCTGTGTTGTCTCGGCAAAGATAATTGGGAGCAGGCCTGGATGGCTGAGAGTTCTGAAAGTAATCGATCCGGTTCCAAACTAGCCAGCTGGGCAGATATATTGCGGACTTCATCATTTTCACCGGACACTAGGTTTAGAGTATCATGGGCACTATCGCAGCAGATAGCAGCTTGTGGTTCTACCACGAAATCTTCCACCCGTGAACCGAGCCAGTGATAACGTCGAGCCTGGCGTAAATCTTCACGCATGCCCTGTTGGATGACTGCCCATTCACCTTGCTGGGTGAAGACAAAAAAGTGATGGTAAATCTGATAGCCATCCTGTACGGCTGCACTGTCGACTTTCGCAGTCATGCGGCTGGCATATATCAAATCTTCTGCCGAGCTGCCTAGGGGGTAGCGGTCAGCCAAATCCTCGATCTCCACCGGAGTGCGGCGAGCCACCCGGCCTTTGCCACCAGCCAGGAACAACCCTGCCTGAGGGCCGATCTCTGCCAAACCTTCTTTCAAGGCGCCACATAGCGTGGTAGTTACCCCAGAAGAGTGCCAATCAAACCCGACTACACATCCCAGAGCCTGGAACCAGTACGGATCCGATAAACGCCTCAAGACTTCTTCTGTTCCGAAGTCTTCCAGGATCACCTCAATTATGGCTGCTGACAAAGCTTTCATATGCTTAAAAAGCCAGGCTGGACACTTTCCTCCATGGAGAGGTAAATTGGCAACGCCAGTTCGCATGGTTGATCACCCATAAATTTAGTAATAATGTTATTATACTAGATAACTACCTTTTGGAACATACGTTCTAAAAAATGGAGTAGCTGGTGGAAATCAGATAGAGCAAATTTCGGGTAATACTTTGGATCATAGTGCTACCCGCATGCATAAAGGAGAAGGAAAAATGCTGAAAAGAATTGGCTGGACATTAGCAGGAATTGTACTGTTTGCCATTTTTTTCTAATCGGTGTTTCCCTGACGCAGACCACCCCCCGTCTAATTTTGTCTGCCACTGGTCTGAACCACTGGGAATACTCTGCCGCTGAAGCCACCACCATTTACTATCGGGATGGTGAACCCATGACCCAGATCGGCTATCAGCGAATTGACCATGAGGATTTCCCTGTTTTCTTAAAAGACGCGTTGGTAGCGGTCGAGGATCGGCGCTTTTATCAGCACGATGGCCTAGATAGCAGGGGAATTGTTCGAGCTATATATATCAATCTGCGGGAGGGAAGTCCCGCCCAGGGGGCTAGTACGATTACTCAGCAATTGTCCCGTACCCTGTTTTTGACTCAGGACAAAACTTTTGTTCGCAAGATTAAAGAGGTATTGTTAGCCGTTGCTTTGGAGGAGAAATATTCCAAAGACGAGATCTTAACCATGTATCTAAATGAGATTTATACGGGGCGAGGCTGTGCTGGGGTGGCTTGTGCTGCCCCGGCCTACTTTGGCAAAGATGTCTGGTCACTTAATCAGGCCGAAACTTGCCTGCTGATAGGCTTGATCCAGTCACCTGAGCACTATAATCCCGATACTAACTGGGAAGGGGTGAAGCTTCGCCAGGAAACGGTTATAAATGTACTGGCTGAACAAGGCCTGGTAGAGCCTGACCAGGTCGATGTACTCAAGAACCAACCTATCACGGTAGTCCCAGCTT
>CAZTZX010000010.1:21109-39565 GCA_964618175.1 uncultured Syntrophomonas sp. | reverse complement strand
CGGTCTTTGCGGCGGCTGGAAGGGGACAATATTTCCACTACCAGTTTAGGTGCCCCGTCAATGCGGGCATCTTTTATTATCAACTGTTGTTCACCCGCTACATAAAAAATATCTGGTTGCACTACATTATAGTCAAGTGGGGTGACATCCAAAGGTGCATTAAAGATCTCCCCTTCGGCATCGACTTCCCCAAAATAATCCTCCAGAAGCCTCTGCAATCGCCGGGAGACTCGCTGGTGCATTACATTGGGAGATGGCTCTTTAATCAACATACCATCCAGGATTTCAAAGCGATAGCCGGGTTCATCCGGTATTTCCAGGTAGTCCAGATAGGTGAGCTTCTTGACGGGTTTGGTTTCATACGATGAGGTGTTCTCTTGAATGATGTCACCCCGGAGTGCCCTAATTACCTCATCTAGCTTATAGCGATATTGTCTTCTGCCCAGCTCAATAAAGGGGATTTTGTTTTCCCGGGTATATCTCCAAATGGTTTCCACAGAAAGATCCAAGGCCTCAGCTAAAGCCTGGGCGGTAATCAACTCCTTATTCGGGGCCATGCTATCACTCCTTTCAACTCAATTATATTTAAAATGTAAGCTGTTATCAACTAAAACCAAGTGAAATCAACAAGGAGTGAAAAGTAGGCAGTTTTCATTACCACCCTTATTAGCTGTCCAACCATCCCCAAAAGGGCACCCATAAAAATAAAGATTGCCGTTTCACAAATAGACAAAGATATATGCCGATTCCAATGTTTGCTGCTTTGGAGTCGGTTTTTTGTTGGCTGCAATTGGGGATTCTTGTCTTTTGATTGGAAGGATAAGCAGGCCAATTGTAGAATGGTAGTACTTAGATCAAGTTCCAATATATTGCTTATGTAATGTTAGGAGAGAACGATGAGCAAGAAAAAGCCGAGGATGGCCATATGTTATGATTTTGATGGCACCCTAGCCCCTGGGAATATGCAGGAATACGATTACATACCCAGGCTGGAAATAACCTCTCAAGATTTTTGGGAGCAGGTACAACAAAGAGCTGTTGAGCAGCAGGCGGATGAGATACTCAGCTATATGTGTTTGATGCTTGAGAAAGCTAATGCGGATAAATCGAAAGGTATACAAATCACCAAGAAAGCTTTTGCCGATTATGCACAAAAGGTAACGTTATATCCCGGTGTAGAAGAATGGTTCTCCAGGATCAATGAGTACGGACAGCAAAAGGGACTTAAAGTAGAACACTATATTATTTCGTCTGGCATCCGGGAAATGATCGCCGGCACTGCAATTGCCAAGGAATTCACCAAAATATATGCTTCCTCATTCATGTATGAACAAAATGGAGTTGCTTATTGGCCAGCTCTAGCCGTGAACTATACAACCAAGACTCAGTTCTTATTTCGTGTTAACAAGGGATATTTGGACGAGTGGGATAATACCGGCATTAATGATTATTTGGAAAAGAGCCAGCGTCCTATCCCATTCGAAAGAATGATTTATATAGGAGATGGTTATTCCGATGTGCCTTGCATGCGCCTGGTTAAGGAGCAGGGAGGCACCTCGATAGCAGTATATAAACCTCGAACACCAGGTAAGAAAGAGATCGCCAAGCAGTTATCGGCTGAAGGAAGAGTGGACATGTTTGCACCGGCTGATTATCGAGCAGGCAAAACACTTGATGTGATCATTAGAGTATTAATCGATAAGATAGCTGCAGAATATAGGATTTTAGAGTTAGAGCAGACTTGCAGCGGTTAATACCTTTGATATTCACGGAGAGGGAGACCATATGGCAGTTTGGCTTATAAGGGCAGGGGCTCATGGAGAATATGAAGTTTTGGGGTAGAACCTAAACTACTATAAAGGGGGAGAATACTATGATGCTTACGCGAGTTGCTTGGCTGCTGGTAGCGGTGTGGCTACTTAGTATTGTGTTCGGCTGGGAACTGCTGCAAAGAGGAGTGAACACTAGCTATATTCTATCCGCCGTATTTTTGGCAGCTTCGGTGGGAATGGGTATTTACCTGGGCTGTAAATGGCAGGCGCTGACCAAAACTGAGCGTTGGGGGATAATTCTTAGTCTGCCTGTATGGCTGCTTCTCGCCTATTCATTTTATCGATAAATTACTGAAATTCCCCTAAGTTGCCAATAGACAGGTATTTTATGTGCCGGGGCTCGTTGGAAAGAGCTGTAATTTAATTGGCCATGTTCGGCATGCTATAATCATAGAAAATGCTGCGGGAGGAACAAACATGCAATACCAGATTATTATGGAAGAGAAGGCGGCTCAACCAACTATAGCCATACGCACCCGGGCAGCCGTACAAAATTTGCCCCAAGTATTGGGGAAAGCCTATGGGGATATTATGAATTACCTGATGGAAATAGGTGTGCAGCCGGCTGGGGCACCTTATGTGGGTTATTTTAATATGGATATGCAAGATCTGGATCTGGAGATAGGATTCCCGGTAAAGCAGGCTATATCAAGCAAGGGGGATATTCAAGCCAGTGAAATCCCGGCAGGGAAACAGGTATCCTGCCTGCATACCGGCCCCTACAGTAAAGTCGAGTCTGCTTATAATGCCATGATGGAGTGGGTGCCCGCCAATGGATACACCGCCACCGGCGTTAGTTATGAGTTTTATCTCAATGATCCCGAACAAACCCCGGAAAGTGAACTGTTGACCAAAATAGTATTTTCTCTCAAGTAATTACGGCAAGGAGCGTATACCATGGCACAAGAGGATTTGATTTTGGATGCCAGTCATGAGCTGGCCTATGAAGATATTCTTACCTATATGGCTGAACCGGCTTTAACCTGGTGGAAGACTCTCAATTCCTTTATCCAGAAAGAATACAAAGTAAAGCCTAAAATTACCTATAGCAATTGCTCGATGCAAAGGGGCTGGAATGTTAAGTATCACAAGTCCGGCAAAGCGTTGTGTACCCTTTATCCTGAACAACAGACTTTTACGGTTATGATCGTGGTTAAGCTGGAATTAGCAAACATCATCACTAACATGATCGATAGATTTGAACCGGCGATCATGGACATCTTGGCCTCAGCCCGACCATTTAATGGAACCAAATGGCTGATGATTCCGGTAGAAAGCGAACCTATCCTGAAAAATGTGCAGGATTTGCTGGTCTTAAAGCTCCCAATAAAATAAGTTTACCAAACGGGCGTGTACAGGGGGGAGAGAATATGATTGAAACTCGCCTTTATGGTGATGTCCTACAGATACGCATGAGCCAAGTGTTTAACGGTCAGCCGCTTTACTGGGTGGCGGCCTACCTAGTGGATGGACTATTGGTGGATAGTGGCTGTGAGCATACCGCTGAAGAGCTGACCGAATTCCTCTCTACATACCCCCTCGAACAAATCGTAAACACCCATTACCATGAAGACCACATCGGAGCCAATGCTAGATTATTCCGGCAGCGCCAGCCTGCTATCTATGCTCACCGAGACTCAATTCCTCTCATGCAGCAGACGCCCGTGCTTTTTCCATATCAGGAAGTGGTATGGGGCTATCCGCAACCTTGCCAAGCTCAGGAATTAGAAACTACCCTCAAGACGGGGCGCTACACTTTTGAGGTGCTATCTACCCCCGGTCACTGCACAGGCCATGTAGTTTTGCTGGAAAAGGAGCAGGGCTGGTGCTTTAGCGGTGATCTATTTGTATCTGAACGTCCCAAAGTGTTAAGGCCCGAAGAAAATGTCTACCAGATCATGGATTCACTGCGCCTACTGCTGGATAATGCCGGAGCAGATTTCACCTTATTCACTTCCATCGGTGCGGTAGTTGAAAACGGAGCTGAGGCGGTAAACAACCTGTTGGCTTATTTGGAAAAAACCATCGAAACAATTCTTGATTATAACAGACGTGGTTATGCCATAGATTCAATTCGGCAGGAGTTATTCGGAGGGGAGAGCCGTATGGCTGGAGTAAGCAACGGTCAGTTCAGCGTAGATAATCTAATTAATTCGGTGTTGTCCAGGGGTTTCAGGTAAATGAGGATTTTGCATAATTCAATTAATCCTTCAATAAAGTCACTCTGAGCAATAGCAAAGAGTCTTGTAAGTGGCATAGATCCTTCGCAACCGCTCAGGATGATACTGTAAAAGCTACATGAAAATTAAAGAAAAGCTTATTATGCAAAACTCTCAAATAGGTAAGAATGTATGTTCATAGTAGGATTACTCCAGGTATCTTCCAATGTCCCTTTTTCCATGGAGAATACGGTGAATTTCAATAGCTTCATCCAACAATACATAGAATACTAAGTAGTTGTCTACTACCATTCTACGATAGGCAAAGCAGTAATGTCCGACTTCGTATTCTTCGTACATTCTGGGAAGGCGAGGCAGTTCTTGGATTTTAGAAACAATACGGTCGTACTGTTTTATCGCCGTGTTTGCGTGAAATTGTGCCAGATAATCGATGATATCCTCCAAATCCTCTACAGCGCGAGGGAGCATGACAATTTTATGCATCGGTTCCGTCTACCTTAGCAATCAGCTTCTTGCGGAGATTGGAGGAAACCTCATCGAAGCTATAACGGATGGGATTCTCCATAGCTTCCTGCTGGGCTTCCTGCAAAGCCACATCAATTCGGCGTTCTCTCCTGAATGTTTCGAACTGTTCAATACTCATTACAACCATATCGCCATAGCCGTGTTTGGTCAGAAAGACCGGCTCGCCCTCCTCATGGACGATGCGAGAAATCTCCGTAAATTTATTGCGGAGATCTGAAATGGGCCTGATTTGCGCCATAAAACATACCACCCTTTGTTAATTATCATAAGTTTATCACAGTTATGATATGAACTCAACCGATGGGCACACCACCGAACCCTCTAATTATCTGAAAGTTTGAAAAATATTATAGGAAAAGGGCTGGTTTAGGCTTTACGCTGAGGCCAGCTTTGCCCGAAAGGTTTCTGCCCAAAACCAGGATCATAGGGCGAGGATGTGCTTTCCTATAGTTCTACCGTGGCCCTTCTAAAAGCTTCGATCATCTCACCGGTCAGGGATATGTTATCATCCCATTCAGGAATATCTTCCCGGGACAACCAGACTCCCACCGCCAGTTCATCCTCATCATGCGCAGCCAGGAAGCAAAAAGAACGTCGCCGTGGCTTCTGGTGCTCTTGTTAATCCGTCACTTTGTTTGCCCGATCTGCTTGGTTACAAAATCGTCAACTACCTGGGAGAATTCTTCTGGGCGTTCTTTCTGGGGCCAATGCTTGCAGCCCTGCATAATATACAGCTGACAATCAGGAATTACTTCACTGGCGGCAACTGCATCTTTAACGGGTACTGCCTTATCTTCGCTTCCATGAATGAGCAGGGTGGGCATCAGTATCTCACCAAGTCGGCTGAATAAGTCGGTTTTTAAGCCATTTTGGGTGATTTCGCTTTTCTGAAAGGAGATAAATGGCTGGCCTGCGCCTGGCTCCAGCATGGCTCTTTGCACTTCTGCTGCTAAAGCATCGGTGATTTTGGATTTATCACCGATAAGGCTGCTGGCCAGCGACCAGCGGACGATCCAGTCATATTTTCCGGTCCATTTATAGATATTGTCATTTATTTTCGAGCGGGAGTACCAATAAGTTAACCTGTGGTAGGGCAACTTTGGGAATATCCCCCAGGAATCGACCGGGATCAGTAATCTCACTAGTTGGGGATATTCCAAAGCCATATTCAGACAAATGCCGCCACCCAAAGAAAGCCCAGCTAGTATGACCGGGCTGCATTGAAAGGCTTCAATCACACCTTTTACGATTTCAGTATAAAAAGCCAGTGAATACTCCCCGTCAATGCGGTCACTGTCTCCATAGCCTGGCAGATCCGGGGCGATCACCCGGTAATTCTCAGACAGCAACTGCATAACCTCTGACCAGGACATCATGGCTGAATCCACCCCAGCACCATGCAGTAAAAGGATAGTATCAAGACCCTTACCTGTCCAATAGCATTGAATGTTAATGCCGTTTACGGTAATTTCTGTTCTATCAATATCCATTTGACCCTCATTCATGTTTAATTCAGGCATGAAACCGAAATCATAGCTAACGGAACTAATATCCGATAGTATCCCGCTTTTAAGGTACAGTCATTCCTAACATAAGGGTGACAGTCGGTGATCAAGCTGTCAACGGCTGATCCCAGAAAGAATCAAGACAGCCCGCAACTTGATCCAAAAGTTGCGGGCTGCAGTTTCTATCTTAATGTCTGTCAGTCTAAGACGAAGTCGAAGAATCTTCACCGGTACAAGAGGGGAAGATCCTTCGGTCATTCCTCCCTCAGGATGACAATATAGAAGTCGTTAAGATCTATTTATGCTTTTCGGCGTACATCTGGCGCAAGACGTTTTTCTCAATCTTGCCGATGTAGTTGTGGGGGATAGCGTCTACAAAAAAGTAACCATCGGGGAGATCCGGTATCCACCATTTCTCGATTTTGCCCTCATCCGCGAATTTTTCCAGATGGGCTCGGACATCTTCGGCGGTGGCTGTTTCTCCTGGTTTCAGGGCAATGCAGGCACAGGGCCTTTCATCCCAACGGGCATGGGGTATGCCGATAACCGCACATTCTAATATTGGTTTGAATTGACTGACGGCATCTTCCAGGGTCAAAGTGGATATCCACTCTCCTCCTGATTTAATAGCGTCCTTATTGCGGTCAGTTACTGTTAAATAACCTTCCGAGTCAATATAACCCACGTCTCCGGTGTTTAGCCAGTCATTCTTCCACAATTCCCGAGTCTTGTCAGGCTCATGGAAGTACTCGTGGGTGCACCAGGGAGTGCGCACCACTACATTGCCGACTGAAAGGCCATCGTTGGGTAAATCATTAAAATCATCATCGACCACTTTGACGCGGGAAAAGATCCAGGGAATACCACTCTTAATATAATAGGAAATCTTATCCTCCATGGGCAGATCAAGATGCTCCTCTTTCAGGTTAGCCACGGTCATGGCCGGACAGGTTTCAGTCATGCCATAACATGATTGGGGCAAGATACCTAGTTCCCAGGCTCGTTCTGCCAGCTGCCGGTTGAGCTTAGCACCGCCTAAACCAACGTGCCAGTTGCTAAGGTCGTATTTTTCTGCATCGGGGTGGAAGACCAGCATGTGCAGGATAGTAGTTACGCAGTGGCTGAAGTTAACCTTTTCTTCGGCCAGCCATTTGAGGATCTTGTCGGGCTCATAGCGGCCGGGCAGAATATATTTACATCCCAGCATGAAGGAGAAATAGGGTACACCCCAGGCCTGCACATGGAACATGGGGGTGAGGGGCATATATACCTGATTGGCTCTAAATTCCATCCCACCCGGATACAGACCCCAGGTCATACAAACCGATACGGCATGCATGAAAAGGTCACGGTGAGTGAAAACGACCCCTTTGGGATTACCGGTGGTACCAGAGGTGTAACACAGAGTAGCGCGGGTGTTTTCCGATATCTCTGGAAATTCATAATCTGTGGATTGCGTGGCCAAGAGGTCTTCATAAAAGTAAACATTCGGCAGGGTCGTGCTGGGCTTATAGTCTTTTTTATCTGACATTAACACATAGGCACGGACGGTCTTCAATTGATCCTGGATGCTCTCGATAAGGGGGAGAAAATCTTCGCTGACGAATAGCACTACATCTTCGGCGTGGTTGATACAAAAGGCGACCTGATCCGGTGCCATACGTATGTTTACGGTGTGAAAGAGACTGCCGTACAAGGGGATGGCCCAATGGGCTTCCAGATAACGGTGGGTATCCCATTCCAGCATGCCGACCGCTTCCCCTGGTTTTACACCCAGATAAGCTAGGGTATTGGATAATTGTTTGACCCGAGCATAGTGTTCCAGATAGGTAAACTGCAGCTCATCTCGATACTTGATCACTTGGTTGGGGGCATACATTAGACCGTAATCCAGGAAGGTTCGTAGCGTTAATTGATACTGGTAACCAATATTATCCATATTACTACCTCCTATGCAAAATCTGTTGCTTGATAGATGAATGAATAATAATATTCCCCCTTTTATTAATAATTAACCATTTAAACATCGAAAACCAAACCACAGGGAGGCACTCAAGGAGCCCCTGCGGTATATGCTATAATTATCTCAAATGACGATAAGGGAATGTATGGGTTATGAGGGAGCGCTTGCTATCCTTTCTGTATAGATACAGCAAAAAAACGGTATCCTTGGGAGAATTGGAAAATTTGGCGGCAGGGGATACCCGTTATGAAGACTTTGTGGTGGTGGTACTCGAACATACCAATGCGGGTGTTCTGCAACCAGTTAAAAGCCACGGGAAAAGTTTGAAAAATTCGTTGCTGCATAATTCCTACCGCATTGTAAAATCGAAACTGCCTCTTAACCATCATCAGGATATACAAAACTGCCAGCTGGCTCTAGATCCCCATATTAATCTGGATCCTTATTATAATCTGCCGGCGGCCAGCTGGGAACAAGAACGCCCCTGGGTGAAAATGATTGATATTTATCTAAAAAAACACGGTCTGCCTACTGTCCCGGCGTCTGTACCGGAACGCTCCTATCAGCTGGTCGAGGATGAGAAGTGGATCGAGGCGGGCGGTGGAAAAGCCTTTTTGGAACGTATTAATCTATGGGAGGCTATGAGGATAATATCCCAGCCGGATCCGCTTATGCTGGCGGTGAACCCCCATGCCTGGCAGCGTGAGACTCTGCTACATCTGGCGGTGGAGAACAAAACGCCTTTTCACGCTTTGCTGGATACTTTACCGAATACCGAGTTTTTGAGCCTGATCTATGGAGCAGGGTGGAAGATAACTGCGGATATAGTCCTCTTGGACAAGCAGCTGGGCACCGCCGATAGACCACGCCGCATCTATTATTTCGGTGATTTGGACTATGAAGGTATCAGCATTTGGTATGCTCTGTACAGATCTTGTGCTGCCCGCCCCGCTGTGGAATTCTACCAGGCTCTGTTGCAACGGCCGGCCGCCCAGGGGAAGGAATACCAGCGCTGCAACGACCAGGCGCTCCAGAATTTTCTGGACTTTTTTACTTTAGACCAAGCGGAGCAGATCAGCCAGGTCTTAACAGCAGGCCGTTACTACCCCCAGGAGGGATTGAGCCGTACCGAATTGGCGGATATCTGGAGGAATACAAAGTGGATATAGACAGCAAGAATTTAACCGCCAGCTACCGGGAGCGTATGCAGCGGCTGGCTTTATTTGATCCTTTGTACCGCTTGGAAAATAAGAAAACCACTGACCACAGCGGTCGCCCGATCGACTATTATAGCCTAGGCCTGCTGACCTTGCTGTTCTTTTTTGAAAACATGCTGGTACGTAATCATAAGACCGGTGTTCGGGAATTAGCCCGGTTTCTCCAGACCATAAATCAAGGAGAACTGGATCTGGATGATCGCGGTTTTGAAAAATTAGCCCGTGATATCATAGAAGTATTCCGACCACCTAGTGGCAAAAGAAATGCGCGCAACTTTTACAACTGGGAGACTCGTTCTCTGGATACGGTTTATTACACGATCTTAAAGGCGGATCGCTTTGACACACGTACTAATAGCCAATATTACAGTCTGGATGAGGACGGATTGGAACTGGTTTTTGCTACCCGCGAATACTTCAGTGAGTTCCAAGTATCTATCAACCAATTACTGTTACGTAAACAACTGGAGCGCGGTCAATTCTGGGGAGCTTTGCGCCAAATCGATGAAATGCGCATTGCCGTGGAAAGTTTGCAGGAGCGTATCACCCGGATGCGCCATGAGATCCAGCGCAATATCGTGTCAGAGCAGATATATCAACGCTATCGGGACACGGTGGAGGAGATCCACCTGCGTCTCAGCCGGGAAGACCGCGAATTTGAAGAACTGCAAGCTTTTGTAAGGGAGACTAGGGAGCGCTTGAGTTACGAACGTCGCACTGCCAAAGACCAACAGACCTACGAACTGGTGATACGCATAGATGCCGAGCTGAGCCAGGTACATCATCAACATGGACTTTTGCTGCGGGATAGTATTGAAATGAAAACTACTGCCCTGCAGGCTGCTCAGGAGTCCTTGTATTATGCAGGTATTGACTCTTTTAACTTCCAAAAAGAAATAGGTGATCGACTTTTATCCACTCCCTTACCTTTAGCAGCCGCCCGTCAACTACTTAAACCATTTCTATTTCTGGAAAGAAAGCAAAGCTGGTCATTGTTGACGGTCTTTGCACCCCAAAGGCTGGAAGGACGGCGGCTGGCAGAGCGTAATGCAGAGTTTCTGGAATTACTGGATGAACAACAAGTGATGCAGGAACATCGGAAGTTACGTCAGAATTACCAGTATATAGCTGAATTGATCCTGGATTCTATCGGGGAAGAAAACCAAACCACCCTGCAGGAGGTAGTGCAGTACTGCAGCGCTAATGGATATGAACAGGTACTGGAAAGCCGTCATTTCTATGAATTCTGGATATTGCTGCATCAACGTACACCCTTGGAGCTTAGACAAATAGAGTCTGAAGAACTGGTAGGATTACTGGGGGGCGCAAGAGAGGTTTTTAGTCAGCGAGCTGCGAAAGTGACCGTGCGGGAGAAAGATCCGGTGCTTGAGGTCACTGACCGCTACACTATAAAAGATATGGAACTGACATTGGAGGCAGAGGGTAATGTATTATGACCAATCCCAAGTAACCACAGCTTTCAAAATATACGCGGCGCTCTCCACCCAGGGAACTGCGGATAGGGAGGCCTTGCGCCTTTATCTGGCCGATGATAGTGTACGGGGCCTGGTGGAGCAGTTCGCGAAGGAAGTTGACTGCACGGTGATTCCCGCCGGGGATCAGCTTTTTCTAGTTCCTCTAGCACTTGCTTCCCCTTATCATGTATCCAACGAGACCCTAAAAAACCGCTACTTGACATCTCGGGCTGTAAATGCCGACATTTACCTGATGTATGTGGCGATCATCGTTCTGCTGGGAGAGTTTTATGATAGCTATCAGACAGCCAATCCCACCCGTGATTTCCTGCCGATGAACGAATGGTTGAGTAGTCTGAATCAGCGTCTTTTGGCACTTAAGGAGCTTGAGGGGGAGGAATTGGAAAAAGTGGAACGCGATCAGGAGTATAATTGGAAACTTATTATAGAAAAATGGGACGCTCTTGATGACTTGAAGGAAACCGTCAAATCCCAGGATGGGCGCACCGTCAGTCGCCTGGCCTTCTTAAATCAGGTCAAACGTTTCCTCTTGGATCAAGATCTGATACGGGATATCGGAGAAGATCAGGTGCAACTGACGGAAAAAACGCACATTATCGTCCAGCGTTATTATATGGAAGTGGAACATAACCGGGACATCCTGGAATTTATGTATCAGCTGGAACTTCCCAAGGAGTGAGGATAAATGCCGGCTATATCTAAAATTCGCTTTACAAATCTGGTTTATGAAAATGGAGCCAAGCGCTACGGTGACGAAATCTTCCGTTTTGACAGTCATAATGGGGTTATCCTGTTGGAGAACGGTGGGGGCAAAACGGTACTGGTACAGGCAGTTTTACAGACTATCCTACCACATACCGCGCTGGCTGAACGCAAGGCCAAAAACACTTTTGAACTGGAAAACAGCCCCGCTCATATTGCGGTAGAATGGATCATTAATGAAAAACCGCGCAGGTACGCCCTGACTGTCGTTACATTGTTCAGCAGCAAAGATGGCTTGGATTCCTATAAATATGTTTATGAGTATGAGAGCGAGGAAGAAAACTCGCTGGAGAGGCTTCCTCTGGTACGTCAGGGTAGCGATGGACGTCTGCGTCCAGCTAGCAAAGAGGAAATGTATGACTATTATCAGACCATGAGTCGCAACTCCATGAACGCTCATTATTTTCCACTCATCCGTGAATACCAGCAGTATATAGAGCAAAATTACAAGATAATTATCTCCGAATGGCGCAGTATTGCGCGCATCAACAGTGCTGAGGGCGAAATCGAAGGATTTTTTGAGGGCTGTAAAACCACCGCTCAGCTGGTAGACCAGTTGCTGATTCCTACCGTGGAAGAGGCTCTGGCCGGCAGTGGCAGCCAGGAATTTGTAGAGACATTTCAAAAGCAAAGAGAGCATTTTAAGAAGCACCGCCAGTTACGGGAACGCATTGAAGAGAGCCAGAAGGTAAATGTTCAAATTGATCACTATATCAATACCTTTACCGCCTATCATCAGGCCGAGCAGGCCATGGCCCAGGTGAAAGGCCAGGCTAAATCCTTATATAAATTAGCTTTGCAGGAAGAAGAGCGGGTGGAAGGGGCCCTGGGGCAGCATCAGGAGGCCAGCCGCCTCTGGCAGGAACAGCGGCAGGAACTAGACCGACGCCTGGCCTCCTATGAACTGGCTAATTTAGAACTGGACATGGAGCAGGCCCGTCAAGCGTGGCAAGAGCAACAGGAAGAATGCCATTCCCAGCGGGAGGATTACCGTGGCCAGCACAGCCGCCTGCAAAACCTGAAACTGGCCAAACTGCGGCAAGAAATTCGTGTCCAAACTGAAAACGCAAGCTTATGTCAGAGTCAACTGGACAACCTGGATAAGGATGCCGATGTACAGGCCCTGGCAGCCCAATTGCAGCAAGTAGATGCCGGGCTGCGTTATATTTTCCTGCGCGAGGGGAGCGATCTGCAAAGCCAGGAACAGAAAATTATGGCGCGGAAACAGCAGTTGAAACGGGAGAAAGATGAAAAAAGCCGTCACTATCAGCAGCACCAGACTGAATATCAGAATCTGCGTATTAAAAGAGCCCAGGCTCAGACCCAGATGGAACTGGCGGAAGCGGAAATGCAGGAAATAGCTCGTAGCATATTGGATAATTACCAGCATGATGAGGTAGCGCAGGAGAAGGAACGCTGGGAACAGCGGGCTGCCTGGCTGGAGAAGGATCGCCAGACTAACGAAACTGAATTGCAGCAGATGACCCAGGAAAGGACTGCCTTGCAGGAGCGGTTACCGTCACTGCGTCAGCAGTTGGAAGCAGCTGTCCGTCAGGAAGCCAAGCTACAGAATCAAGTCACTGGCATTGAAGAACAGCAGCATACATTGCTGTTGCACTTGCAGGAGATATCTCCGGAGTTTTCTACTATTAATTCGTTATATCTGCACCAGAACCGGATCAGCGAGCATCTGACTCACCGGGTGGAAACCTTACATGACCAAAAGGAGCGGGCGCTGGTCAGGGACAGCCAGGCGTCAGCTTTATTTGCCTTATATGAACCCAGTACCTATTATAGCGCCGACCCCCGGATGGAGGGCTGGATCGAGGAAAGCCGGGAACAGTTCTCGTATTTAGAAGCGGGCACCTTATTTGTGCAAAACGCAGCTCAGCAACGCCACCGCTCAGAAGCTGATTATTTCGTGATATATCCTTTTTGGGCTATTACCTTGATTTGCCGTGCCAGTGAAGCCGATCGTTTAATGAACCGCTTGGCAAAATATCAAAAGGAAATGACTCATCCGCTCTTTATCCTTACTACCGAGGAGGCGCGGCAGCTGGTGGACGCGATCGAACAACCGGAGGCGAAAAGTAGGGAAGTTAAGCGACAGGTATTTCCGGCCGGATGGGAAACCAACCTGGCTCGAGGCGTTTTCGAAAACTGGAAAAGGGGACTGGAGGAGACCGCAGAGCAACTGCGCCAAGCCCGTCTGCACCGGGAAGCGGAACTGCAGGCCTTGCAGGAGTACTGGCGGCAGGTGCAGAACTTCTGGCACCATTATCCTTATGAGCAATATGACCAATTACGGGAAGAGCTGCGCACTACACATGAATCAGTGGTTCAGCTGGATCAATCTATCCGTGCCCAGGAAAACCGGGAGCAGGAAATGTCCCGGCTTATTTCTCAATTACAGAAACGGCTTCAAGAAACCCAGGATGAGATCAATTTTCTTAGTCAGCGGCTTTTGGAAGCGCAGAGATACCTGCGCAAGGCGGCTGAACGGGAAAGGCTGCGCACCGATATCGAGCAGGATGATCAATTGATCAAGGTAAGGGGGCGGGAACTGACCAGGTGGGAAAAAGAACTGCACCAGCGGCAGGAGCAATTGAATGAATGTCAGCAAGACCTGAACATAGTGCATCTGCAAATCAGCAATCTCCAGAACGAGGATTTGTTTAAGCAAGTGCAGGACTGTCTGCCCCAACCCACTGATTTGTCACGCCCGGTGCTAACTCGTCAGCGTCAGGATCTGCAGGATAATTTGCAGCAAAAACAGCAGGGGCGCCAGCTGATTGAAGAGCGTTTACAAGCCGCACGCCGGACTAAAGAACAACTGGAAGTGGACTTGAAACGCAGTAGTCAGGAATGTGAATATGAGATTGACCCCCAGTTAGTCTTTCCGCCGGGAGGAGATCAGGAGATCGACCTTCTGCTTCCCCGGGTGCAGGCTGGCAAAGCTAAGCTAGACGTGCTCAATTCACGGTTAGAACAGGTTGACAAAGATTACCGCGTCAAAGAGGATCGCTTTAAACGCCAGGAAGAGGAATTTTTACGTAACTATAGGGAAAGGGTAATGTTTGCAGATCCCTTGCGAATAGTGCAGCAGTATCTACAGCAGGAGAGTGCGAAACTGCAGCGGCAAAAGGAATACCTGCAGGAGCAGGAGGTTAGATTGTCCCAGGAAGAGAAGCGGATCAAGCAGGCCCGGAACTTATTAGAACAAAAAAATGAACGCTATGATTTCCTTCCCGAGGGGGATGGTGAATGTGCCCTGCCGGCAGCAGTTGAGCAGGAATTTCCCTACCAGCCGGTGCAGGTGATTAATCAGTATGTCCAGAAGCTGCAAGAGCAACAAGACGAGTTGGATCAGCAAATAGTGTACCTGAATCAGGAAAAGAACCGAGTGAATACTTTCTGCCAACAACAGGTCAGTGACCCCAAGCTGAGGAAAATGGTGACGGCAGGGCTTAGTTATGAGGATTACCAGGAGGTATGGTCCTGGAAAACCCGCATGACAGAAAGCATAGCCCATATTGTGCGTATGTTCGAAGATGATATGCGCGAGCATGACCGGGAGTTACAGCAGTTTATCAACCATTTATATGGCTATTTGGTGACACTGGCAGGGGAATTGCGTCTTATTCCGCGTAAAACCAGAGTTAAGGTAGAAGAAAGCTGGAAAGAGATCCTTATTTTTGAGGTACCTTCCTGGGATGAAAAGGAGGGCAAAGCCCGGCTGCAATCCCATGTTGATTGGATAATTAACCAGATTGAAGGCCCCCACTATCGTGATGAATCTGGCAAGGAAGATTATGGGCTTATTCATAAAGACCTACTGAAATGGCTGCAATCGCAGCAATTGCTACGAGTTGTAATGAATGATAAGACCATTAAAGTGAAATGCCGTAAGGTAACCGCAGACAGTCAGGTGAGCAGCTATCCCAGCAGTTGGGAAAGCTCTAACCAGTGGTCGGGAGGAGAGAAGTGGAGCAAGAATATGGCGCTTTTCCTGGGCTTGCTCAATTATTTGGCGGAAAAACGCCAGGCTATTGATCCCCGGGCCCAGCGCAGCCGAACTGTCATTCTCGATAATCCCTTTGGCAAAGCCTCCAGTGATCACGTTTTGGATCCGGTTTTCTTTATCGCTGAGCAGCTGGGATTTCAGATTATTGCTTTAACTGCCCTGGCAGAAGGCAAGTTCGTGCGGGAATACTTCCCCGTGGTCTATAGCTGTCGACTGCGCCCAACAGCCAGTTCCGATAAATACCTGGTGACCACCGAACAGGAAATTCGCAAAGCCTATTTCCAAGATCACGCCCCCGAATCCCTGCGCCGCCTGGGAGACACCCAGCAGATCGAACTTTTCTAAAGCAACAAGGGGCATTTGTGTGCCCCTTGTGTCATAAAGGTTTGTGCTTAGACTCTACCTTGTTAAAGATCACTTGGCCGTATTTTTGTATTTCAGCAAGAAAACCACTTCTATCATTACCTTCTTCAATTAATACCGGTTCAAGCCGCTCGTCAATATTTCTTCTTAGTTTGTAAAGAAGTGCTGCATTTTCTAAATAGTCGTTCCCTATGTGATCTACGACAACAGCCACGTCAATATCACTATCTGCCTGCCAGTTGTTCTTAGCATAAGAACCATACAAAATAACTTGCCTAGGCTTTAAGTGCTCGTCAACAACAGCAGCATAGTTTTTGACTATTTCAATAATCTGCTCTTTATCCATAAATATGTAGCCTCCGTTTCCTCGAAAATCCGTTGGCATTTTTCGGAATCTAATGATTGCATAAGTTTGTCATTTTGTTCCTAGCCCACATTGTTGACCTGCACGGATTGATAGCTGTCAATCCATTCCTTAACTTCGCTCCAGTGTCGAACGGGGATGATGCCGTCGGACTGCAGATGGCAATTGTAGGGGTACTCGAACATGATTACCGGCAGGACCGGGCTTATTTCGCTGACCAGTTCGTAGTGGTCTTCGATCATAATATCCACCTGATATTCTCGGCAGACAGCTAGTTTACTGAAAAAGTGCATGTTGCTGGTAGCATTCAAAACTAAGCGGTCATAGGCAATGTTATTGCGGGCCAGCCAGTTACGGGTTACTTCTTCTACCTGAGGAAATTTACTATTGCGGGAAGTGATCAATATCAACTCATGCTGTTTTTTTAGTTCCGCGAGAACCTCTACAGCCTGTTCCTTGGGCTGCATATCGTGATAGACATGCCCCAGATATTGGTCAAAGAAATCATCTGCATGCTTGGTTTCCCATCCCAGTGCCTCTTCCAAATAGTAATAGCGCAGGTCCGGTATGGTGTTTAGTCCATTTTCCTGACCGTAAATTTTAGCATAGTGCATGATCATTTCGGTAGTATGAGTGATGGTATTGTCTATATCAACGCCGATTATCATTGTGCAATTCCCTCCTGACAACTCTACCTACGTTCTTCCCCTTATCCATCTTATCGGCAATTGTGGCAGGTTACAAGGGCCTGATCGCTAAGCCGAAGTGCAAAAACTGACCTGATTGATAAAATTCGGCAGATTCTATGGCGGTTTACGGATATAGTATTAATAAGGCTATTATGTTTATGTAAATTATGGTAAGGGGGATACAGATGGCTGATATAAAATATGAAATTACCAAGTCTTTGGGGATACTTTCCGAGGGATCCCGCGGTTGGCAAAAGGAGATCAATCTGGTCAGCTGGAATGAGCGGACACCCAAAATTGATATTCGGGACTGGGCTCCTGAACATGAGAAGATGGGTAAAGGGGTTACCCTGAACCGGGAAGAACTAATACAGTTGAGGGACATTCTTAACCAGTTGGATCTGGAGGAGCTTTCCCTCAGCTGATCCAGAGATAACTTGCATATCGGGGCGCGAAGTGACAGTCAAACTTGCCGGGGAGAAAGGGGAGGGGAGTATGTCTTTTCCAGACCGCAACAATCCATATAATTTCGACGAGTTTTTGGAGTGGCGGGATAAGGTCGATTATTATGCAGATGATCCGTTTATCCAGCAGGTAGTAAAACATTTTGCCGCTGAGGAGTGGGAAGCAGTTGACCGGGAGGCCCGGTCGGTATCGCGTAAGGCCTCCTATCGGTGGAGAGATATGGCCGAAACCATTGCCTGGCCGGAAAAGCGCCCCTATATGATGCATTACGATGGGCACAAGCACCGTATTGACCGGATAGTCCGACCCCAGGAAACGGAAATCATGGAGCAGGAGGTTTTTTCCGAAGCCCTGTTTTCCGGCAAAACCTCGCCCTGGGTGAAACTGATCAAGATGTATATCATTTATCAAAATGGTGAAGCCTGTGTAGCCTGTCCCATGACCTGCACCGAGGGATTGGTGGAGATTCTCAAGAAGTATGCCGACAGTGAGGAGACCCGGCGAATCCTGCAGCACTGCCAGGAAGGCATTGACGGCCATTTTGCTATTGGCGCTCAGTATCTTTCGGAAATACAAGGAGGTTCCGATGTGCCCGCTAACGTCCTGGAAGCCATATCCGAAGATGGCCAGTGGCGTCTGTATGGCGATAAATTCTTCTGTTCAGCAACTCACGCTGAGTATGCGGTGGTAACTGCAAAACCATTGGGTTCAGAAAAGGTGGCTTTATTCGTGATTCCTTCCTGGCTGCCGGGCGACAAGGAAAGAGAGATCCGCAATGGTTACACTATAGATCGCATTAAGTGGAAGATGGGCACCAGTGAACTGACTACCGCAGAACTTACTTTTAATGGGGCAGTGGCCTACCCGGTAGGACCACTCGACCGTGGAGTGGCCAATGTGGTAGGAATTGTCTTAACTTATTCCCGTCTTACTGTAGGTTTATCAGCGGCCGGATTTATGACCCGGGCGGTACGGGAGGCGAAAAAATATGCTGAGTTTCGGGATGCATTTGGTCTTAAAATAGGGCAATTTCCTCTGGTAGCCGGACAGCTGCAGAGGATCGACCAGCTT
>CAZTZX010000010.1:8120-21009 GCA_964618175.1 uncultured Syntrophomonas sp. | reverse complement strand
CGGATGGAATTTGTTGTATAATATACCGTATACGAATAAAATGTAAACTAATGCCAATAATATCGAAATTTTAGGCTGGGGGGCTCGCAAATATGGAAATAAACAGTTTAACCAGAGCTGGATCGGTGGATCCAACCCCCGGTATTCCTGAAGAACTTCATAATAGCGCTGATAAAATATTAGCTTATGCAGGTATCAGCCAAGAAAAAGCTGAGCTGTTTAGGTCTAACCTGGAAGTTTTTATCAATATGAAAGACAAGTCTTTTTCCGATAGTTCCAGCCGACCGATCCGAGTGCAGTTAAGCACGACTTTTTTTGAAGCCTATACGTCGGTATTTAAGAGGGTACTGGAGGAAGACAATTCTGATCAGCTCTATTTAATGTTTTTGTACTTTGGGTATATGGACGAAAGATTGTTAAGTGTAGAGCAGACCAATACGCTCTATAAGCTAGCTAAAGAATTTGCGGGGCACTCAATCGGTTCAGTATATCACCTCAAACCCTGGTTGCAGGAAATATATCAACGCAACCAGGAGCCGTCGGTAAATGAATTTGGACTGGATTACCATGAAGTATTTGCGGAAATTAAACGTCAGAAAGAAGTGACCGACAAAGACAAACCAGCCTATGATGCGGATTTGGATGGTCGGCTTAACCATGAGATAACTAACCTTTTTAAATTGGGCCAGAGACTATGCTATGGACAAACTAGCGGCTATTTCCCTATTCTCCATCGAGAAATGATCAGCCATGATCTGGAAGCTTCTTTGGTTACACCAGCCAAAATCGAAGCCAGTATCAATAAAATACTGGCAGTTGATTTCTCCGCATTTCATCGCGAGATCGTATTCACGCATACCAACCGACAGCTGGCCCATGAACTGATTATGAAGCCGGTGTTTCCCGACATTATCCTTATACCTTGCTTCGGTCATCGGTCTGTCATGTGGCAGGTATTGAGCGGAAAAGTAAAGACCTCCCCGGGACGCTTTCTATTTCCTCTTTTCACCAATGAGGATCTGGATGACATGATGATAGATGCGGTGGCGCAATTTCGTTGGGATCTTTCCAAAAACATGTCTAGCTATGTGATAAATAAAGCCAACGACATCTCCCTGTATTCAGATTATAGTGATTACATTCAGTTTTATGCTAAAAACAGGGACTTATCTGCAGATGCCAGGGAAAAGCTCAAAACCGTAATCAAAAGACACCGCAATAGCCCGCGCAATATCTTTGCCGCAGATTATCAAACCTGGATTAATTATGAATCCAATGGATTGCTACGTTTAAATAAGGTAGCCCGGGAAATCCTGTTCAAGCACTGTCCTTTTTCCAGAACCATTCGCGATAATCTGCTGACCAATCCGCAATACAATGCCATCATTACTCAATTTGATAAAGCCCGCCTACGACAGTGTAAAATACTAGAAGCGCGTTATATGAAGGTGAACAAATCCGGAAATATTGATCCGGATTTGACGGGAAATATGATTTATTACAAGGCTTAAGCGGCTTTGAAGCACAGCAGTTGAATATCATTCATATGTTAGGAATTTTTCATGGAGGAACGGATTATGCGCAGTGCAGTATTTGAAATAAGCTTATTATTAGTCCTTTTCATCTTGGCATGGCTAAAAACCGGATGGAACTCCTTGTTTTATATCTCTCTCGTTCTAATTGCGTTTTATATCATTATCATGGTCATTTATATAGTGGGCAAAAGATCAACAATGTCTTGGTCGGATCGACTTCTAGGAGTAATAGCCATGGCCGTATGGCTGGTAATAGCTTGGGCCATACTCCAGCAGAAAGGGCTATTATAATATAGCATTCAGGGAAGCGGAGGGACGTTCTTTTCGCTTCCTTTTTTCTGCCGCCAATTGCGACAACTCCGCGTTTTTCTGCGATGAACCAAGGGTCACTTCTATCCTCAGACTAAAAATTGCGCCAGAAAGCAGTCAATACCATAATAAGGTAGTAGTATCTATATAAATGGATTGATAAAAGTGTTCAGGCCTGGATCCTATGTGATCCCAACTGAAAGGGGGAATCTTGTGAAAGAAAAAGTCGTAAATAAGTTCCTAGTTAATGCCCTCATTATCATATTGGCGACGGCCATAACTATCCTCGTTCATGTGGTCATGCCCGCTGGTGTGAATGAAGAAGATCTTGATGGCGCTTTAGTCCAACTTTTCGGCTTTCCACTAATATCGGTTTTCTACTTTATTCTCTTGTTTACACACTGTGCTGTTGTGGTTCAGTATTTTGGGAAAAAGGCCAATATGCAAAGACTACAGATCGGATCCCGTTTTGGCTTAGCCTTTGCCCTTATTTATCTTTTTGGCATGCAAGAAGTGTCGGTTGAGACATCTCCCTTTGCTGAATGGGGATCTGCTTTTGTGAACTACCAATTCTTTATGGGCGTGGGTGATGCTATACCTGTTTTGCTGTTATGTATTACGATAGCTTACTTTTTATTGAACAATACCAACATAACCAGTTCTGTAAAGACCTTAAGCAGCGCAGAAAAAGTTAAAGTCGTTGCCTTAATTGCAGCTGCTTTTTTAATTGAGCGGTTTATTGGCTATGAAACAGGAGTATTAGTAAGCAGTTGCCATACCTATCCGGTGCCCTGTTACTTATGGACAATGCTATTTGGTGTGGTGCTGGGGTGTTGTTATGTGATTTTATATCCCTTGTTTGGCAGAGAGCGGAACCAATTAGCCATATCCGTTAATCTTGTTGTGCTGACCATCGGAGCAAACTGGATGATATTTAACAGCTTTATAGGGTTGATTTTTAACGGTTACATGCTGCAAACGCTCTTACGAAGCGGCATTGATGCAGCAGTACTGTTTTTGATATCGCTCGTAGTCAGCAAGTACTTAGTGAAAAACTAAAATCTGCACCTAATAAGTCTACAGGGGAAGCGAAGGCACGTTCTTTTGCTTCCTTTTCTATGCGCTTAGGGGGGAGCATGAGGAAAAACAAATAACTCCCCCTGCTTCACATGCACACACCTAAACCATCTCTACTTTCTCCTTGTACCGAACGCTAAGATCTTTCATCTACGGGATAAATTAAGCCCGTCTTAAATTGAAAACCAGATATTGCATTTAGCATTTGTTGTAATGAATCACGAATAAATTTTGCTGATAAACAATAATAATGTGTTGTATAACATTAATAACTTTGCTATACTGCAAATAATTAAGGGTACTTCACCCGACTGAGAAAGGAAGCATTATATGTGGAATGGAGAGAAGTCCATCATTCTGACCAAGTTGTGTATAGTAATCTTTATGGGTTTGCTATTAGCTGTAGTGGTAGCGGCGCCCTGGCTGATTGACTGGTTTGTAAACGTTTCACGGGCCGGACAAGATGAAAATAGAGCCTATTTTATGGCTACCATCTATGTGGGTTTTATGCCTGCCGCCTATCTCCTCTATAGTCTGTTAAAACTACTGCGTCACATCGACACCGGTCAAGTATTTACCGCCGAGAACGTGGAACTGTTAAGGCGTATTTCCTGGAGCTGTTTTACAGGAGCGCTGGTGGCCATAATTTCCGTGTTTTACTATTACCCGTGGATCTTCGTGGCGATAGCTGCAGCATTTATGGGCTTGATCGTCCGGGTAATAAAGAATGTAGTTGCCCAGGCCGTCGAACTCAAAAACGAAGCAGATTACATTGTGTAGGGGAAGGAGAACCGAATTATGCCCATCGTAGTAAATCTGGATGTAGTGATGGCCCAAAGAAAAATGTCCTCCGGCGAGCTGGCTGAAAAGATCGGCATCACTCAGTCTAATCTTTCCATTCTCAAAACCGGGAAGGCCAAAGCGATTCGTTTCTCTACCATGGAAGCAATCTGCAAATCTCTGGATTGTCAGCCCGGAGACATACTCGAATACCAACCAGATGATGGAGAATAAGGAGGGTTGACTTAATGGATGAGATTTCACTCAATGATAACGAAACAGTTTTGACTAAGGAATCAGCAATTCTAGGCGGCTCCGAGGAAAGTGTGCCTGAGATACCGATGCTGCAGAAGGGGAAAACGCCTTTTGCGGCTGACCGCCAGGATAGCTATTTTGCCCTGTTTGCTTTCGTACTGGGCTTCTTTTTTGCCCATTGGGTACTGTTCTCCTGGCAGGGTTGGGGGGTCACCGTGTTTACTCTGGTGTTTTGCGGATCAGTAACCTGGTATCTGCTGAAAAAGGGAGTTCATATTACCAAGGCCGGATGGTTCTGGCTGGCGGTAGTGGTGCTGATAGGACTGAGCTTTGGCCTGTGGACCAATAACGGATTGGCTCCGCTGCACGGTCTGCTGTTATTTGGCAGTGCTTTATACTGGATCCTGTCTACTACCGGGCTGCTTATTATGGGCAAAACCAGCAATTATATTGTCCTGGACGCCTATAACGCCCTGTTGGTAATCCCTTTTGGCAATTTTGGCTGCCAGTATAAAAGCCTGGCTTTGCTGGGGGCTGATAAACTGGCGCGGGGCAGGCACCTTTTTTCCATAGCATTAGGTCTATTTTTATCACTTATTGTTGTAGCCATGGTTTTTCCCCTGCTGATGGAAGCAGACAGCGGCGGCTTTGCCAGAATAGTAAATGGAATACTGGCTGGCTTTCGCGGGATAGGGGAAGAGTTCTGGGAAGTATTATGGCATGTCATTCTGGCTGTTCCCATTGCAGCTTATATGTTCGGCTTAGTGGCCGGCAGTACTCATAAAAGAGGTACTGACCGGTTTAAAAAGGATAGTACGGAGCAGATGATTTCAGCCTGGCGGATACTCCCCATGATCACAGTTTACATTCTGCTGGGCCTGCTATGTATGTTATATCTAGTATTCATTGGAAGTCAGGTTCCCTATTTCTTCTCAGCATTTGTTGGCCAACGGCCGGAGGGGTGGCAGGTATACTCGGAATATGCCCGCAGTGGATTTTTTGAGCTTTGTTCCATTGCGGCCATAAACCTGATCGTACTAACCATATCCAATGTTATGAGCCAACAGCCCAGCCGGAATAGTATAGCCTTAAAGATACTCAACTCATTACTGGCTCTGGTCACCCTGATCCTTATTGCTACCGCTTTCAGTAAAATGGCCATGTACATTGGAGCTTACGGATTGTCTATGCGCCGGCTGTTACCCTGTGTCTTTATGATCTTTATGGCCATCACCTGCGGGGGAGTGATTGCCCTGCAAAAATGGTCATTCTCCATAACCCGCCTGGCGGTTGGAACAGGGATAGTGATGTTCTGCCTGCTGTGCCTGTCAAATCCGGACAGCCTGGTGGCCCGCTATAATGCAGACCGTTACCTGGCCGGAACCCTCGAAAGATTAGATGTAGAAATCCTCTACCGATCCGGGCCGGCCGGTGTCGATGCAGCTCTGATGGTATATGAACAAACCGATGATAAAGTGTTACAGGATGAACTAAAGGAATATTTGCTTGTCCAACAGCAGCAGGCTAACCAAGTGGCTGGAAAGTCAAGGGACACCTGGGAAAGAGCCCAGGCTCGGAACAAGATCACTGAGTACCTTGATTAAATAGGCACGTCAGACCGTGAAATGTCCATGGAAGCAGGGGGACGAAGCAAAAAAAACGTCCCCCTGCTTCCACAAACAAGACCTCCGCAGGAAAGCAAATCAGCTCTCATGCGGGGGTGATTTTTTCCCGGGTGGATGGAATGTGTGCTGTATTGTAAGTTTGATAATATCATGATAAAATTAGGATAAAATAAATCAAAAAAGAGGGTACTGTATATGATTCAAATACGCCCTGTTTCTGACCTTAGAAATAAGTTTCCGGAAATTGAGGAAATGGTCAATGAAGGAAACCCGGTCTATCTTACTAAAAACGGATATGGCGCCATGGTGGTTCTGAGCTTAGAGCAGTACGCATACCTTACAGATAATATTGAAATTAAACTAGACGAAGCAGACAAAATGGCAAAAGCTACAGAAGAACGGCTATCCCATGAAGAAGTATTCCGCAATGTAAGGAGTGCGGTAAATGGGCAATAAGAAATATCAACTTCGATACTTGCCATTATTCGAGCAAGATGTGATCCAAACGGTAAGATACATTGCAAATATGCTGAAAAATCCGGACGCAGCTCTGCGGTTGTTGGAAGATGTACAAGCAGCCATATTAGAACGTTTGGACAATCCGGTTGCTTTTGAGCCATATCGTACCGCAAAAAAAAGAGAATATCCTTATTACCGTATTTATATTAGGAGTTATGTTGTTTATTATGTTGTGATAGATGACGTTATGGAGGTTCGCCGTTTTCTTTATGGAGCAAGAGATACGGATAGACATTTATAAATTTCCTTTAGGCCAGTACCCGAGAGATCCAGGACCATCTTCAGCACTTATATGTCATAAAAAGTATCCCAGTCATGCTTGCTCAAGAAAACCATAATCGTCCCTCTATTTGTTGGTTGACAAAACCCCGCCGAGTCGGTATATTTATTGTTAAATTCATATTCTTATAAAGGCTTTGACGGAGAGAGTAAGTTTCAGCCGAAAGTGTAAGCGAGCCGGGGAGGGTGCGAGCCTGGTGCCAGTAGTCTGAATCCGAAAATCACTCCTGAGCTGCGGATCGAACGAGTAATCCAGTAGGCTCCGACGGTTTTCCCCCGTCACCGGGAACGCATATGATGGTATGTTTGTATTAATGGGTGGTATAGCGAATGTCTTGTAGGCTTTCGTCCCTTTACGGGACGAAAGCCTTTTGTATTATTGCGGGTGCGGCTCGTTGGAGATGCGGCCTGCTCCTTGCGGGTATAGGCACCCCCACTAAGGGGGAAGAGTCGGCACCTAGATTTTATTTATCATGATGACTGGGAGGAGAAATAAATGGCGACCAAAAATATGGTAGAAATTCGCTGGCATGGTAGGGGCGGACAGGGAGCTAAATCGGCTTGTATGCTCTTGGCAGATGTGGCGGCTTTACAGGGGAAATTCGTTCAGGGATTCCCGGAATATGGGCCGGAACGTATGGGGGCCCCGATCACTGCTTACAATCGCATCAGTGAAGAAAGGTGTTCTGTCCACTCTAACATCTACTATCCGGACTATGTGGTGGTAGTAGATGAAACTCTGCTGGACAGCGTCGATGTTACCGGAGGACTGAAAGAGGGCGGCGGGATAATCATTAATACACCTAGCTCTCCCCAGGAGATGCGCTCCCGGCTGCCGGGATGGGCTGGAAAAATCTGCACCATTGATGCGCGCCGCATTTCGGAAGAGAACCTGGGCAGAAACTTCCCCAATACCCCTATGTTGGCGGCTCTGGTCAAGGTCAGCGGTGTGGTGGAACCCGAGCAGTTTTTAGCTGATATAGAAGAGTCTTTTCAACATAAATTCGCTACCAAGCCCCAGGTCATCGAAGGGAATATGGTAACACTGAAAAAATCTCTGGAGGAGGTGCAGTTAGGATGATTCGTGCCCGAGATATTAACGAACATAGCCCCTGGCAGGATCTGACTCCCGGCGGGGAGATCTACGAACCAGGCACGGCACGGCTCTTTAATACTGGTTCCTGGCGTACTAACACGCCGGTTTTCCATGAGGAAGCTTGCAAACACTGTATGCTCTGCGTTCCCTTCTGCCCGGACAGTGCCATCCCGGTGAAGGACGGGAAGCGCTTGGATTTCGATTATATGCACTGTAAGGGCTGCGGTATCTGTGAAGAAGTGTGCCCTTTCCCGGCCATCACCATGTTGACGGGAGGTGCGGCCAAATGAGTGACCGCTTATCCGGCAACGAGGCTGTGGCTTATGCCATGAAACAGATAAATCCCGATGTGATGGGAGCATTTCCGATCACTCCCTCCACTGAGATTCCCGAATTCTTCGCGGATTATGTGGCTAATGGTGAAGTAGGCACTGAATTTGTTACCGTGGAGTCAGAGCACAGTTCCATGTCGGTGTGTATTGCAGCGCAAGCGGCGGGGGCCAGAGCGATTAGTGCCACTTCATCCTGTGGACTGGCCTTGATGTTCGAGCTATTGTATGTGGCGGCCTCATGCCGTCTGCCCATTACTCTGGCCTGTGTCAACCGGGCTTTGTCGGGGCCGATCAATATAAATGCTGATCACTCTGACTCCATGGGCGCTCGCGATAGCGGCTGGATCCAAATCTATGCAGAAAACAACCAGGAGGCTTACGATAATTTCATCATGGCCATGCCCATTGGCGAGACCCCCAGTGTACGCTTGCCGGTGATGACTTGTATGGACGGCTTTATTACCAGTCATGCCATGGAGAACATTGAATTATTGGCTACTGATGTGGTGCGCCAATTTGTGGGGGAATACAACCCGGAACACTATCTGCTGAAAAAAGAGAATCCACTGGCGGTGGGACCCTATGATGTAAGTTCTTATTATATGGAACACAAGGTTCAGGAGGCTGAGGCCATGAAGGCGGCTAAGGCCCGCATACTGGAGGTGGCCGCTGCTTTTGAAAAGATCTCCGGCCGAAGCTATGGCCTGTTTGAAGAATACCAAATGGAGGATGCGGAGTTGGCAGTGGTTCTGATCGGCTCTACGGCCGGAACTGCCAAGGCCGCTGTTGACCAGTTGCGCGACAGTGGAGTGAAGGCCGGACTTATTAAAGTCAGGGTATTTCGTCCTTTTCCCGGCGAAGAACTGGCCCGGGCGCTTTCTGGCACCAAAGCGATAGCCGTTATGGACAAATCCGAGGGTTTTTCAGCCAATGGAGGCCCCTTATTTGCCGAGACCCGCAGTGCTCTGTATGATCTACAGCAACGTCCCTTTATGATCAACATTGTCTACGGTCTGGGTGGCCGTGATGTCAAGGTAGAGGATATTGAAAACGTGTTTGGACGACTGTCAGATGTTGCTGAGAGCGGTGACATTGGATCAGTTTATACTCACATGGGGCAGCGGTCAAGGGAGGAGACAGCATGAGCAAGGTATATAATCTGAAAAGGGAAGTAGAAAAGCCGGTTCGTCTCACGGGAGGACACCGTCTCTGTGCGGGATGTGGTGCCGGGGTCGTAGTTGCCGGGGTTCTGCGGGCTCTGGATAAAGAGGATAGAGCGGTAGTAACCAATGCCACCAGCTGCCTGGAGGTTTCTACCTTTATGTATCCCTACACGGCCTATCTGGACAGCTATATTCATTCTGCCTTCGAAAACTCCGCTGCGACCTGTTCGGGAGTGGAAGCAGCCTATAATGCTTTGCAGCGCCGTGGTAAGGTAGAGGGCACGGTCAAGTTCATTACCTTTGCTGGTGACGGCGGTACCTATGATATCGGCTTTCAATCTCTCTCCGGTGCGATGGAACGCGGTCATGACATGGTCTATGTCTGCTATGATAATGAGGCTTACATGAACACCGGTATTCAGCGCTCCTCTTCAACACCGCGTTTTGCCCGCACCACTACCTCTCCCATAGGCGCGGTAGGCAAGGGTAAGAGGCAAAATAAAAAGGACCTGACCGAGATCATGGTGGCTCACCACATTCCTTATGTGGCGCAGACCGCACCTCTGGGCAATTTCAAGGATCTGCACACCAAGTCTTACAAAGCTATTTATACGGAAGGCCCTTGCTTTTTGAACATATTGTCGCCCTGTCCGCGTGGCTGGGATTATCCCATGGCTAAGCTGGCCGAGATCACTAAGCTGGCTGTGGATACCTGCGTATGGCCTCTTTTCGAAGTAGAGGAGGGGGTTTGGCGTATGACTTACACCCCCAAGAAAAAGCTGCCCGTGGAAGATTTTTTACGCTCTCAGGGCAGATTCCGCCATATGTTTGTCAAGGGCAACGAGTGGATGATCGAAGAAGCGCAAGCTTACGTGGATCAAAAGTGGGAACGCTTGCTGGAGCGTACGGGCGCCTAAAGATAAGCTGAAAGCGGAAATAGATCCATGGTATAATATGGTGTGACAATTGCTAAAATAAGGGGGTTTTGCCTGTGGAAAAAACCATGTTTACTAATGAGGTTATTTTAGCCTGGCTCCAATATTTTTCTCAAAATGTTGACTTCAACCTGGCAAAACTGAAGATGCTGGATATTACCGGGAAAAACAAAAACCTGATTCCCGCCGTTATGTGTAACCGTATGGTACTGGTATTTACAGATGCGGGCCATCCCGATATCTTTTACGACATGTGGAATGCCGAGCTGGGAGATTGCGAGATCTGGTACAATGAGGGCTCAGACCCGTCCGGACCCATCAAGCACGACCAGGTCGCCGATATGATCAACCGTGGCATCAACGCCTCAGCAGCTATGCTGATCATGAACCCGAACGCCGCCACCAATTATCAGATAGGTATGGAGAACAGCCGTTTCTCCTGCGGTTCGGTTCAATATGTATGCCGGGAAGTGCGGACGATCATTATGAATAAGATCAATCCGCGGGATCGGGATAATATATGCATAATCTCCGGGGAAAGCATCGTGGTGGAGTCGGCTATGATTGCTGGTGAGGGGAGTATTATTGCGGTAGAATATGACCGCAGAGACCAGGAGACAATGAAATGTAATGTTGACAAGTTTGGCCTGAATAACGTAATCATCGTGGAGTCTTTAGAAGATGGCGCCCTGGATGATCTGCCTGTGCCGGATATTGCTTTTATAGTGGCTTCTCCCCGGATAGACAATGAGATAAAAAGTCTCTTGGCAGTCAATCCCGCTATGGAATTTGTGATATACACCTTGGATTTCGAGATACTAACATCTCTGCCGGCTTTGTTTAGGGAAAACGGTCTGGAACGTACCGAAGCCATCCATATAGAGGTATCCCGCGTCAACAGCAAAAAAATGGTGGAGCCGTTTCCTGCTCCCTGGCTGATCTCAGCCCGCAGCATAATGGAATAGCAACAAACCTGTGATCCGCCTTAAAAGCTCATGGGTGAGAAATTAGTATTTATAAAAAGACCCCTTAGGGTCTTTTTGTTTTGGAGATTCATCTGTAATCTTCAATAATTGTATCCAAAAACTTATGAACGACCTCTATTTCCGAAGCAGTAAATTTATCCATTAGCTTCTTATTATATTCAGCTACAATAGGTGGGGCCTGTTTTGCAATACTCCGCCCTTTATCTGTTAAATATATCTGTGATGCCCGACCATCATCCTTAGAATTAATTTTATAAATGAGGTCATATTTTATCATGCGTTCAACTAGGGTCGTAGTTGCTGATTTATTCTGAAACAACACGGTAGTCAGATCTTTTTGAAGACATCCATCATGCTGTAAAAGGTAAAACAGAGCCGCAATATGAGTTACTGGGACACCAAGTTTATTCGTTATTTCACGATTTACATAGTTAAATAGAATACGCTGAGCAATGTTTAATTTGTAAAATAGCCGTTTATCATTTACCGACATGATTAATTGCCTTCCTTAATTTCTAGCCAATTCTATTGTTTTTTGAGGCTGACTTTCATGGTTATTATAGCTGTAAAAACTTCTTTTTCATCCGCATCATAAATACTTACCGGAACTTTAGTTTCTCCGATGACATCCCAGTCTATATCCTGTCCCTTGGCAATAACTCTAAGATCAGTTTTTGCTTTGGCAAGATAGCGGACAGTCATTTCCATCGGAATCCATCGATATGAATCAGGGATGGAGACTTCTGTCATCATGCCTGCCACAAGTTCAGCAGCATTGCACATCGCAATAGCATGCACTGTACCCATATGATTGTGGATGTTTTTAGTGTTGGGCACTGTTATCTCAGCATACCCAGGCTTAAGTTCTACAAACATGGGATCTATTGTGCTGAAATATGGTGCAGCCCCCGTGATCAGCTTGGTAAACTCATTATTATTGGTTGACCTATAGAGTTCTAAGATTTGACTCATCCATTTTACCTCCTTTTAGATTTTGTGTGCTGCCAAATAGTGCACATATAAACTATATAGTTCACATGTGGACTATGTCAATAATTATTTTTCAAACCCATGTATAGGATGAGGGCGGTTCTCCTGTCCAAGTTGAAATGATAGAGTGCCAAAGAGAGAAGGGGTGACTGCTGATCGTTTTGCTGGCCAGTGCGGCCCATACGGCTTCCATGATAACGCAAATGGCACAGATTTATAATAAGGATGCCTATAATGCCAGTGTCATCAATGTAATGTCCATAATCTTGTGCATTATTACCATGCCGGTGATGGTTTTTATTTATCAAGCTTTATGTTAATAAGTTATTGACAAGGGAACAGGGTATTGACAACATTGCAGGCGCAAGTTTACAACACCCCCCCCTGTCAACTCCAGCTTAAAATTAAACGGCGACAACTTCCTTTACTTGCGGAATAGCTTCTTTTAGAGCTCTTTCAATACCGTTCTTCAAAGTCATGGATGCCATGGGACATCCACTGCAGGCTCCCTGTAAACGTACTTTCACTACGCCCTGATCATCAACGTCGATCAATTCTACATCACCACCATCAGCTTGCAGGGCAGGGCGGACATCATCTAAAATTGCTTTTACCTTTTCGCGCATTATTGTTACACCTTCGCTTTCCATTTATTAATATATTGTCCACTGATATCACTTTACTAAACCTGGATGATCCTGGTCAAAAGCTAATCAGTGAGCTTAGAGGTATAATAACAACAACCACGCACCCTAACAAGTACTTGGAATCATTACTGCCCTTTAAAAGCCGCTTTGCGCTTGTTAAAAAGAGCGTCACTTCCCTCAAGAAAGTCTTCGGAGTCGCCGCAGTCGGCGATATTATACCGCTCCATATCCATTTGGGACTCTATCCCTTGCAGCAGGGTGTGATTGATCAATGCTTTGGCATGGGCATAGGCTTTGGTGGGGCCGTTGGACAGTTTAGTGGCTCTCTTTTTTCCATACTACGGGCTGGTTATCCATTTTA
>CAZTZX010000010.1:0-8020 GCA_964618175.1 uncultured Syntrophomonas sp. | reverse complement strand
ATCTCCAGTCCAATGGGACAGTGATCACTGCCCAAAACTTGAGAATAAATGGTGGCTTTTTGTATCTGGTCTTTTATTCTGTCCGATACTAAAAAATAGTCAATGCGCCAACCGACGTTCTTTGTTCGGGCATCGAACATATAAGACCACCAGGTGTAGGCACCGGTTTGATCGGGGTGGAGATAGCGGAAGGAGTCTGTGAATCCTGATTCCAGGAGCGCGGTCATCTTTTCCCGCTCCTGCGGTGAAAACCCGGCGTTCTTGTGGTTTGATTTCGGGTTTTTCAAATCGATTTCCTGGTGGGCTACATTTAAGTCACCACAGACTATTACCGGTTTCTTGGTGTCAAGACTTATCAGGTGAGCATGAAAATCATCCTGCCATTGCAGACGATAGTCCAGCCGAACCAGACCCCGTTGAGAGTTGGGTGCATAGGTATTGACCAGATAAAATTCTTCATATTCGAGAGTTATTACCCGGCCTTCGCTGCCATGCTCGGGCTGATCGAGGTTTATCATAACTGATTGGGGTTTTATCCGTGAAAAGACCGCTGTACCGGAGTAGCCTTTTTTCTCAGCGCTGTTCCAGTACATCTCATAGCCGTCTAACTCGAAATTCACCTGCTCGGGCTGCATTTTGGTCTCTTGAATACAGCATATATCCGGCTGTTCGGCTGTGAAAAAGTCCATAAAGCCTTTATTCAAACTGGCCCGCAGACCGTTAACATTCCAGGAAATTAGTTTCATTTAAGCCTCCGTTAGTGCAAAAAATATGTCTATCTGCCGATCCCTAGGGGCTGCTGTTGGGTAATACAATGGATATTACCGCCGCCCAGGATGATTTCTCGGGCGAATACTCCTACTACCCGGCGATCTGGGAATAATTCCTTCAGCTTTTCTTCGGCCAAACGGTCGTAGACCGGATCATCAAATAGCGGAAAAACGATACCGCCATTGCAGATATAGAAATTGACATAAGAAGCGGCCTGGCGGTCATTCTCATTGCGGGGCAGGGTACCGCTGATGATATCTACGCCTTCGCTCTCTTCTTTGGTTATCAGCACCGGGCTGGGTATATGCAGCTTATGTACCTTAAATTGCCGGCCTTGGGCATCAGTAGTATTGATCAAGAGGTCAAAAGCTGCTTGGGAGCGTTCGTATTGGGGATCATCTTGATCATCGGTCCAGGCCAATAGGACTTCACCTGGTTTGACAAAGCAGCAGATATTATCCACATGACCATTGGTTTCGTCATTAAAAATGCCCCATTTGAGCCAGACGACTTTCTCGACATTTAAGTAAAGCATTAACATCTGTTCGATTTCTGCTTTGCTCAGGTGGGGATTGCGTCCTTGGCTTAACAGGCATTCTTCAGTCACTAACAGGGTTCCTTCTCCATCCACATGAATAGAGCCGCCTTCCAGTACAAAGCCTTCGGTGCGATAGGTAGCCATGTTTTCAATTTCGCAGGTCTTTTTGGCTACCTGGTCATCCTGATCCCAGGGAAAATAGAGGCCGTCCACCAGCCCGCCCCAGGCGTTGAAGGTCCAGTCCACCCCGCGCACTTCGTCTTTATCATTGACCACAAAGGTAGGCCCACAGTCGCGCATCCAGGCATCATCATTGGACATCTCGACTACCCGCACCGATTGCGGCAGAACACCGCGGGCATGCAGGTACTGTCCTTTGGACACACACATGGTTACCGGTTCAAACTGGGAGATCGCGCGGGCCACCTCTACATAGGCTTTCTGAGCATGGTGGGCACCTAATCGCCAATTGTCGGTTCTTTCCGGCCACATCATCCAGGTTTGTTTATGGGGCTCAAATTCACCCGGCATCCTGAACCCGTCTGCTTTGGGGGTGGTAGCTAAGGTTTGGGCCATCTTCATCTCCCTTTCTCACCGGATCTGTTTACGGTGGTTTCAAATATCCTAATAATTTCTTTCAGTTTTCAATAGAATGTCATCCTGAGCGGCAGCAAAGGATCCACGGCATTTATAAGACTCTTTGCTATCGCTCAGAGTGACACTATTGAAGTACTTATTGAATTATGCAAAATCCTCACATATGAATTACAGTACCACTTAGCCCCTGCATAGCCAGAGGTGCTTGCTCCAGTGAAGCAATTAGCGCTTGCCGTCCCGGTTTGCTGCTGGCAAACTGGGCAGCTGCCTTGACCTTGGGCAGCATACTGCCGGGGGCGAAATGGCCTTCCTGGCAATACTGCTCTGCTTGGGTGACGGTCATTTCCACCAGTTCCTCCTGATTGGGCTTACCAAAATTGATAGCAACCCGATCAACTGCGGTGAGGATGTAGAGATAATCGGCATCCACAGTTTCCGCGAGTTTGGCTGAGGCGAGATCCTTGTCAATAACGGCTGATACGCCCTGATAATTACCGTTCTCATCCCTGATGACCGGGACGCCTCCGCCTCCGCAGGCGATTACGATAAAGCCGTTATCGAGCAGGCTTATAATCGATTCCTTTTCGACAATGTCGATAGGTTTCGGCGAGGCGACCATTCTTCTCCAACCTCGTCCCGCGTCTTCGGCAAAGATCATCCCAGGATTTTCGGCCATCAGTTTTTGGGCGGTGGCTTCATCATAAAAGCCGCCGATTGGTTTGGTCGGTGTCTTAAAAGCGGGATCATTCATATCAACTTCTACCTGAGTTATCACCGTAGCAGCCATGCCAGGCAGCCCTTCTTGGCGCAGCTGCTTGCCGATCCCTTTTTGTAAATGATAGCCTATATAGCCCTGGCTCATGGCGGTGCATTCGGCCAGATCCATAGGAGCTACTTTATCATTTATTTGCGAGGCTTTATCGAAGGCCAGATTGATCATGCCGACTTGAGGTCCATTGCCGTGGCTAAATATGATTTCATGCTTCTGCTTTATTAGAGCAATCAATGAAGGGGTTGCATTGTCGATCATCTTTTGTTGTTCTTCAGCATCATTGCCAAGAGCGTTACCACCCAGGGCCACTACGATCCTTGCCATCTGATTTCCTCCTCACTTAATGAGCAATTCTAACTACATAATCTCGGCTAAAACTTGATCCAGTTCCGCTTTGGCAGCATCCTTCTTGAACTGTTGACCTTCTTCGGGACGCAGGAAATAGACCAGTAGGGCCCGCATCGCCGTCAATCGATTGCCGGCTTCATCCCAGGCGATTGAATAGGGAGCATCCAGAACCTCGTCGGTAACTTCTTCGCCACGGGCAGCCGGCAGGCAATGCATAAACTTGACCTGGGGACTGGCCTTGGCTATCATCTCCTGGTTGACTTGGTATTTGGGATAAAAGATGGCCAGCCTCTCTTCTTCCGATAGCTCGGCATCATAGAGACCATACCAGACATCGGTATAGACAAAGTCTGCATCTTGCATAGCCTCATCTACATCCTCGGTGATCAGATAGCTGCCACCTGACACCAGACTGTTAGCCTCGGCAATAGTCCGGTGGTGTTCTTTTAGTTGATAACCTTGCGGCCCAAACTGGACAAAATGCATGCCTAGCTTGGTGGTCAAGAAGCAGAGAGAAGCACATACCTGAGTTGCATCACCTACAAACACCACCTTACAGTCTTCCAGCCTTTTGCCGGCGGGCAGGTGTTCCACCATGGTGATGGCATCGCCTATCTCCTGGGTAGGATGATTATAATCGGACATGCCATTGATAACCGGAATGGTAGCATAATTGGCCAGATCAACCACGGTCTTATGGCGATCCACCCTGGCGACCAGAATATCAACCAGTCGCGACAACACCCGAGCGCTATCTTCGATCGATTCATGTCCCCCCAGTTGGATCTGACCAGGTGCCAAATATTGGGCGTGCCCCCCCAGCTGTTGCATGGCCGTTTCAAAAGAAACCCGGGTGCGGGTGGAGGATTGTTCAAAGATCATGCCCAGGTTCCTGTTTTTCAGCAAGGGCGGGTAATAGCCGACACTGATACACTTTTTCAAGGTGATTCCCAGACGAATGATGTCCAGAAGTTCTTGTTTGGTAAAATCCGTAGTGTCAATAAAGTCCCGAACAGCCATTGGTCATACCTCCTAAAACACATATTGGTGAACTAGTTCAGGATATCCAGCTATCTACTTGGCGGCCATTTTGACCGCTCGGGCTGCCACGATCTCTCCGGCAATAATTGCTAAAATGGTTCCGATAGTCAGCGGGATCTTAAAACTCAGTTCCTCTATTGATAGGTCCAGCGGAACCACTGAGACCAGGATGGCAATAATGAGTATGCACATCGGAAAGTAAGATATCAATTTTAAGCGGAACTCACTGCCTGCGACTCTAAAGGGCCGCTCTCGATCAGGGTCTATTCGGCGCAGCTGTAGAAAGGCTGGGAATATCGGTATATAGGCTAGTAAGAGACAGACTATATTCAAAGCAAAGAAATTCCAGAACAGATCCTGACTGGGGAGGAAAGGTGCAATTATAACTAGAGTCGAGGCTACCAATCCATTGATAACAGGAGCACCGGTCGGCATGCCGGTTTCTTTATTTACCCGGTTGAAAATGCGCGGCATACTGTTATTTCTGGCTGCATAGCTGGCCACATAATTGACCCCGTAAGACCAGGAAACCATGTTTCCGAACAAAGAAACCAAGAAGAGGGTACCCATGATAGTGATAAAGATGCCGGTAGCAGAACCCGTCAATAGTTGTAAACTCTCGATCAAGCCATTAGCGGTGTTGATCTCTTCAGCGGGAACGGCCACCCCAATACCAAAGGAGGAGAATATATACAGGGCGGCGATGGCGATTCCTCCGGCAGCAATAGCCTGAGGAACTTGCTTGCGAGGATTCTCCATTTCCGAGGTAAAGGAGCTTAAAACTTCAAAACCCATAAAGTTGAATAGGATCACGGAAACGTAGGCTAAACTGGAAAGCTCAAGAGAAGGCAGCATCGAGTCCCAGGTGAATTCGGTAGCCATACCTCGGGTACATGCCACATAAACTCCTATGCCCCCCACCACCAGTGCGATAAAGACCTTGATAACTGCCGAAAGGTTTAAGACCCATTTGCTGTCACTGACCCGGAAGAGACTGATGAAAACTACGATCCAGATAAATGCCAGTTGGATGACAGTAGCCCAAAAGGTGCTGATCTCAATTCCGGATATTGAGCTGAGAACTTCCGGAAAAATTATGGCAAGAGATGCCATCCATAAGGGGAAATTGATCCAATAAAACCAGGCGGCCCGAGCGCCCCATCGGGGGCCATAGGCCCGTCTGATCCAATCATAGAGACCACCCTCATCCTGATAGGTGCTGCCTAATTCCGCAGCGACCAGTCCATATGGAAGCAGAAAGGTCAGGATGAGGAATGCCCACCAGAAATACTGGGAATTTCCGATGGCCGCCGCCGGTGACGCGGCCTCCACCACAAATACAATCGTGATAACTGATAAAACAACCTCATATAATCTGAAGGTTTTCTTTTTTTCCGTCAACTATTATTCACCTCTCACATTCATACCTCTGTCAGATGCTAAAAAGCAATTGTTACCGAGGCAGGTATGCTCAAGAAAATTCTAACTGAATAGTCAAAGTCTTTACCCCCTATTTAGCAGCTTTTATGATTCTATCATAAGTGTCTGCTTAACATTGCCGTAATAATACCAAGGCTGTAAAAAAATGATTCACAATTATTAAGTATAATACCTGTCCCTGTCCCCGGCAAATGGTTTTTTGGGCAAGGCTATATGGATGTCATCACTTCCAACTACTAAGAAGTCAACGATATGGTAAACTATACAAAAAAAGTAGCAGTCATCTGGTTCTCAGGCAGTATATAAGCTGCCAGGTCAGTTGATCACTACCAGGGCATATTTAGGTTTCAGGAGGTTCATAGGTGAGAAAAGTTATCGTAGCAGCAGTCCAAATGGCCTGTTCGGCGAGCATAGATGAAAATATAAGCAAAGCTGAAAATCTCATTCGGCAGGCGGCGGACCGGGGTGCTCATATCATTTTATTACAGGAACTATTTGAGACTCCTTACTTTTGTCAGGCTGAGAAATTTGAATACTATAAATTGGCGACTGAGGTGCAGGAAAACAAAGCAGTGCAGCACTTTGAGGCTTTGGCCCGGGAATTAAAGGTAGTGCTGCCGATCAGTTTTTATGAGCGCAAAAACCTGGCCTACTATAATTCGGTAGCAGTTATTGATGCGGATGGCACTATTCTGGGTGTCTACCGGAAAACTCACATTCCCACCGGGCCCGGATATCAGGAGAAATTCTATTTTAACCCGGGGGATACCGGTTTCAAGGTCTGGAAAACTCAATATGGCAGCATCGGAGTAGGTATATGCTGGGATCAGTGGTTTCCGGAATCTGCTCGCTGTATGGCCCTGATGGGAGCGGAAATGCTTTTTTATCCCACTGCCATCGGCTCCGAGCCGGATGAACCCGAGGTGGATTCGAAAGAGCACTGGCAAAGGTGCATGCAGGGTCATGCCGCTGCTAATATCATGCCGGTCATAGCTGCCAACCGCATTGGCGCCGAAACTGTCTGTTCATCCACGATAGACTTCTATGGGTCATCATTTATTACTGATTCGATTGGGAAAATAATAGCAGAAGCCGATCGCGCTGCGGAAATGATCATCACCGCTGAGTTTGACCTGGATGCTGTCGAAGAGCAGCGCATATCCTGGACAGTATTTCGCGACCGCCGCCCCGAATGTTACCAAGCCATTGTCAGCAATGATGGGATCAGATAATACCTGCGCAAGTTCGGGGACGGTCCTTCGACTTGCGCTTTTATGAAAGCTTTTCCATTTCTACAATATAGATTCCGTTAAAGCGCAAGTCGAAGGACCGTCCCCGAACTTGCGCACTGTTAGTAGCTTGATTTCAGCAGATCCAGTACATAGGTGGGCAGAGCAAAGGCCCCTTTGTGAATATTGGAATTGTAGTATTTAGTCTCCAAGCCTATCGCTTCCCAAACTTCAGGCTTATGATCCTGGAGGGCATCATACTTCTTGGAAGCAAAACCAAATAACCAGTGCCCGGAGGGATAAGTAGGAATGTGGTACTGGTAGACCTGGACGATCGGGAATAGATCCCGAATTTTTTTATGGGCTTTCTTCATCTCCTCAATATGGAACTGATAATAGGGCGACTCATGCTGGTTGATCAATATCCCATCCTCCGCCATAATGCGAAAACAGGATTGATAAAACTGAGTCGTAAATAGCCCTTCACCCACCCCGATGGGGTCAGTGGAATCTACGAGGATCAGGTCGTAGAACCCCTCTTCGGCCTGGTCCACGAAAGAAGAACCATCCTGAAAATTGAGATGAATGCGGGGGTCTTTATCCAGATGACCGGCGGTCTGTGGCAAATATTGCTGACAAAGCCGGGTGACCCGCTCATCAATGTCTACCATATCAATGCGCTCCAGGTGAGGATAGCGAGCTATCTCTCGGGAAGTGCCCCCGTCTCCTCCGCCAATAATCAGCACCTTCTTGATAGCTGGATTAGTAGCCATGGCTACATGAGTTATCATCTCATGATAAATGAACTCATCCTTTTGAGTAACCATCACCAGACCATCCAGGGTGAAAAAGGTACCATAAGTATCTGATTCATAGAAGTCAATACGCTGATAGGGAGTCTGCTCCGTATAAATATGACGGTTTATCTTAATGGAGATCTTGGTGTTATCATCCCAGCGCTGAGAATAAACCAAATCGATATAAGGAGGTTTGGTAGAGATTTCTTCATTAGTTTTCGTAGTCACGGTCTTCCCTGCCTTTTCATTTTTAGTGTACTTATACATTATTACCATATAGCTTTTGGGAATTACAGTCTTTTTTTATTCTGAAGTTTTACCCTAACCACGAACAAAGACACATGAGAATCGTCCTCGCTGGGAGGAAGTCGATCCCCATGTGTCAAATTTATCACGGGTCTAATAAAAAATAAGACTAATTCTGGTACATCTTTTGAACTACATCGTCATATTTTTGGGCAATGACTCTTCTTTTCAGTTTATTACT
>CAZTZX010000009.1:10561-41280 GCA_964618175.1 uncultured Syntrophomonas sp. | reverse complement strand
AGTTAAGACCGGCGACAGCGGAATCGAACCTTTCATGAAGCGCCCTCCACCCAGATAAGCTGTTGCTATGACGGAGGCTGAAGCCTCCGCTACGGGATAGAGTTGCGGACTCCAATGGTATCAGCATTCCCTGACCGTGGCCTGGGGGCCCTTTTCAAACAGGCATTCGATCAACTCCGCTTCAGTGACCATGCCCTCCACCTGATGATCATCATTAATTATCACCACCAGCAAGTAGAAAGTGGGACTGCTGGTTTGTAAAATGGTTTTGACCAGCGTGTCAGGTTGGCTGACATACTGTTGAGCAGGCAGATGACCGTTTCTGGCCAGATCACCCTTTTTGTTGACCAGATAACGCATAAAAGAATAGGATAACAGCTTGCCTTCCCGGCGCGCCGCCCAGAAAAGAATTATCCCGGCTAGCAAAAAATTGATACCGGTCATAGAAGTATAAGTCTCGTAAATGCCCCCGGCCGCTAATGCCACACCCACTAACTGCCCCAGCAAAGCTACTCGAGCGGTAGCTTTCCTGTAACCCAGCCAGCGAGACAGCTGCGCTCTCAAGACCCGCCCCCCGTCCAGAGGAAGAACCGGCAGCAGGTTAAACGATCCCAACAGTAGATTAACAGTCACAAAAAGTTCTGTTTTAGCCATAGACAAATGAGGAGCCAGAAAATAGAAAACCGCCGCCAATATCAGGCTGCAGGCCGGTCCAGTTATCGCAATGATAGTCTCCTTGTCCGGTTCCAACCCGGTGAAGTCTTCAACTTTAGCCTGCCCCCCAAAAGGCAGCAGTTCAACCTCCTGGACCGCAACTTTCAGACTACGGGCCGCCACCAGGTGAGCTAATTCGTGCAATAAGACCGCCGCCAGTACCAGGAGCACTTCCAGCCCCAATCCCAGCCAAAAATATACAACAGCCAGCAACAGAAGCAGCGGGTGAATCTTTAGTCTTACCCCGATCAGCCGGCCAAATCTCATAATTAGGGAAAGAGGCTGTGCGGATCCATAGGACCATCTTGGTCGCGCAATTCAAAGTATAGAGTTTTACCAGTTTTGCCTAATATCTGCCGCTGATCAATGTGTTGCTCTTCCCTCACCAGCACTTCTTGCAGGCCTTGATAATAAGAAAATAGATCCGGACTGTGTTTTATTAAAATGGTCCTGCCTTCGTCCTGACGAGATATCTCCACAACCTCTCCCGCCAGAACCGGACGCACCAGAGTACTGTCTTTAACGATCAAAGATACCCCCGGATGGAATTCCTGTTTACGGCTTTCTTCATTCCAGTTCCACCCGTAGCGTCTGGCTAAGGTCAAATAGTCACAGGGAGCTTGCATCTCGCCATCGGCCATAACCGTCACGTTATCATCGCTCATCTGGTTACGGGTATTCTCAACCAGCATGGCCAGCTTGCTCTCCACCCCGTAATCCTTAAGAACATAATTAGTTAAAAGAGACTCCACCACATAACTGCTGCTATGGCCAGACTGTACAGACAATCCCACCAGCAAAACAATCAAGACTACTATGAGCATGCGTATTCGAAAACTTCCTAACATTTCCATCACCTCGGCGATCTTTAATAAGACCCTCCTTGTCCCGACCATTCTTGAGCAATAAATATAAAAAGTCGGGCAATACAGTATATCTTACCGATCACAAAATTATGACTGAGTATCTATAGGAAATTTTGTTATTAGAAAGTTCATAAATGTAATATAATGATATAAAGCAAAATTTTGATCTGGGGGGTATGTTTGTGAAGACCCGAATAACTGAGCTGTTTGGCATTGAATACCCGATTATCTGCGGAGGGATGCTGTGGTTGGCCACCCCTGAACTATGCGCGGCCATCTCCAATGCAGGTGGGCTGGGAAATATCACCGCCTGTAACTACGACACCGGCGAAGATTTTCGCCAAGCTATCCACCGCGCCCGCGAATTGACTTCTAAACCCATCGGTATAAATATCACTCTGCTTCCTTCCATGCGATTTACCGATGAGATTTTCGATGATTTCTTCCGGGTATGTGCCGAAGAAAAAGTTGAAGTGATCGAGGTATCCGGTAAACCAGCCGTTAAGTATTTAGATATGCTACATAAGGCCAACGTGAAAGTTATGCATAAAGTAGGTGCGGTCCGTCACGCCTTAAACATTGAAAAATATGGCTATGACGCCGTTATTGCCGCTGGTATCGAAGAAGGCGGCCATCCCCTCAGTGATGACGTGGCCACCACGGTTCTGGTGCCCCGCATCGCCGAAAGTGTAAAGATACCGGTTATTTCCACCGGAGGTATTGCTGATGGACGTGGATTAGCTGCGGCTTTAAGCCTGGGGGCAGAAGGCGTATTGATGGCTACCCGATTTATTGCTACTAAGGAGTGTGCCGTCCATCCCAATATATGGGAAGAACTCATCCAACGTAAGGAAAATGATACTACCCTGATCTGCAAGTCTATAGGTCTTCAGGGACGGGCCTTAAAAAATCAACTAGCCCAGCAAATACTGGATTTGGAAAGCCAGGGCGGTGGGCTGGCAGAATTGATCCCTCTGCTGTCCGGGCAGAAGGTAAAAACAGCCTGGCAAAGCGGTGACGTTGATAATGCGGCATTTATGGTAGGTCAATCCGTAGGTCTAATAAAAGAAGTGACTACCTGTAAAGAACTTATTGAATCCATGGTTGAAGAAGCCCGCACGATTTTCGCCAATAATCTGGCTCGATTTTAGCAAAAACATCTAAAAGAAAAATCACACTGGTATCTGTGGCTAAATGAAACTCCACGAATAAAGAGGCTATCTCTAAAGATAGCCTCTGATCCGCTCGCTCCTATGGGTGAGCTTTTTTCACCAGGCGATTGTAAATCTTGGGAGGAACCACGTGACGAGAAAGATCGATTATTCTTTCAATCCATATCAAAAGGCGACCATCCCCATCCCAATACCCCTCCAAGACGTCATGGCTGACACTTCCCATCAGGCGTTTAACGACCAAAGCGACCAGTAGCACATCATCCACCTGTCCTAAAAAGGGTATCATGTCCGGCAAAAAGTCCAGTGGGAACAGGACATAGCCTACGGTACCTGCCAGCAGAGCCCTATCAGTTGTGCTAACGGCTGAGTCTTTGGATAACCGATATAACAGCTTTAGGAAATTGGGAATTAGCAGTAAGGCTTCCTGGAGGACTTTTTCAGCCATCCGGGGATTCCCTTTTGACCCGTCCTCATGCTCCCGGTTCATTTCCCGATTGGTATCAGATTCCATTGGGCTTCCCCCTTTGTAGGCTACGCTTTTAGTATGTCCCGACCGCTAAAATACTATTTTCCGCCCCCGCACATTGACACTCAAAACCAACCCAACTGCCAGGAAATTGGCTAGCATGGAGCTGCCTCCATAGCTGATAAAAGGCAACGGTATACCGGTAATAGGCATGATGCCTATTGACATGCCAATATTTTCAAAGACATGGAATAGCCACATGGCGGCCACGCCCGCAACTATCAGGGTACCATACAGATCTTTGGCATGAAAGCTTACATGAATGGCTCGCAATAGCAGGATGCCATAGAGCAGAACAACGGCCGCCGCTCCGATGAAACCCATTTCTTCGCCGATAAGAGCGTAAATAAAATCGGTATGATGCTCAGGAAGAAAATTGAGCTGTACCTGGGTACCGTTAAATAACCCCTGCCCGGTCAAGCCGCCTGAGCCGATAGCGATTAGAGACTGGATGGTATTCCATCCTGCTCCTCGACCTCCCTGTCCATCCTGATAGGGATCCAGGAAAACCGTAAGTCGTTGCAGTTGATAATCCTCCAAAGGCAACCACATGCCCAACTGAAAGTGCAAAAGCAACATCAGCGCTATCGCACCTGCACCGAATGCCAGCAATCCTCCCAACACCCGGGGATTGGCTCCGGCTACAAACAGCATTACTATCGTAATAGCAATATAAACCAGCGCTGTACCCAGATCTGGCTGCATTAATATGAGCATAAAAGGTACTCCCATATAAACCAAACAGGGTAAAATTTCCCCAAGAGTATTCAGCATCCCTTTACGTTTATTAAGGAAATCGGCAAAAGCAACCGCCAACATTATTTTAGTAAACTCAGCCGGTTGAATGGCCGGCAGTGGCCCCAGGCTGATCCATCCAGTGGTACCACGTTGTTCTTCGCCTATCACTAAAACTGCTATCAGCAAAAACACTGATAATCCGTAGAATAAAATACTATACCGTCGCAAATGGCTGTAATCATAACTCAGAACCAGTATGGCAGCCACCAGGCCCAGGCACACAAAAACCGCCTGTTTTTTAACATAATAATAAGGATCCCCAGAAATACCCTGGCTGGCACTGGTAAGAGCCACCAGACCAAAGCCCAGGATAACTATGAAGCTTATTAAAAAGGGTTTATCTATAAATTTCAGCCGCTTAAGGTTCAAGGTACAACCTCCCCTATCCATTCATTATATCGGCACCACTTCCCTACTGTCTACCCGACAAAGACAGGCAGATATTGCCCTATAATGTTAATGAACAACAAGAGGCATTTTAGGGAACTAATCGTCAATAAATTCAAATATATCGTCTATACTTTAGCAATATCGAATGCAAGCTTTAGAGATGGATGTTGCTCTGACAACAGGCCTACTAACTCTTGCTCTCGTTCGTGCATAAAATAACATCTCCTTTCGTGGAGATCGTTGCCATTTCCACTCTTTTAGACAGCCTTTTAAAAGAAACAAAGGGTATTGTCCGTTAAATCATTGCCGGACAATACCCTATCTTCACTTTATTCAACTGTTATTAAGCCTTACTTCGATTAGTCTAAGTTGGTTATAGCCGCCTGGGCAGCTGCAATCAAAATAGACCAATCGTCGTTTTTGCACATTACGGAACACTTCTTGCAACTTCTTTATTAGCAATAGAACGTAATTTCATTAACCCTGAAATGATTTTTCCACTCTTCGCATATCATAAAATGTTGTGCGGATATAATCTCCAGTATCTCATTTAATTCTTTTTGAGGTATTTTGCTTGAATTATTTGCTGCAATACAACCACCCGATGCCGTTAACCATACCTTTGTCGCATTAGGGCTTGGCTTTCCTTTGCCTATATGCACATGAATTGGTTCAAAGCTTTCATTTGACCAGAAAAAAACTAAATAGGAGCCAATTCGAAAGAGACTAGGCAATTTTTATCCCTCCGCTTGCAGCATATTTATAAAACAAATGTGCATTACAATGCAGGAACTTCTCAAATTTGTCAATCTCATTATCAGTGAACCCCTCACGCTTAATCCATGTATAAGACGGCAAGGTACATCTTGCTACATCAAAGCCTTTTTCAGATGGACGTTCAAAATGAACCTCCACACATTGCACTCCATTTTCCTCAATAATATGCGAATGCACTATCTCTGTTTCATCAGACAAAGTCATATACGGATACATCATGAACAACACCTCCATCTATAAATTATACTTCTCTTTTATTACTCTGATAAATTCATTTATATTTCTCAAATTCCCAATTGGAATACTTCGGGGCACAACTTTCAGCTTCTCTCAATAACCTAATCTTATAATACGCATACTTCATTATCAATTTCGACCAATCATCATTTTTAACATTATGGAAGAACTTCTTGTGACCAATATATCTACGTTTAGAGTGACTGCATAAAATAAGAAATACTGTACAACAAGAGATAATTCTCCATTCAGTTGGGCTGATTATTTATTCCTTTGCTCTAAATTTAATGAAATTTTATTAAACCTTTTCTCATTTTCGTACCAAGCAACAATCCCGCATATAGCACCATGAACAAAGATAAAAATCAATAAACCTATACTTACATATCCACTATTAATTATACTTTATCTTACAGTTACTGTGCATTATTCCAACAAGTGCGCAGCAAAGCCATTTTTATAGTATTCAGAAAAACAGTTTTAATGAGTAAGGGTATTGGTACTTAAATTAAATAAAGTTCCAATACCCTTTGTTTACTTTTATAGAATAAATTATCAAATTTATTGATTGTTAATTTTAGCCTGGGCGGCTGCCAGTCTGGCTATTGGAATGCGGTAAGGGGAGCAGCTCACATAGTCCAAACCAATCAAATGGCAGAATTCAATAGAGCTTGGCTCACCACCGTGCTCTCCACAGATACCCATGAGCAGATCCGGTTTTACCGAGCGCGCTTTTTCAACAGCAATGCGCATTAAAGCCCCAACTCCCTCACGATCCAGAACCGCAAAGGGATTATCCCGGATAATCTTTTTTTCCAGATAAACGGGGATAAATTTGCCTTCGGCATCATCGCGGCTAAATCCCAAGGTTGTCTGGGTCAGGTCGTTGGTTCCAAAGGAGAAGAACTCGGCTTCGGCGGCGATTTTATCAGCAGTAACACAAGCCCGAGGTAATTCAATCATGGTCCCGATGGCATATTTTATTTCCTCTCCGCCGTTTTCATTTTTAATTTCCTCGTAGACAAATTCGATTTCAGCTTTGAGCATAGCAAATTCACTGACGTCCATCACCAGCGGTATTTCGATTTCGGCAAAGGTCTCTATATTTTCCCGCTTGAGCTGCAGCATGGCTTCAAAAATAGCCCGTGCCTGCATCCGGTAGATATCGGGATAGGTAATACCGAGACGACAACCCCGATGACCTAGCATGGGATTGGCCTCGGAAAGGCTGTTTATCTTCTTTAAAAGTTCTTGCTTTTCCAGAATGGTCTTGCTGTTGGCATTTTGATGTTTCAACTCGGCAATTTCCAGCAGCAGTGTATCGTAATCAGGCAGGAACTCATGCAAAGGCGGATCCAGCAAACGAATGGTAACCGGTAGTGGAGCCATGGCCTTGAGTATACCGTAGAAATCCTGGCGTTGGATCTCCAATAGAGTGGCCAGGGGCTTTTGTCTCTCTTCCAGGCTCTCGGCAAGAATCATTTCCTGTACATGGGGAAGCCTTTCCTGTGCCATGAACATGTGCTCGGTTCGGCACAGGCCAATACCCTGGGCTCCAAACTCTCTAGCCCGGGCTGCGTCCTCGGGAGCATCTGCATTGGCCCGCACTGCTACCGTCTTAACCTGATCAGCCCACTGCAAAAGGGTCTCAAATTCATCGGATAAAGTCGGCTCTATCATAGGTACTTCTCCCAGCATAACTTTGCCGGTAGCCCCATCAACGGTAATAATGTCTCCTTTTTTTACTACCAGCCCATTGACGGTAAACTGATGGCCAGCGGGATCTATCTTGATAGTTTCACAGCCACAAACACAGGGTTTACCCATCCCCCGGGCTACTACAGCCGCATGAGAAGTCATACCACCCCGAGAAGTCAGTACCCCCTGGGCATATATGATTCCATGGATATCATCGGGAGTAGTCTCGTTGCGGACCAGAACTACCTTTTCCCCCGCTTCGCCCATTTTTTCGGCCAAATCCGCATCGAACACTACTTGACCGGAGGCCGCTCCTGGTGAAGCCGGTAAACCTTTAGCGATGGCTTCGAGTTGAACACTGGTGTCGATCTGTCGGTGTAACAACTGGTTGAGCTGTTCTGCATCAACTCGCAAGAGGGCTTCTTCTTTACTGATAAGACCCTCATTTACCATATCGACCGCGATCTTAACTGAAGCCCGGGCGGTGCGCTTGCCGTTGCGGGTCTGTAGCATATACAGGGTGCCCTTTTCTACTGTAAACTCAATGTCCTGTATGTCACGATAGTGATTTTCGAGTTTCTGGCAGGTATCAACAAACTGCTGATATACTCCGGGCAGTTCCTCTTTTAATTTAGCAATGGGCAGTGGAGTACGAATGCCAGCTACTACATCCTCACCCTGAGCATTTACTAAGAATTCACCATATAAAATCTTTTCTCCAGTAGATGGATCACGGGTAAAGGCCACTCCGGTTCCGCAGTCTTGTCCCATATTGCCGAAAGCCATACACTGCACATTTACGGCCGTTCCCAAATTATCGTCAATCTTGTTGAGTCGGCGATATACAATAGCCCGCTGATTATTCCAGGAGCTGAACACGGCTTTGATCGCCATGGTCAACTGCTCTTTGACATCTTGCGGAAATTGAAAATTCTTTTCTCTTTGCACCAGGTTTTTATACTCGCTAATTATGTTTTGCAGTTCGGAGGCCGGTATTTCGTAGTCAAAAATGAGGCTGAGTTTACGCTTGAATCTTTCCAAAATATCATCAAACAAGGAGTGTTCAATGTCCAGCACTACATTACTAAACATCTGGATAAAGCGGCGATAACAGTCATAGGCAAAACGCTGATCACCGGTCAATTCAGCCAGTCCCTGCACGGATTCATCATTCAAGCCCAGGTTCAGTATGGTATCCATCATGCCCGGCATGGAAATAGCTGCTCCGGAGCGAACGGAAACCAGTAGCGGATTATTCTTGGAACCAAAGCCCTTGCCAGTGCGCTTTTCTAGTACAGCCAAGCTCTCGAAAGTCTGTTTTAATACGCTGTCAGGCAATGTCTCTCCCGAGGCCAAATAAGTATTACAGGCTTCGGTGGTAATGGTAAAACCATGTGGAACCGGCAAACCGATGCGCGTCATCTCCGCCAAATTGGCACCTTTACCGCCCAGTAACATTTTCATGTCTGATTTGCCTTCTTCGAATAAATACACATATTTCCCGCTAGACATTACTAATCCTCCTATAATAGATTTCCAATATCTTGCTAGCAGTTTCTTCTACTGCCTTGTTGGTCACGTCTATTACTGGACAGCCCAGACGCTTCATGATTCCATCCGCAAACTCCAATTCCTCCAGGATACGTTCAGAATTGGCATAACTGGCCTGTCCTTTTAAACCCAGCGTTTTCAGCCGCTCGGCCCGAATATGGTTCAATTGTTCTGGGCGAATGATCAAACCGATCACCTTGCCACGTTCAACAGCAAAAAGTTCCTCCGGAGGTGCTACCTCTGGCACTAATGGAACATTTGCCACCTTAATTCTCTTATGAGCCAGATACATGGACAAAGGTGTTTTGGAAGTTCGGGAAACACCCACCAAGACCACATCTGCCAGATTTATTCCCCGCGGGTCTTTGCCATCATCATAACGAACCGCAAACTCTACTGCTTCCACCCGTCGATAGTACATATCGTCGATCTTACGTAATAAACCTGGTTCCTTCCTAGGTTCAATAGAGCTTACCTTTTTGAAAGCATCTATCAGCGGGCCTAGTACATCAATACATACTACCCCAGCTTTTTCAGCTTCGGCCTTCAGGAAAGCGGCTAAATCATCTACCACCAGGGTGTAAGCGATCATAAAGCCCGTTTCCTGGCATTGGTTAACAATTTCCTCCAGGGTATCCGTGTCTGATATATTGGGAACTCTACGAATCTCCATACTACCAGAGTTAAACTGACTGGCAGCAGCGCGAACCACCATTTCCGCAGTCTCGCCTATAGAGTCTGACACTATGTAGACTCCGGGTAAGTGATTAGTCATTCTCTAAACCCCCTCGTTACGCAGACAAGCTATATCCAGTAATAGTCTGGCTATATTGGTTTTAGTGACTTTGCCGACCACCTCAAGTTTCTCATCTCCTTCGGCATCCAGAAAACACCTTACCACCGGCAGGCTGTCGATTTCATGCTCGACTACCTTTTTGACAGCGTCTATCACCGTCTCATCAATATTGGTAGTAATAATGTTAGGCATCCGCGTCATAATAACACTGACCGGAACCTTGTGAATTTCCGCTTGCCCCAGGGTGGTCTTGAGAAAATCTTTACGTGATACTACACCTGATAGATAATTATCGTCATCAACTACGAAGATACTGCCGGTATCCTCTACAAACAGTGTCACTATGGCATCGTAAATACTGCAGTTTTCCTTTATGATCACCGGTCTTGACTGAATGTCGCGTACTCGATATTGATTGAGTATACGACGGATCTGATTCTCTGCCCCTTCGGTTCTAAATGTATAGCCTACCCTGGGCTTGGCTTCCAAAAAACCCGACATAGTCAGAACTGCTAGATCGGGGCGCAGGGCGGCCCTGGTCACCGACAGCATTTCAGCAATTTTTTCCCCGGTAATTGGTCCACATTCCTTTACTATTGCCACGATTTTTTCTTGCCGGTCGCTGAGTTCGATCATATTCACCGCCTATATGCTATACTTTTTAGCTTAAATCATAATAATTATATATACTATTTCGGCAAAAAGAAATCCTGTTTGCTATTTTTTATTGCACTATTTTGCTAAAATCTGCTACTTGCCTACAGAGTTCGGCGATTCCCCGCAGTAGGCTCAAGCGATTTTCTTTTAATTTCTTATCATCCACCATGACCATGACCGCTTCGAAGAAACGATCCAAATGAGGACGCAAGCCAGCCAGATCCATCAAAATATCCGTATAATTAGCAGCTGCGATCACTCGGGATCTCACCGCCAGAAACTGCTGGTAGAGTTCCTGTTCACTGCTATCCTCCAGAACATCGACCTGTACTTCCACCTGATCCCATTTCTTACTCAGGTTATGACTGCGGTTGAAAACCACCATAAAATCATCAAACTTGTCAGTGGTTTTAAACTCCTGGACTTCCTGGACCCGGGTATAAACATCCTGCAGGTGACCAGTCGGTGTAGCCAAAACACTCTCTATGACATCATAGGTAAAGCTATGATCAGCTAGTACGCCCTTCAAGCGCTGCCAGACGAAATCCAGCACTTCACTGACCGCCGCATCTTCATCTAGGTCCGGCTCTACTTCGACAAATTCACGGTAAGCCTGGCTCAATACTTGTCTCAGGTCGATATTTGACCCGCGCTCTAACAGGATATGAACCACACCCAAAGCCTGTCGGCGCAGAGCATAGGGATCCTGAGACCCGGTGGGTTTGATGCCAATGCAAAAACAGCCCATCAGATTGTGTATTTTTTCGGCCAGGCTTAATAATACTCCGATATCACTTTGCGGCAGTCGGTCTCCGGCAAAGCGTGGCAGGTAATGTTCAAAAATAGCCTCGGCCACCTGAGGATCTTCTCCGCTGTTACCGGCATAATACCTGCCCATAATTCCTTGTAGCTCAGGAAATTCGTAGACCATACTGCTCAAAAGATCAGCCTTACTGAGCCAGGCAGCTCGTTTAACCAGTTCTGGATCGCCCCAACCAGTTTCCTGGCACAGGTACAGGGCAATAGTGGCCACTCTTTGCACTTTACGCTGTAAGCTCCCCAACCTTTCCTGGAAAAGAACCTCCGGCAATCCCTGGTTAAAGTCCTCCAAGGGCTTTTTATTGTCTTCATTCCAGAAAAACAGAGCATCCTCCAGGCGTGCTCTTAAAACTCTCTCATTACCGGCCCTAACATTATCCAGATGCTTGCGATCCCCATTGCGTACCGCTATGAAGGCGGGCATTAATTTCCCCTCTTGATCGTAAACCGGGAAATAACGCTGATGGGCGATCATGCTGGTGGTCAATACTTCCGGAGGCACCTGTAGGTACGATTCTGAGAAACTACCGGCAAAGGCAGTCGGATATTCCAGCAGATAATTGATTTCCTCCAACAGATCGGAATTCTCCATGGGCACTCCCCCCACCTGGGCGGCGGCTTCTTTAACCTGTTGCCAGATCATATCCCGGCGCATATCCTGGTCTAAAACTACATGGTGTGAAGTCATTTGCCGTATATAGTCCTCAGGGTCGGCTATATCAAAGGGCTCCGTGACTAGAAAGCGGTGTCCCCAGGTAGTTCTGCCGCTAACTATATTTTCAATTTGCAACGGGATAACCTGATCACCAAATAAAGCTACCAGCCAACGGATAGGCCGAGGGAAACGAGTATGGAAATATCCCCAGCGCATTGATTTCGGGAAGGGCAGAGCAGTAATAAGTCCGGCCAGAATAGCGGGCAGCACTTGTTGCGCAGGCTGACCAACCAGATCTTTAACGGCAAAAACATATTCAATGCCGCCTACTTCTCGAACCTGCAGATCCTCAACAACCACCCCTTGACCACGGGCAAAACCCTGGCAGGCTTTGGTGGGGTTACCGTCCTCATCAAAAGCCATCTGCTTCTTGGGGCCACGGTTTTCCAGCTGGGAATCAGGCTGACTTTCCGCCAACTGTTCAACATACAGAATCAGCCGACGCGGTGTAGCATATACCTTAAGCTGCTGCCAACTAAGGCGGGCTTCATTCAGGCGCTCTTCAGCCAGTTCCTGCAAATTACTGACCGCTCCAGGCATATAGGCAGAAGGCATCTCTTCTACGCCAATTTCCAGTAACAGGTCTTTGGCCATATTATTTCGCCTCCTCTTCAGTCAGAACTTGTTTTCGCAATTGCTCATCTTTGATCAGCGGGTACCTCAAGCTTTTCCGCTGTTCCAGGTATTCCACCGCTACTCGGCGAGCCAGATTGCGGATTCGGCCGATATAGGCGGTGCGCTCGGTCACACTGATAGCCCCGCGAGCATCGAGCAGATTAAACAAGTGCGAGCACTTGAGAACATAATCATAAGCCGGCAGAACCAACTGTTGGTCGGCTACTTGCAGCGCCTCCTTTTCACAGAGGGTGAACATGGTCATGAGAGAAGGTACATCTGCATAGGTAAAGTTGTAATGAGAATAATCTACTTCCCCTTGATGATGCACATCAGCATAACTAATGCCATCCACCCACTCAATATCAAAAACACTTTCCTTATTCTGAATAAACATGGCTATTCTCTCCAGGCCATAGGTGATTTCAGCACACACCGGATAACAGTCAAATCCTCCACACTGCTGAAAATAAGTAAACTGTGTTACTTCCATGCCATCCAACCATACTTCCCAACCCAGACCCCAGGCTCCCAGAGTCGGTGATTCCCAGTTGTCCTCCACCAGACGGATATCATGCTCATCAGGGTCGATGCCCAGTTCCTTAAGGCTATTCAGATATAGATCAATAACATTGTCTGGCGATGGTTTCAAAATGACCTGGTACTGATAATAATGCTGCAGGCGATTAGGATTTTCTCCATAGCGCCCGTCAGTGGGACGCCGGGAGGGTTCTACATAGGCTACTTTCCAGGGCTCCGGCCCCAGAGCGCGCAAGAATGTGGCCGGGTTCATGGTTCCGGCGCCTTTTTCCACATCATAGGGCTGCTGAATAATACATCCCTGTCGGGCCCAGTAGTTTTGCAGTCCCATAATTATTTCCTGAAAATTCATTGGGTCAGTGTCCCCCTTAATCTAAAATTTAAAATAAAAAAACCCGTCCCTTGATCGGCAGGGACGAGTTGACCCGCGGTTCCACCCTGATTGGCTGTTAAAGCCCACCTTCATTGGCCAGGTTTTACTAGCTGTCTGGCAGCGTTCCTCCTGTGACTCCAAAGCGCCTTCAAAAATAACTCCTCCCGGTTCTCAGCCGCCACCGGTTCTCTGTAGAGGGGATTACTTTTTACTCCTCTTTTTCATCGTCCCTATGCAATTAGCTGGAAGATACAGTCGAATTTGCTATTAGTTTAACCATCCGTCTCTTAGTTGTCAACGTGACGACGGGATGGCTTCAGGTAGCGAATGGTTTGTTTTAATTGAAACGGCCTTTCCAGGTGATATTGCAGATACTGCTCCAGAAAGTATTCCAACTGCTTTAGAGCAGGAGCAGAGGCTCTTAAGCGTGCTAACACACTGCTGTTGGCACCTTCCAACTGACGCAGAATGGCCAGACATTCACCCGACATGTTAATTATCCCTGCCGGCATAGCTGGCAAACATTCCCGACAGATCATGCCCCCTTCCCCCAAACTAAACCCAGTCAAAGCTTGACTGCCTCCACAAGCCACACATTGGTTCAATATGGGGCGATAGCCCAGATGTATAGCCAGATTAAGTTCAAAATGACGTATCACTAAAGGATTGATACCATTGTCATTGAGGGATTGGAGAGTCTGCAGGGTCAAGCGAAACAGCCCCGGAATGGGCAGGCGGTCCATGAGTGATTTATCGAGCATTTCCATCAGATAAACCGAATACAGGGTTCTCTCCAAATCTTCGCGGGAATTACCGAAGAAGTCCAGCAGTTTACCTTGGGTGATCAACTCCAGGTCGCGCCCCCGATAAAAATGAAGCTGGGAGTAGCAAAATGGCTGGATACATGAGCGCAGACTGCTCTTCGGTTTTTTAATACCGCGCGCTACCGCCCGCAGTTTACCGTATTGCTCGGAATAAACCGTAACCAGCTTATCAGCCTCACTAAAATCTGAAGATTTTATGATCAGTACCGGTGCGTTGTAATACACAGTCTTACCTGCCTAATAAAAGATCACTTACCTTGACCGGTCGGTTGACAATGGTAACGGCGGTACCCAATTGTACCCCTACCTGGTCAGCCCAAACAGTCGCTTCGTCCTGGTCAATATCATTATAATTAAAAGCCAGAAATACTTCCTTGATTTCTGGATCGAGTTCTCTTAGCCGGATAGCATAATCAGCAGAGTTTCCCAGGTCTGCCCTGTTTATATAAGCCAGGATATAGCCATTATAACAACTCATACCCGGCGAGGTGCGGGGATTAAAGGCAGTGTCTTGCCCGTCTGACCTGTAATCGGATTCGCGGATGATCCGCTCGGTGATGGTTTCCAAATTGCCGGGGCGCTTGACTACTAACCAGCGGGGTACGGTCACTGCTACACTGGGTGAATCAATCTTTTCAAGCAACTGCTGCAACGTCTGCACCGACATCCCGTCCCTCATATAAGAATGAACGGCAGTATCATAGAGAGCGGGGATCAGTAAAATATCCGGTTGCAGACCCAGAGTGGGCAAATGGTGTCCTCCATCAAATACTACCACCCGATACGTTTTATCCCTGATCAGATCCAAATACGACTGTCCCGCTGCGGTGGTATGCCAGGCATCCACAGCTGAGCATTCGATCAAAGCGAGCGGATCAGTTTGCATGGCTGAATCTATTCGGGACTGATGATCTTGGTCATCAGTGGGGAGCAGGGCATAAGCAGAACCGGTTTGACCAGCCCATCCAGAGCGCAGACCCGGATCAAAAACCCAGTTTAAAGGGGCATACTGAGCCGTGATCTTTCCATAGGCATCCAGCATCTGATTATATCCCAGGATTCTAAACCAGGCGGGTGGATTGTGGGTAGCCACTATTACATAAATAATGATTAGAACTAACAGTAGGGCGATTTTAAGATAGCGCACAGACCTTCAGTCCTTCGAATTATCGCCCATTTCCCCTAGCAGAGAGATGGCCGAACTGGTACCAATACGATCTGCCCCTGCATCAATCAACTGCCGGGCAAAATCCAGAGTGCGAATTCCGCCGCTGGCCTTTATTTTCAGAAATGAATTACGGTTGGCTCTAATGATGTGCAAATCTTCCAGAGACGCTCCTCGCGCGGCAAAACCAGTGGATGTTTTGATATAATCCGCCCCCCATTCCCCCAATAAACTGGTTATTGAGGCTAACTGTTGGGAGGTCAACAAGGCTGTTTCCACGATCACTTTGAGTACCAGTGAATGATCCACTTTGAGACTGGCCAGAGTACGAACCTCTTTTTCCAGCAAGTGATAGTCCCCTGCCCTTAAGGCCGCCAGATTTATTACCATATCGAGTTCATTTGCGCCGTCCTGCAAAGCCTGACGAGCTTCGCAGAGCTTAGTCTCAACAAGATTGGCCCCTAGGGGAAAGCCAACCACGGTGGCCACTTGTACAGGGGTATCCATTAATAAACTATGCGCCCTGGTCACCCAGTAGGGATGCACACAGACCGCTGCCATTTGATACGCAATCGCTTCCTGGCACAGCCTGGTTATGTCCGCCCACTGTGCATCCGGTTGCAGATTGGTGCTATCCAGATAAGAGGCAATTGGCAACATAGAATTCCCTTCTTTACAACCGGTAGCCAAGTTGGTTCAAATTGTTTTCACTATCGCGCCAGTTCTTTTTCACCTTGACCCATAGATCTAAATAAACATGGGCCTCCAGCATATTTTCAATATCCTTTCGGGACTGCTCCCCAATGGTTTTCAGCATTTGCCCATTTTTGCCGATAATGATCCCCTTTTGTGAATCCCGTTCCGTGTAGATAACAGCACGCAGATAGACTTTGTCTTTCGCCTGCTGCTTAAATTCTTCTATTTCAACCGCCAGAGAATGAGGAACCTCATCCCGGGTCAGTATGAGGGCTTTTTCACGGATCAGCTCGGCAGCAATAAATGAAACTGGTTGATCAGTACAATCACCTTCTGGGTAATAGAGTGGTCCCTCAGGCAGCACGGCAAATGTATCCTCCAAAAGACGCTCCACATTAGTGGCCAATGACGCCGATATTGGAATAACTTGCGAAAAGTTCATATTTCCCGTAAAAGGACGAATGAATTCTTCTACTTCCTCATCCGTCACCAGATCTATTTTGTTGACCAGCAAAAAGACCGGCACGCCAGCATCTTTAAGCTGATTGAGTATGAATTCTTCTCCCCCGCCAAATGGTCGGGTAACGTCAGTCATATAATAGATAAGATCTACTTCATTCATACTGCGGGTGGAAACCTTGACCATGTACTCTCCCAAACGGTGTTTGGGTTTGTGTATTCCCGGGGTATCTATAAAGATTATCTGACCCTGGTCACAGGTATGTATTCCCTGGATGCGGGTACGAGTTGTCTGTGGTTTTTCAGACACTATAGCAATTTTCTGCCCTATCAATGTATTTAACAATGTTGACTTTCCAACATTAGGTCGGCCTACAATGGTCACAAAACCAGATTTCACCAGTTTAGCCCTCCTACAATTACAGCAAAAACATCTGCGGTAATAATTCGCTTAAGTTATTAACCTTGATGTTATTCTGAGTATCACACAGAATAACTTTTATTTGCGGAGCAAACTCAGCCAAAACCTGCCGACAAGCCCCGCAGGGATAGGTAAATCCCTCAGCATTACCCGCTATAGCAATAGCCTCAAACTCAGTTTCGCCTTCGCTGATAGCCTTAGAAACTGCATTCCGCTCAGCACAAACAGTTAGTCCATAGGAAGAGTTCTCTACATTCACTCCAGTATACACATTTTGCTGAGTACTTAAAAGGGCTGCCCCTACTGGAAAATGTGAGTAAGGTACATAAGCATTCTGCTGAACCTGGCGAGCTATTTTTACCAGTTCTTGGTCAGTCATTTGTTTCCCCCATTGATCCTCAACGCAGATGCGGAATAAATATTATATACGCCATGACCAGTGCATTGATAGCACTTAGCAACACTGCTCCGGCAGCTACATTTTTAGCTACTTTAGCGAGAGGATGATATTCTCCCGTTATAATGTCCACGGTTTTTTCCACCGCCGTATTGATCATTTCTACTACCATTACCAGAGTAATGGTGATGGCCAGCAATCCCCACTCCATACGGCTTATATCCAACCATATCCCGGCAAATATCGCTGCACCGGCTGCCAAAAAATGAATACGCAGGTTGCGTTCCCTGGTTAAAGCATATATGATTCCGGAGATCGCATAGTTAAAACTCTTTTCCAGGTTGCCTTTACCCATAGGTCAACGCTCCAACTGTGCTAAGGTCATTATCTTCTCCTCTAATTGCCTCATCAGCTGGCCTTCTGGCTCGCTCTCATGATCATAACCCAACAAGTGTAACATACCATGGGCTACCAGGAAACCCAGCTCCCTCTCCAGGCTATGTCCATAGGCTTGGCACTGTTCCTGAGCTTTTTCCAGAGATACCACTAGGTCCCCTAATACATTGACTGGACCGGAAAAGTCAAAATCCGGTTCTTCATCTACCAATTCATTCATGGCAAAGGACAGCACATCTGTAGGACTATTCTGCCCACGATAGATGAAGTTTAACTCTTGAATATAATTATTGTCCACCACCATGATACTGACCTCGGTATTGGCGGATAGTTTGGCTGTACGAGCCACTGTCTTGACCACTTTTTGAATAACCTGCTGCATTTCGCGGGTATAGTTAATCACGTTCTGCTGATTGATGATCATTGTCTCCATGGGTCTCCCGCCTTCTTTCGAGCTCTTTAACGATCACTTCCGGATACTCGATCCTCTTGTGATACATCCCCTCCAGGATAGTACAGAACGACTGGGTAATAGTATCCAAGTCCTTAAAAGTAAGATCACATGATTCCAGCTGTCCATCATTCAACTTGTCTTTAATGATCTTTTTAACCATTTCTCTAATTTTAGCATCGGTTGGTTCCTGCAAAGAGCGGATGGCAGCTTCCACCGAATCGGCTAACATAACTAAGGCTACTTCTTTGCTTTGCGGCTTGGGGCCTTCGTAGCGGAAGCTATCCTGACTTATAGAACCATCCCGATCCTCTTCCAGAGCTCGTCCGTAAAAATATTTAGTCAGGCTGTTGCCATGATGCTGGGCGATAAAATCATTGACCACACCAGGCAAGTGGGCATCACGGGCGAACTCCAGGCCATCCTTAACATGCGAAGTAATTATTAAAGCGCTTAACGCCGGGGCAATTTTTTCATGGGGATTCTCAAAGCCCCGTTGATTTTCGACAAAATACTCGGGGCGCTTCACCTTGCCAATATCATGATAATAGGCACCAACTCTAACCAGCAAGGGATTAGCTCCCACCGATTCAGCCGAAGCTTCGGCCAGATTTCCCACCATCAGGCTGTGATGATACGTGCCAGGAGCCTCCAATAGCAATCTTTTCAGCAGACTATGATTGGGGTTGGATAGCTCGAGAAGCTTTATCATGCTGGTAATGGAGAAGGCACTCTCCAGATAGGGCAGAGCACCGATCATCAATATGGCCGATAAAATACCGTTAACAGCTCCGATCACTATGCCTACCAGAATGAGGTGCCAGGATAAACTCCCCCCTATCATAGAAAGGGTAACAATAGTGACAATGTTGGCCAAGGCAACGTAGAGTGCCGATTTGGCCAGATCTGAAATCTGACTCAGTCGATATACCTGAAATACTCCTACTGTACCACCTACAAAGGCGGTAATAGCATAAAATAGCTGGTTACCCTCGGTAATTAATCCTACATATAAGGCTATTATCAAGGTCAAAAAGTGGGCCAAGCGGTTATCGAGCAGAATCGCAATCAGCATGGACCCGGCTGCTACCGGCGCCAGGTATCCCACCAAACCATTTATTTCTGCATTGTCGCTTATTTTGATCATGGTCAAAAACCTGGTCAACAACAGAATGATGATGAATACCAGGCCGATAAGCAGCATTAATCGGTCGTCCTTAAACATTTCAGGATAATAGCGGCGTAGGAATTGAATGAGCACCCAGAAAGATAACAGGACAAAAAGCCCTGCTCCTATCAGAGTAGCAGTATAACTCTGGGTACGCTGAATACCCAGCTGTTCCAGAGTAGAAATCTGCTCTACAGTTACTCTATCTCCGGCCCGCACAATGATCTCGCCGGCTTTAATGTTTTTCTGTACCGGTTGGATGGCACTACTGGCTTCCTGAATGGCGTCAGCGGTGGCTTCAGCATTATAAATCAAGTTGGGGTGTAGGCTGTTAATAGTGACCAGTTTTATGATATCGCGAGCCGTGCGCGAGTAACCCATGGAGTCGATCTGGGCTTGAGCTTGCTGGTAAATATCAGGCAAGGCTTCATCAGTTACCGGTTTACTCAACAGATCTTGCACGACTGACAGCGCCGCCTGGCGAATAAGTTCTAAGTCCTCGGGTTGAGCATTAACAATATATTGGGCCAGGGTACGGCTATGTACCTGCAGATCAGCTTCATCACTAAGTGTGTTAGTGCTCTCTACTAAATCATGCAGTTGGAGTAAATGGTCTTCAGCTTCGGTGGACAGAATACCAGTTACACTATTGAAAAACCGATTAATATCATCAGTGGTATTGACTAGAGCGTACTTGTCCTCCTGATAGACCTTCTGAACCTTGTCAGCGGCCTGTTTTCTCAGCTCATCCGTCTGTTTTTCATCTATTACCACCGCATTGATTTTGGACTGTATATCAGCTTGGGCAACTTCATCAGGCTTAAGCATTACCTGCTTAGGACTAAAACTACTGAATACGATCAAAATTGTAACCGAGAAAAACAGCAGGACCCCCAGCACTTTTTGGGTGGTGGAATTACGAAAAAAGCTGGCCACAGTGGTCCCTATCCAAATTAGGAATGAAGGTACTCGCATTATAAAGCTCCCTTAATTATCCTGTCGACCTTACTTACTAATTATGCCCATCCTGCGATTCATATTGTTCATAAGCATCAATGATCTGCTGCACTAGGGGATGGCGGATTACATCCTCTTTGGTCAAATACTCAAAAGATACACCTTTGACATTAGACAATATCTTACGGATCTCTATCAAACCCGAATACTCATCTTTGGGAAGATCGACCTGGGTAATGTCGCCGGTGATAACAGCTTTGGAACCAAAACCCAGTCGAGTCAGAAACATCTTCATCTGTTGGGGCGTAGTATTCTGGGCTTCATCCAGAATTATAAAAGCATCGTTTAGAGTCCTTCCCCGCATATAAGCTAAGGGAGCAACTTCAATAATATTTTTTTCCAGATAGCGCTGGGTCACATCTACCCCCAGGATATCGAACAGTCCATCGTAGAGCGGCCTTAAATAGGGATTGACTTTTTCAATAAAATCGCCAGGTAAAAAGCCCAGCTTTTCCCCAGCTTCAACCGCGGGTCGCACTAGTATGATCCTTTCTACATCCTTGCTGCGCAGTGCCCTTACTGCCATTACAACAGCCAGGTAGGTTTTACCGGTTCCAGCGGGGCCAATACTAAACACTATGTCGTCACGGAGAATAGATTGAACGTATCTTTTCTGGCCTAAAGTTTTAGCTTTAATGGTTTTACCGCGGACTGTGCTCAGCAGTGTTCCCGACACAATATCATGGTGCCGACTGTGATCGCCTCGTTTTAACAGATTGAACATATAGTTTATATCATTGATAGTCAACTGATGCTCATTTTCAACTGTATCCAGCAGATTGTAGATCAAATCAGAGGCAAAGTTAACGTCTTCTTCACTGCCTTTGATGTAGACATCTGATCCCCGAGCAGAAATCTCAGCTGATGCTATACTGCGAAGGTAGCGAAAATTCTCATCCCCGCTGCCAAACAATATGGCGGCCAGAGAATTGTCCCCAATAGAAATTTTGGTTTCTTTGTCGGTCAAAAACAGTATTCCTCCCATCAGGAAACAAAATATCTAAGTTATTATATCATATCAAAATCACCGCTGGCTATGTTGGGCTCCGCTTATGGGCTCCGGAACGGCAATGTCCTCCATTGTTTCCGCGGTCAGTTTAACTCTAATAATCGGGTCACTGGGTGAAGAAATTAGTTCCTTAGTAATGTTGGGCGAACTATTATTCTGACCAAGTTTGTTTTTTAATACTTTTTGAGCCCTCTTGACTGCGATTTTCTCCGCTTCGGATGGTGACAGCTCCGTCACTTCCTTTATCTGCTCTTTGCTATTTACCTGATGCAGGCTAACGCTGCCCAAAGGAGTGGAGATGGTCTTACGCAGGTGTTCTTGTTCAGCCAGAGCAAACTGTTGGGGATCGCGCGGCCAAGCAATATCCTTCCAGGGTGTTTCCAGGTAATAGTGAGTAGCTTCCCGACCGGAAACTATTTTTTCCTCCACCAGAGCACATTCACCATATCCTTCATACCAGACCCGCGCTTCCACTTGCCCCCGGGCTCTTACTGTGTAGGGCATGGTAGCAAAATTGTTTTCTTGTTCCGGGTCGACCACGATATAAGGACTGATTTCGGGAAAAACCACCCCTGATATCAATATGTCACCACGAGCTACCACGTCACCAGCAGCTACATTAGGTTGCCCATCCAAAACCAGTACCTGCTCTACTATGCCTTCCCGAGCAGCTACTAGATGACATGGCCCGGTGATTTCTTGGCGAGGCAGAACTTTTTCAACTACTTCAATATTTACCTTGACACCGCGGACTTCTACTTTGACATAGGTCAACTGGTTTATATCGCGCAGTAAGCCCTCTTCCGCCTCAGCACGACTGAAATTCCACTTGGCAGCTCCCTGATATACTCCGTAACGGGCCGCGGTCACCAAGATCCGTACCGGATCGACCTGCTTAGTGCCGCTCACCTCAATAAACCAGACAAAAGAGGATAGAAAATACAGCGCTATCGTAAAAATCAGGCCTCCCACCACAAAGCCCAATCTCCTTTTTAGGAGAGCCTGGTAAAAAGGAATGCCTTTTTTTTCGGTAACTTCCAGCTCATAGCCATTTTCTTCGGTAATGCTTTTTAGAGCTTGATAGGCACTGCTGCGTATTTTGAAATGCAGACCATCATCACGACGCTTGACATCATTGATAAAAATGCCTCGCGCTAATGCCATGTTGATGATCTTCTCCAGATTCTTACCCTGCAGACGAACCCGGATAATCCCTCCCACATTTTCGAAAAAACGATTAATCACCCGTAATTTCCCCTTTAATTAATCGTGATATTTAACACTGTTTACCTGCCCATTTATGCTTATTTCGTCGGCCATTAAAGCTTTAATTTCCAAATCGCTTCCTTCGATCTCCAGAAAACCACGTGTCAAATTGATCCTGAGACGGTTGGGTAGGTATTCTATGATACCGCGATGGTTTTCCAGGTAGACTTCATTGCGGCCAATAATGGTGATCTTAGGCAGATCAAGAATCAGATCCTTAGGTATTTCCAAGAACTCGGCCATAACTTTAGTCAAAGCCTCTTTGCGTTTGTCCATCTTTTCCCTCCTGTCAAAGCTGTATTCCGCCACCCGTCATACAAATATATGCTGGTCAGCAGTAGCACATGCCCTCCCAAAAATATTGCGGCTGATTCCCATAAAAAAACCCCGGTTGCCCGGGGCCAATAATAAGTCTAGAACCAACCAATTTGTTTGGCCTGGAAAATAAGCTCATCGCGGAAATCAGGGTGAGCTATGCGAATCATCTCCCGAATCCTTTCATTTACCCCTTTGAAACGTAGATTGGCCACGCCGTATTCCGTCACTACATATTCAACATCATTGCGTGATGTTGATACAATAGTACCTGGTGGAAGGAAAGGAACTATACGCGACTTTAACTTGCCCTCTCGGTCGGTAAAAGTGGAATTAAGGGCTAGAACGCTTTTACCGCCTTTGGAGAGATGAGCGCCCAGTATAAAATTAACCTGTCCGCCCGTACCGCTGTACTGACGATGCCGAATAGATTCTGATGCCGCCTGCCCGGTCACATCCATCATCAGGGCATTGTTGACAGAAATCAAATTATCGTACTGCCCTATTACATAAGGATCGTTATTATGTTCCACTTCAGTCCACCAAAAATCGGGGTTGTTATCCACGTATTTCCACAGGCGGGTATCACCTACACAGAAGGTTCCGGTGGTGATACCAGTGTTGATGTTTTTCTGACTGTTATTGACTACTCCCAATTCCATGAGTTCCATGATAGAATTCTGGACAACTTCGGTATGGATTCCTAAGTTCTTTTTATCGCGCAGGAAGTAACCAATAGCATTAGCCAATCCCCCCAAGCCTAACTGAACCGTAGAGCCATCCGGAATCATATCAACAATATAGTGAGCAATTTGTCTTTCCACCTCAGTGATGGGAATATCCGGAATCTCTGTTAGATCGGCATCGGTTTCCAGAATAACATCTACTTCGGAAACGTGAATTTTTAGGTCATCACTGACCAACCAGGGAGTAGTTGAATTCACCTCCACAATTACCAAATCGCTCCTTTTAATAGCTCGCCGAGGAACCAATCCGCCAAAATTGGAACGATTCATGTACCCGTTCTCATCGGGAGGTGTAACCACAAAAGTTGTGACATTAGGTTTCCTGGAGTCCATCCATAAAGATAGCTGATTGAGATGAACCGGAATATACTGGGCGGTCTTCCACTCCAGACACATCCGCTCCACCGGTCCAACAAAAGGAGTTTCAATGTTAAAGTGCTCCCGATATTGCGGCTGCATATAATCGTATAGCTTTAAGGCCAACCCCAGACAGATAGTAACATTTTTTAATTCATCTGCCCGGTTGCTAAGAGCCACTGAAAAATCGTGGGGGATACAAGTACCTCCCGACACCATAATTACATCATTACTGCGCACCAGTTTTGCAGCATCAGCAGCATCCATTAACTTGGCCTGGTATTCATCCTTCCAGTTGGCAAATTGAGCCGACCGCCTGGGCAACCGTTGTTCCGTTATCGCCATAAAGAAAACCTCCTACCAAATATAATTCAATAGCAGGTTTTGCAGGAATCATGCCAGTTCAACAAAGTGCGTGTATAGCCAGTTATGAACACCCATGCTCATGATCGATGTTTGAATATTCGCACAATATTAATAAGTCTTTCCTAAAGTTTCGTTCCCAGTGGGTTTTATGGTCAGGTGTACAAACTACAGGACAATGTCCTATGAGGTTAACACTTTCGTTAGTTTTTGGAATCGGCCAACAAATGAGCAAGTTGGTATTGCTCCATTTTATAGTATAAAGCACTGCGGCTTAATCCTAACAGCTTAGCAGCTTGAGTTTTATTGCCTCGGCAGGCCTTGATGGCTCGAAGAATGGTTTGCTTTTCTGCCTCCTCCCGGGCTTTGGCCAAATCAAATCCCTGGTATTTTGGGTGGTTATCAGCCCTGGCTTTTGGACCGGCAAACCTTAATAAATTGTCTATGGTTATTATACCAGCACCAGTGTCAATGCAGGCACGTTCAATGACCGTATTCAATTCTCGTACATTACCCGGCCAGTGATATTTATGCAGTCTGGCCATGGCTTCCCCAGAAATTCCTTCAATAGGTCCTCCCGCCTCTTGATTATATTGATTTATAAAATATTCAACTAGTGGCTCCAGATCCTCCATCCTCTCGCGCAACGGTGGTATGTGTATGGGAAAGACATCCAGACGAAAAAACAGATCCTTACGGAATTTCCCCTGGCTTACAAGTTCGCCCAAGGACAGATTGGTAGCAGATATAATACGCACATCCACGGCAATAGTATCTACCCCGCCTACCCGTTCCAGCTCCTTTTCCTGCAACACTCTTAATAAACCCGCCTGGGCTACCCAGGATAGTTCCGAAATCTCATCCAGAAATAGAGTACCTTTGTCGGCCAGTTCAAATTTTCCAGGTTTGCCTGACTTACGTGCCCCGGTAAAAGCTCCTTCTTCATAACCAAACAGCTCGCTTTCCAGTAAATTTTCAGGAATGGAGGCACAGTTTACTCTGACTAGCGGGAACTCGCGCCGGGAGCTCTCCTGGTGAACAGCGTGGGCAAACAGTTCCTTGCCGGTTCCAGTCTCCCCGCTAATAGATACTGGTATAGAATTAGTCGCCACCATACGAACCTGTTCCTTAGCCTCTAGGATGGCGTCACTTTTGCCAACTATGGAAGCCAGTGAATACTTGGCCGACGATAAGCGCTTGACCTCTTCTTTATAATATTTGAGCTGCGAAAACATGTTGGAAATGCGGTGGGCAAAGCCCTGAGCATCGTCTAAATACCGGAATATATTGAATCCTGCTGCGCCGATAATACTCCCACTCAAAGTAATAGGTACCCGGGAGACTATCTGCGATTTACCGCCAAGCTCCCAGATATCCGCTATTATCGGTTTACCAGAGTGTAGAACCTCTAGCATGCGAGTAGTTGGAAATACCTCCTCCACTTTTCTGCCCAGTACCTCTTGCTTGGATAACCCGCTTTCCCGGCAGTAGTAGTCAGTGATGATGCGAATTATCCCCTGCTCATCAATGAGCAAGGCCCCATCAAATTCATTAAAAATCGTCTCGATAACGTCCAGGTACTTCTGCGGTATGGTACTGAGTCTAAACATGTCCCCACTTCCTGTTCCTCAGTAATTCTCTGTGACTTGTTTCAATATTCTATATTTTCTTGCAAATACCTTGGAGTCAGAAATAATTCTAATGCAAAATGAAAGAGGGCGGTTCTTTCTGAACCGCCCTCTTTTTGATCTCACTTTAATAAAACGCGTATCCTACAATACTCACTAAAAATGCCAGTATTACAATAGCGATTATAAAATATACAATTATTTTCTGGCGCCGGTTTTGCATTCCCTTGTTCATAAAGCTCAAATGTCAACACCTCCATTGAAAAAACCTGGCAACCGTTAGCTGCCAGGTTATGTTCAATTGACTATAATCCGTTTATAATCTGCTGCAGCTATCCAAGTTGGAAGCAACAGCTTCATCACTCGGCCTATATATAACGGGGTTTGGCAGAGATATACAACACTTAGAATTTTTTCTTCTTGCGTGCAGCTTCGGACTTTTTCTTTCTTTTTACACTCGGTTTTTCATAATGGTCATGTTTGCGGATATCTTGCATAACCCCAGATTTTTGGCAAGAACGCTTAAAACGCTTTAATGCACTGTCCAGGGTTTCGTTTTTCCCAACTTTTACTTCGCTCATTGTTTCCCTCCCCTCATATGACCGGGCTAAGTGAATGCCAATCTATTGTACTATTTACTATCCATAGCAGTCAAGATTAGCCGGGAGGCCAACCCAGGTCACGCCCACCTAATAGATGGTAATGAACATGTATTACCGCTTGTCCCCCAGCCGGCCCACAGTTGCATAGCAACCGATAACCTTCTTCGGCTACATTTAGTTGTTTTGCCACAGCAGCGGCGGTCAGTTGGATATGACCCAAAAGGTCAATATCATCCTCAGTCATTTCATTCAAAGAAGTCTGGTGAGATTTGGGAATCAAAAGTATATGCACAGGTGCCACGGGATCGACATCCTCAATGGCTACCAGTTTGTCATCTTCAAATACCACTTTGGCAGGTATTTCCTGGTTGGCAATTTTACAAAACAAACAATCTCCCTCTGACAATTTTTCACCTCCTGCTTTCATTAATTTAGGTTTGGTGATTTATTGGATTGTTTATTGAATCCATTCTACCAGATAAATAGATTTCTTCAAAACATTTCTCGATCGCCGCAATTCTGCTGTTGCTGGCCCATAAATACCGGGCTTAATATAGGGGTGGTTCATTAAAGTTGATCAGCTACCGTCTTACGATGCAGGTAATCACTACCGGCAACCATGGATAGCATTTGGGCATCACGCAAATATTTTTCTGCCGGATGTCCTACCACAAGCCCCATACGTCCTACCAGATCGACCGCCTGGGATGTCACCTGTTGAGCTACCTGAGTAGCATATAGTTTGGCCATAGCAGAAACCCGTGAATAATTGCCCTCCTGATCAATCTGATAGGCGGCTCGGGCCACCGATAACCGGGCAGCATTAATGTAAGCACTCATATCTGCCAGAGCAGTAGCAAAATAGTAATTCGCGGTGGTGTTTTTCCCCAGTATGTCTTTCTGGCGAGCTAAGTCACGCACCAATTCAAAAGCTGACCGCGCAATCCCCACTCCAATAGCCCCCACCAGAGCCAGGTTGCGATCAAAGGTTTGCAGAAGCAGAAAATAGCCGCCCCCCGGTCGTCCGATGCGATAGTTTTCCGGTACGGTTACATGGTCATACTGCAGTCTTACCGTATGAGCAGAACGCATGCCGATTTTCAGCACCGGTTTAACAATATGTACACCGGAAGTATTAGCTGGAATAACCACGAACTGCAGTCGGGATTTATGACGAGAATCAATACTGCGGGCCAATACAACCATGTAGTCGGCCATAGCACCATTAAAGATATAGTCTTTGTTGCCGTTAATCACTACCTGGTTTCCTTGCTGACTAATGGTAGTAGAGATGCGTGTTATATCTTCTGGGATAGACCCGGGACGGTCTTCCAATTCGCTGGCCACGTCGTTGATGACCGAGCTGGCCAGATGGGGCTCTTTTTGGGTGATCAGGGGCAGAAACTGCTCTTGTAAATACTTGCTGCCTGCCACAACAATAGGTGTTAAGGCATAACAATTGGTGACGACAATAGCGGCAGCACCAGCACAGCCTACGGCTAATTCTTCAATTATGGTAGCGGTAGCCATCACAGACAAACCTCTGCCGCCATAATTGTTGGGTAGAGTAGGTGCCAACAGATTCCGCTCCGCCAAGAGGGTCGGAATTACCCAGTCCGGTTCCTTATCGCCTATTATATCCAGATGGTTGCCCCGCTCAGCAATGTGGGTAGAAGCAAGTTCTCTGACTTCCATAATTAGTTGGCGGTCACTATCATTTAACATGGACAAAGCCATAGTACGTCTCCTTCCTTTCTATAACTGCGAAGCCAGCAAACACCGATGGAATTGTTCACTTCCATCCATAATGGACAGCATTTTGGCGTCACGGAGGTACTTTTCTGCCGAGTTTCCGCTGACATAGGCCTGGTTGCCTACAATTTCCATAGACCCCGAGGTAATATCCTGGGCAGCCTGGCTGGCCACTATCTTGGCCTGGGGTGAAGCCAGAGTATGATCCTGGCCCGTATCAATCATCCAGCAGGCATGATGAACACTAAGACGGGCCGCGTTAAGCTTACTAGCCATGCTAACCAGACTGTGCCCTACCGCGCTCTCTTCAAATACCGGATGTCCTGACATCCTTCGCTCCTTGGACACTTCCAAAGCGTGCTGATAAGCTGCACGAGCTACTCCCACACAGACGGCTCCAATAAGGGGCACTGTTTTATACATACACTCCTTAAATATTTCTAATCCTGACCCGGGTCTTCCAATCATATACTGAGGCTCGGCTTTTAATGCCTTAAACTCAATTTCTGCGGTACTGCAGTAGCGAAGACCTAGTTTGCGACCCAGAGGGCCTAGTATGATCCCGGGCGTATCTAGAGGGATCACCATCAATTGAAAACCGCTAGATGCCTGATCATGGCCGTCGGGATATTCTACCAGGGTAGAAATAAATTTGGCGGTAACAGCGTTCACAACATAGTCCTTACGACCGTTGATAACATCTCCACCAGCACTTCTCTCCGCTTGCAGTGAAGAACCGTATATAGCTACTTTTTCGGTTGGTAGCAAAACATCTAGATTAACGCCATTTTCCACCATAGCAACTGCTCCCAAGCTGGTTTGCGGAGCAGTCAGTAACGGCAAGTAGTGGCGAAGCTGTTCTTCCGTGCCGGCGGCCAGCAGTGGAGCTATAGATTGAATGTTGGCCGCAACGGCTGCAGCCACCCCCGCACATCCAGCACCGATTTCCTCAAGTATCATGGCTGTGACCAGGTGGCTTGCCCCCCGTCCACCATACTCCGGTAAAATATTAGGAGCCAGCAAATTGTGTTCAGCCAATATGTCCAGAGCTGATCCATCGAACCGATCGTTACCAAGGGCATCGTATTCCAAGGCACGGGATACGATATGCTGAGTAACCAAATCCCGGGTGAAAAACACTAATTCCTTATCCTGCTGCGAAATGGTATCACGAAACATACTCTCCCCCCTTATCTTTCCTGGTATGTCTGGCGATTTTTCTGCCAGCTTATGTAGTCCATTACTGACCGCCTCTGCTCACTGGATAAATCATATAAGGCGTTAACAATTTCTAAAAGTTCAGGTTCTTCTATGGTGTCATTACCTCGGTTTAGGTGCTGGGATGATTGGTAATTATTGCTTTCCAGAAAGTATTCGATGGGCCGATTGAGTATTTCTGCAATGTTTTCCAACTGAGCGAGGTAAAGTCTGCGCTTACCTTTTTCATAATTGGATAAGGTAGATTGTGCGCAACCCAGCCTGCTGGCCAGTTGTTCCTGGCTTAAACCAGCATTCTCACGTGCCTGTTGAAGTTTGTGTCCAATATCCTTGGTACCCACGATTTTCCCCTTTCCAGTTCCTCTAGGCCTTAAATTCTTGCTACTGCATGGTTCCGGTGAATTCCATCTAAAACTACCTCGATAAACTGACCGCACAGGTCATGGGGTGAGGAAAACTCAATATTAATATAATTGTCGCTGAATCCCTTACATTTTCCCGACTCACATTCTTCTACCAAAACAGTAAAGGCCTGCTCCATCATACCCTCCAGAAACTCACCATGTTTTTGTTGGGCTACACTCAGCAGGACTTTGCTGCGCTCATTTTTAAGTCTTTCATCGACCTGATCAAGAAAAGATGCTGCCGGTGTTCCCGGACGAGGCGAATACTTAAAAACATGCAAATCCAACAAAGGCAGACTCTGAAGCAGTTCTACCGTAAAAGCAAAATCTTCATTGGTTTCTCCGGGAAATCCCACCATAACATCGGCAGCGAAACCGATTCCCGGTATCAGATCAGCTATTTCCAGCACGCGCTGTCGGTATTCATCCCGGTTATAACCACGCGCCATTCGCTTCAATACTGCATCACTTCCACTCTGGAGCGGAATGTGTAGGTGTCGGCATAAGCGGTTCTCGCTCTTAATTAATTCTATCAGTCGGTCACTAATTTCTCCAAGTTCGATCGAACTCAGCCGAATGCGATAGCTCCCTGGTACTGATGCCAGTATTTTTTCCAGTAATCCATCCAGAGCCCAATCCGTTGTGGAACGGCCATACTGTCCGGTATGGATACCGGTCAATACGATCTCGCGGTAACCCAGTTTCACTAATTGTTCCACTTCCCGAATCACATCATCCGGAGCTTTACTGCGCACGGGGCCGCGTGTATAGGGCACAATACAATACGTGCAAAAGCTCTGACAACCGTCTTGAATTTT
>CAZTZX010000009.1:0-10461 GCA_964618175.1 uncultured Syntrophomonas sp. | reverse complement strand
ATGATATATAGATCAGCTGGTTGAGAAAAATCAAGCACCCGGTAGCCATTGTGGATCAATTCATCTTTGATCTGTTCGGTTTCCACCTGGTTAACTTTGCACCCCAGGGTATGAAAGGCTACCGTTTTCATGTGAACCTCCATATTCTTAAGAGCATACTCTAACCCAAATCTCCTAATTCATATAGAATAATGCCGGCCGCCAAGAGACCGGCGGTCTCAGTTCTCAATATACGTGGTCCCAAACCCACCAATATAGCACCTTTTTGTCGAGCCAATGCTGCTTCAGCCTCTGAAAATCCACCTTCCGGCCCAACCATCAGGTACCAGGGCTGTATCTTTCGGGGAAGCAGGTCATTTTTCAGCACCTGTCTTAAAGTACACTCCTGCTCAGACTCATAGAGCATTAGAATAGGCTGGTCTTGATGCTGCTCCAGAAAAGAAGCTAAATCCAGAGGTGGCAAAACGGGAGGAACTCGATTGCGGCGGCATTGTTTACAAGCCTGCCGGGAAATGGTTTGCCAGCGCTCCTGTTTCTGATGGCTTTTCTGTCCGGCTAGTTGCACCACTGTACGTTCAGTCAAGAGCGGGTGGATACTGTCAATTCCTGCTTCTACCGCCTTCTGAATGATAGTATCCATTTTTTCACCTTTTGCTATTCCCTGAACCATTGCTAATTTGAAAGGTGATTCCCGATCCTGATATTCCCGACTAATGACTTGACCCATCAGAGCATTTGAGGCTCGCTCCAACAGTTCCACTTGGTACTCCCAGCCACTGCCGTCAAAAACCACTACGGTATCGCCTTGGCGCAGCCGCAGTACCCGTTCAATATGACGGGATTCAGCCAGAGAAAAATGGACTTGCTGGTCGATAATATCTTGAGGATCTACAAAAAAGCGGTGCAAAGATGCCACTCCTTTCGCACCACTAACAGGCTATATTTTGCGGGCAGCTACTCCTACCCAGTCCACATCGGTAAGCATCTGCTGTATTTCAAAGCCATGGTTGTCCAACTGCTTCTTAACTCCCGGCCAGCGGCTGTCCACAATTCCCGATCCAAAAAACCACCCACCCGAAGGTAGCACCTGAGCTGCCACCGGAACTAGATGAGCCACCACCTCTGCCGTTATATTGGCCAGAATAACCTGCGGTGAGGAGTTGATCAGGGTAGCGACGATGTCCCCTTCCTGCACTTCAATGCGATCCTGCAGGCCGTTTAACTCGATATTCTCCCGGGCGATGCGTACCGCCAGTTCATCTATATCCATAGCCAGTATTTTACTAGCGCCCAGTTTAGCGGCAGCGATAGACAGAATACCCGAGCCGCACCCGGCATCTACTATAGTTTCTCCGCCCTGGATATACTTTTCTATAAAGGTCAGGCAAAACCGAGTAGAAGCATGAATACCCGTACCAAAAGCCATCCCGGGGTCGATATCGACAACTACTTCGCCAGGGGCGCTTTGATATATTTCCCAGGAAGGTTTTATAACCAAATGCTGACCAACTTTGAAGGTATGATAGTATTTTTTCCAGGACTGCTCCCAATCCTCATCATTCACTTCATTAACATAAACTTTGCAGTGGCCGTGAAGCTGTTTTTCTACTTCTTTTAGGCGTTCACCTACTTGCTCCATAACCTGACGGTCATCCGGGAAGTAGGCCTTGACCACCACAAAATCGTGGCCCTGCACGTCAGCAGATATGCTATCGGCATTCCAATAGTCCCGGCTCACATACTGTCGGGCAGCCTGGGGATCTTCCACTACTACACCACCGGAACCCAGTTGATGAAAGATGCCCGCCACTGCCTCTAAACAGATACCATTAGTAAGAACTGATATTTCTTTCCATTTCATGTGTTACACCCTCTAGCCCATAGCGTCCTTGAATTTTTCGAATATACCTTTCTTGTTAGGCTTGTCATCATCTTCATGGAAGCTGCTCAATATTTCTTTTTGCCGTTTGCTCATTTTCTTCGGGATACTGACTTGTATGATCACTTTTAAGTCGCCCTGGCGCTGACTGTGCAGATGGGTGACTCCTTTGCCACGAACAGTGAGTACATCGCCGGGCTGAGTTCCTTCCGGAATGTGCAATTCATGATTGGTACCTCCCGGCAAGTCCATCTCAATGGTATCCCCCATAGCGGCCTGTACGAAATCGATTCTTAGCTGAGTTATCAATGTCGTCCCATCGCGTTTGAAGCGGGGATGCTCACGCACTATAAGAGTTACATATAAATCCCCGGCCGAGCCGCCCCTTAAACCTTGTTCACCTTCACCCTGCAAACGGATGCGCGAACCAGTGTCAACTCCCGCCGGAATCCTGACATTTAAGGTGCGAACCTGTTTCACCTGTCCACTGCCCCGACATTTACTGCACGGTTTTTCGATGATCTTGCCTTCCCCCTGACAGCGGCTGCAGGGGCGAACGCTCTCAAACCTGCCAAAAGGAGTGGACTGGGCGCTGCGCACCTGACCGCTGCCTTTACAGGTAGGACAAGTATTAACCGGAGAACCAGGCTCGGCTCCGGTTCCTTTACATGGCTCGCATTTTTCCACCCGGGAGATCTGAATATCTCTTTCCACCCCAAATAGAGCGTCTTCAAAAGTAATTTCCATGCGGATCTCCCGATCTGCCCCTCTTTGGGGACCGGTACGTTGCCGACCTCGACTGGTTCCAGCGCCGAAAATCAAATCGAATATATCGCCAAATCCACCGTCAAAGTCAAATCCGCCGAAACCACCGGCACCACGCGTTGGGTCAAAGGCATCGTGGCCAAAGCGATCGTAAGCCTCTCGTTTCTGAGGATCGCTAAGTATTTCATAAGCTTCGGATACTTCCTTGAACTTTTCACTGGCATCAGGATCTTCACGATTAACGTCGGGGTGGTATTGACGAGCCATTTGCCGATAAGCTTTCTTTATTTCGTCAGCACCGGCCTCGCGAGAAAGACCTAATACTTCGTAAAGATCACGTTTAGACATGTTATTCCACCTTCCTGGTTAAACAGGGTAAACCCGGAAACCAAGGCTTCCGGGTCCTGGGTACCCCTCCCGTACATTATATGGCATTTAGGAGATGTTGGGGCGCTTTTTTAATCATCTTCCGGAATATTATAATCAGCATCCACTACATCATCTTGGACATCCTGGCCATCCTGGGGGTTGGCCGCTTCATACATTTTAGCCGACACTGTATAAATAGCTTCTGTCAAAGCCTGGGTTTTAGTTTCTATCAGGTCGGTATCGCTGCCCTGCAGAGCTTCTTCCAGTTCTGTTTTGGCTTGTTCGATTTGTTGCCGATCAGTTTCTTCGATCTTGTCGGCAAAATCCTTAAGAGTTTTATCCGCCTGATAAACCATGCTGTCAGCTGTATTCCGTATCTCGATCTCCTTCAGTTTGCGTTCATCCTCTTCCGCAAACTGCTCGGCATCATGAACCATGCGCTCGATCTCTTCACTGCTCAACCCTGATGACGAGGTAATGGTAATGGTCTGTTCTTTGCCAGTAGCCATATCTTTAGCAGAAACATGCACTATACCGTTTACATCTATATCAAACTTTACTTCTATCTGCGGTACTCCACGGGGAGCCGGAGAAATACCAGTCAGTTGAAAACGTCCCATAGTCACGTTACTGTTGGCCATTTTACGCTCACCCTGCAGCACATGCACATCCACCGACGTCTGGCTGTCCGCTGCAGTAGTAAAGGTCTGACTCTTCGAGGTAGGTATGGTAGTATTGCGCTCGATGATGCGGGTAAACACTCCTCCCAGGGTTTCAATACCCAGAGACAGCGGCGTTACATCCAGTAGCACTACATCGGTAACATCGCCGGCCAGCACTCCGGCTTGAATAGCTGCTCCTACCGCAACTACTTCATCGGGGTTGATACCTTTGAACGGTTCTTTACCCAAGAATTCTTTAATGGCGTCGTGAACAGCAGGAATACGGGTGGAGCCACCTACCAGTATTACTTTATCAATTTCAGCCGGTTGTAGTCCGGCATCTTTCATGGCTTGCCGTAATGGTCCCATGGTCTTCTCTACCAGGTCAGCTGTCATTTCGTTAAACTTCGCCCGGGATAAGGTGCGCTCCAAATGCAGCGGACCTTCCTGGGTAGCGGTAATGTAAGGAATATTTATATCAGTGGTCAATACCCCGGATAATTCATGTTTAGCTTTCTCAGCGGTATCCTTTAGGCGATGCATAGCCATTTTGTCATTGCGCAGGTCTATGCCGTTATCCTTTTTGAATTCCTCTACCAGCCAATTGATAATGCGATCATCAAAATCATCGCCACCCAGACGATTGTTGCCACTGGTGGCTTTTACTTCAAATACACCATCGCCGATATCTAAAATGGAAACATCAAAGGTTCCGCCGCCCAGGTCAAACACCAGTATGGTCTGATTCTCATCCTTGTCAAGACCATAGGCCAGAGCCGCTGCCGTAGGTTCGTTTATAATACGAAGAACTTCCAAGCCTGCAATTTTCCCGGCATCTTTGGTAGCCTGGCGCTGGGAATCAGTGAAATAAGCTGGAACAGTAATAACTGCCTGAGTGATGGCATGACCAAGATAAGCTTCGGCGTCGGTTTTTAGCTTCTGTAGAATCATTGCCGATATTTCCTGCGGGGTATATTTCTTACCATCGATATCCACCCGATAGTCAGTACCCATCTGCCTTTTAATAGAAAGCACAGTTCGATCCGGGTTAGTAATGGCCTGCCGCCTGGCTATGCGCCCTACCAACCTTTCGCCTGATTTTGAAAAACCTACTACCGAAGGAGTAATGCGCTCCCCCTCAGCGTTGGCGATAACGACCGTATCTTTACCTTCCATAACTGAGATACAGGAGTTAGTCGTCCCTAGGTCGATGCCGACAACTTTGCCCATATTTTCAACACCTCCATGATTAATTACGTATTATGAATTACTTGCTTACTTTAACCAAACTGGGCCTAATGACCCGGCCATGCAAAACATAGCCCTTCTGCATTTCTTCCACCACGGTATTTTCCGGGTGCTCTTGGCTTTCTTCTACTAGCAAAGGCTGATGGAACTGAGGATCAAAAGGTTTACCGAGGGCTTCGATGGCCTCCACTCCTTCTTCCTCAATGAGGTCGCTCATACGTTTGGCGATCATCTCCAAACCCTTGTAGAGAGCATCATAGTCCTGGTTGGACTCTGACATAGTTAGAGCCCTTTCCAAATCATCCATTACCAGCAACACCTTTTTGATAACTGGTACCGCGGAAAATTTTATATACTCCTCCTTTTCCCGCAAAGCCCGCTTCCGGATGTTATCCACGTCAGCTAGAGAACGCAGGTGCTGCTCATAATATGAGGCAGCCTCCTCTTTCAAGCGATCGAGTTCTTCCTGTAAACTGTTTTCGGCCGAGACCGTCTCTGCTGGGTTGCCTACATCAGCCGCTGTCTCTTGGGAATTCGTAGCCTCATCCATTAGCGTATAGTCCTTTTCTTCCACTGTTTTCACCTCTATTCAACCATATGGGGATGGTCAGTACTTTCACTTCTCATTTTGATAACCGTCTCGATCCGTAAAATCGCGGCGGCCACTTCTCCGGCAGCCTTAATGGCATGCTGTTTTACCAGAGCAGGATCAACAACTCCTAATTCCAGCATATCTACCAGCTGGCCAGAGTTAACATCGAATGAAAGGCTATTGCTATTCTGCTTGCGCTGTCCGGCGGTAACATCACCTAACTTCTCCAGGGAGTTAAAGCCGGCATTGGCAGCCATACATAAAAAAGTCTTGAGCAGAGCTTCTTTCACACACAGAATCCCATAGGATATCAGGCCTTCCTGCTGACGGGCCAAGTTCTCCAGACGAGAGGCCAGCCACACTTCTACCGCCCCGCCACCGGGGACTACCCCGCCTTTTAAAGCCGCTTGCACAGCCGCTGCAGCATCCCGGGCCATACGTTCCCGTTCATCAACTACTTCTGCGGTAGCTGCCCCGACCAAAACCGTCACTTGGCTTTCTCCCTGGCCGTCGAAAACCATGGTACATTCCAGTTTGTCATCTACTACCACTCGCTTTGCCCGACCTAAATAATCGGCCAGGCTGTGGGGGTTACGATTAAGAGCGCTGCGCTTGATCCGGCGAGCACCGGTATGGTGGCATAAGCGCTGAATTTCTCGGGAAGATACTCGCTGCAGCACCATTATATTGGCATCGGTTAAGATTTCTTCCGCAGTATCATCAATACTGCGATCAACTACCACCAGGTTAACTCCCAATTCGCTTAAACGGGCTAGATTGTTTTGATAGTTTTCGCGGGACTGGCGATAGTATTGAAAACCTGATTCGGTTTTTAAGGCTTCCACATTAACTTCTTCCGGAGCCAGCGCATCATCCACCACCAGGATGCTGACCTCTTGCAACTGGCGGGGCATTTCTCGGTTAACGGGTTGTTTGTTTAGAACAACTCCCGGAAAGACCAGGTTGTCAGCCGCCTCACGGGCAATAATGGTATCAGCAAATCGGTAATCAGGATCAAGTAGCATATTCTTGCCCAAAATTCGGGCACCTTCCATAACCTGCCCGGCAAGTGCATGCTCACCTCGACCAGCTACCCAGGCAATAGATTGGAGTTGCGAGTCATTTATGTCCTCAATAGGAACAGCCATCTCCTTGATCCAATCGGCACAAGCGGAGACCCCTCGATGGATCCCTTCGACAACTCGGGTCACCGGAACACCCTTTAATACCTGAGCAGATCCTTCCGCTATCATTGCCCCGGCCAAAATGGTAGTAGTGGTGGTGCCATCGCCCACTTCCTTCTGCTGGGAACGGGCGGTATTAATTATCATTTGGGCGGCGGGATGGTTGACTTCCATTAAATTTAATATGGTTACCCCGTCATTGGTTATGACTACATCACCAAAACGATCGACCATCATAACATCCAGGCCGCGTGGCCCGATGGTTCCTTCAACTGCCTGGGAGATCACTCGGGCGGCATTAGCATTATTTAACAAGGTTTGAAATCTATCCTCGCTCTGTTGGTTACCAGTCACCGACTTGTCTGTCATGCCTTCCTCCACATTTATGCTAGGCTAATTAAGTATTTCTTTAATAAGCATACGGACGGCTTCCACCGTACCTGCTGCTCGCCAATATTCCATGCGCACTGGCCCAATTACCCCCATTTTGCCCAGTTCATCAAAGGATTTATAACCAGCCATAACCACACTCATGTCTTTCATGTCCTCTGGATTTTCCCGGCCAATACTAATATTTACATTTTCCCCGCTACTCTGGGGCAGGCGGTTTTTGATAGTGCTTTCCTCTTCTAATAGAGAAAGAAAACGGCGCAGCTTTTCCAAATCCTTAAATTCTGGCTCGTTGAGCATATTCAGCACCCCGCTGATCACCACTCGCTCATCATGGGAATTTTGCAGGAGCAGATCAATAGCATCTAGAGCGCTGTCTATGATCCCACGTCTCTGATGGAGTTCTTCTCTTAAGACCTGCAGATCAGAACGGCGTAGTTCTTCTAAACGACGGTTGGCAAAAACATTGTTAAATAAAGCGCCTATACTCTCCAGATCTTGGAGGCTAACATTCTCAGGGATCTCTATTTTTCGATGCATGATCAATCCCAGGTCAGTCACCAACAGCAGCAAGACCTCCCCGGGGTCCAATGGGATCAACTGCAGATAGCGAAACTGACTGGTATGGATCGAAGGCACCACAATAAAGGAAGTATAACGGGTTATCTGTGACAGAAAGTGAGCCACATTAGCTATTACCTCATCCAGATCACGCACATTATTGGTTATAGTATTTCTTAAATCCTCGATCTGCTCCTCAGATAAGTTTTCATTTTCCATCATACAGTCAACATAATAGCGAAATCCCCGTTCTGATGGGATCCGCCCTGCCGAAGTATGGGGCTGTTCCAAGTAGCCCATTTCCTCCAAATCGGCCATTTCATTACGTACGGTGGCAGCAGATATTTTCAGATCATGTTTGCGCACTACCGCTCTGGAGCCAACCGGCTCAGCGGTTTCCACATAATCTTTTATGATTGATTGAAGAATTTGACGTTTTCTTTCATCCATACTCATTTTATACACCTCTGTTAGCACTCTTGATCATCGAGTGCTAACTTATTTATTAAAAAATATCACCTGCTATAGTCTTTGTCAAGGCATGGAATCAGGCTATAAATCGGTATAAAACCTGGTTGGAGATGAAATAGGCAGAAGGTGTCAAATGTAGATATCCATCCTTGATATTAATAAAGCCTCCTGCCAGAAGCTCATTTATAAGCTCACCATATTCCTGGCGTAGATCAACCCCAAAACGGCTTTGGAAATCGGCCAGATTTATTCCCTGAGTGGTACGCAGGCCTAAAATCACTGCATCGACCCAGCGCTGCCTTTCATCCATTTCTTCCAGGATATCTCCCTGCCAGAACCCGCGGGGATAATCTGCGGAGGCCACCAGATATCGGTCTAAATGAACAGTATTCTGATGACGACTCCGGTCGATAAAGGAAACGGCCCCGGCACCCAAGCCTAGATATTCGCAACTTTGCCAGTAGAGTAGATTGTGCTGGCATTCTCTTCCGGGACGGGCGAAATTGGAAATCTCATATTGTTGATACCCGTTTTGAGCCAGCAGTTCTCGACTGATCTGATAGAGTTGATACTCTTGCTCATCTTCCAGCATAGAAAGCTGGCCTTGGTCAACTCGTCGGCCCATAGGAGTATGGGGCTCCAACTGCAACAAATAAAGGGATAGGTGTTGTGGGTCGGCCTGAACTGCCCTGTCTAGATTAAATATCCAATCGTCTGTAGTTTGTCCGGGAATACCATAAATTAAATCAAGATTTATATTGCTGAAACCAGCGGCCCGAGCAGCGAGTATGGCTTCCTCACTATCCCTGGCCAAATGCAAACGGCCCAAAAGGCGCAGTTCTCGGTCAGAAAAGCTCTGTATGCCCAATGACAGTCGGTTAATTCCAGCCTGGTGGCAGTCGTGCAGATAGTGCTGATCAATGGTAATAGGATTGGCTTCCATAGTAACCTCAAGGTTACTATCCAGTGGGAAAAGCTTATCCAGCTTGTTTAGTATTCTTTCGATTTGGGTTGGAGTAAGCAGGCTGGGGGTTCCGCCCCCTAGATAAATAGTGCGAATCGGCCGTCCATCATAAAAAGAGGCTCGCTGCTCAATTTCAGCAGCCAGCCCTCGAGTATACTGTTCTAACCAATCGGTATTGGTCAGCGGTACCGAATAAAAATCACAGTAGCCGCACTTAGCTCGGCAAAAAGGGATGTGAATATATATCCCCCGGGAATTAAGATCATTAGTCATCGCCCACCTGCAATACGGTAAGAAAGGCATCTTTGGGAACTTCCACCCGTCCAATCTGTTTCATGCGTTTCTTGCCTTCCTTCTGCTTTTCCAGCAGCTTTTTCTTGCGGGTGATATCCCCTCCATAGCATTTAGCCAGAACGTCCTTGCGCATAGCTTTCACTGACTCCCGGGCTATGATTTTAGTGCCGATACTGGCCTGAATAACAACCTCATACATCTGCCGGGGTATTATGCGGCGCAGTTTTTCGGTAACATTACGGGCACGATAATAGGCTCTTTCACTGTGGACGATCATACTGAGCGCATCCACAACTTCTCCATTCAGCAGAATATCAAGTTTGACCAGATCCGCAGTCTCATAAGCGCTTAACTCGTAGTCTAGCGAAGCATACCCTCGCGTCCTGGATTTCAAAGCATCAAAAAAATCGTAGAGAATTTCAGCCAGGGGCAGCTTGTAGGTGATCATGACCCTCTCGGTACTAAGGTATTCCATGTTTATAAAAACGCCCCGTTTATCCTGGCACAACTCCATAACGGCTCCTACATATTCATTAGGAACCATGATCGCAGCTTTCACGAATGGTTCCAGTACCTGGTCTATCCTTTGTGGTGCCGGCCAGTGAGTGGGATTGGCTATATACATCTCACTGCCATCGGTAAGCATAATTTGATAAATTACACTGGGAGCAGTGGCCAGCAGACTCAGATCATATTCACGCTCTAAACGCTCCTTGACGATCTCCAAGTGCAGGAGGCCCAAAAATCCGCAGCGGAAACCAAATCCTAAGGCATCAGATGTTTCCGGCTCGTAGAATAGAGAGGCATCATTTAGTTTCAGACGCTCCAGAGCATCACGCAGTTTTTCATAATCATTATTTTCCAAAGGATAAAGTCCGCAGTACACCATGGGTTTAACTTCTTTATAACCCGGCAACGGCTGGGTAGACGGGCGATCAGCGCGGGTTATGGTGTCCCCCACCTTGGTGTCACTGACGTTTTTGATCCCGGCTGCCAAATAGCCTACCTCGCCGGCTTTTAGTACCTCCACTTCCTTCATATAGGGTGACAGTACTCCTAGCTCGATCACTTCAAATTCTTTA
>CAZTZX010000008.1:38616-42274 GCA_964618175.1 uncultured Syntrophomonas sp. | reverse complement strand
CTTCCCTACGGCCAAATCAACTGAAGTATTGTTTGTCAACACGACCATATTCAATAGGTTTGCTCAGGACACGGGAGCGAAAATCCAGGATCTTACCACCTTTGAAGACATTGCCCGCACGGCAGCACTTTACTATGATTGGACTGACCAGCAAACACCTGCCATTGCTAATGACGGCAAAATGTTTTTCATCCCTGATTCCTTGTTTAATTATTCTCTGATAGGCTGTAAGCAAATGGGAGCTGAATTCATCAGCAACCGCCAATTTGGCTTAGCCACTCCCCAATATAAGAGAGTATGGAATTGTTATTACCAATCAGCCGTCTTAGGTCAGTTTGCGATTTTTGACGGCTATGCTACCGACTTGGCTAAAACCGGTGATATAGTATGCTCCACGGGATCAACTGCCGGTGTATCGTTTTTCTCTCCCACGGTAACTTACGCGGATAATACCTCGGAACCAGCTGAACTGGCCATCCTTCCCTATCCAGTTTTTGAAGGCGGCCAAAAGGCGGCCATGCAAAGAGGTGCCGGCATGTGTGTTATAAAGTCTACCCCGGAAAAGGAATACGCTGCCGGGGTATTTCTAAAATGGTTTACCAATCCAGAAAACAACCTGGGCTTTGTTTCATCTACTGGTTATCTCCCTGTAACTGAAGCGGCCTTTGGAGAAATCATGTCTCAAGAGATAGCTAAAGTGTCAAATAAAAACATAAAGAAACTGCTACAAACTAGCCGGATAATGCAGAAGGAATATAAATTCTACATCCCCCCCTTGTTCGATGGAATTGATGAAATGCAGCAGGAATATGAAAGCCAGCTCAGAGAAGTAACCGCAGCTTCCCACGCCTCTTATATAGATCACCTTAAGGCCAATGATGAAAACACCGCCAATGAAAAGGTGGCTCCTGCTGCCTTAGAGACCTTTATGAATAGGCTTTCGGAAAGCTAGTTTTATTAGTAACGGGGCTGTTTCCTTTGAATAACAGATTGCATAAGCAAAGCAATTATATAAAAGAACAATTGACCGCTTCGGCGGCAGACGGTTTAACATTGAGGATCAGGCTATTCCTATTATTAATTGTCGTGGTAATCACCATTGTTTTGGGAGTAATAGCCATTCTATTGATCACCGGTACTTTCACCGCTGGTCTGGCCGAGAGCGAGAGGCTAGTTGAAAATGACCTCCTTCATACTTCTGAAGAAATCTCTCAGCAATATGGAGAGCATTCAGTTCAAGCCATCCAGTTCTCCAAAGAATTATCACGCAAGATTGAAGAAAAAGCGGGGCAATTAGGAATATCGGTTTCGGATTTACCCAATCACCCCGAAAAATTAGAAAGAATCATAGCGGATCAGTTCGACATTGCCTACTTTTCCTTAGAGAAGTCCAAAAGCAGTGGCATCTTTTTTATTTTGGATGCTACCGTTAACCCCTCTCTTCATAATTCGCATAACTCTAAAGCCGGCCTATACTTGAAAAATATGGAGCCCAATATAATGAATGCTTCCCAGCCTACTATTATTGTACTGCGAGGTTTTCCCAGCCTGGGCCGCAATAACTCACTAGCCCTGCACACTGAGTGGAAAATGGAGTTTGATGTTAGTGAGGCTCCCTTTTATCATCTGCCTATGGAAGCAGCGCGGACTCACCGAGAACTGCCTTTATCGCGTCTCTACTATTGGACTCCAACCCTAAGTATCCCAGGAACCAGTGAAGAAGCCATGCTCTGCTCAGTGCCCCTAATTGATTCCCAGGGTAATGTTTTCGGTGTTTGTGGACTAGACATAAGCAGCATGTTTTTTAAGCTGTCTTATATGCCGCAGGCCAGCTATTATAATAGTTTGTTCTATATTCTCGCTCCTTATCACGACTCCAGCATCAACCTACAACAGGCCATGGTAGCAGGTGGTTATTCATCCCGGCTCATGTCAAAAAGCGAATCGCCTCTCACTGTTTCTAAAAACCGGCGTTCTTTTTACACCTACCAGCAGGACGAAAACACTTCTTTCTGGGGATTGCACACCCCGGTGCGCTTGTATCCGGAAGGATCTGCCTTTGCCAGTGAGCAGTGGATAGCGGCGCTTATGATTCCAGAGAAGGATATGGTGGCATCCATGACCCACTTGAATTTACTTTTAATAGGCTTGCTGATGCTCTTGGTCATATTAGGAATAATAGCTTCATTATTTATCAGTAAAAGGTTTTTAAGGCCCATCTCCGATGGCCTGGATATTATCAAATCAGACGACTTGAGCGCCGCTCCCCGAACCAAAGTACCCGAGATAGATCATCTGATTGAGTTTTTAGCTAATCGCAATGAGGAGTTGTATGAAGGCGCCAAACAAAAAAACTTGTCCTTTTCTCTTCTCGATGAGTTTGTCCAAAATACCGAGACCCTCTCGCCCTCGGAGCGATCGGTCTTTGACCTCTATGCCCAGGGTAACGCGGCCCAAGAAATCGCCGCAACACTCCACCTGAGTATCAATACTATTAAAACCCACAGCAAACATATCTACTCTAAACTCAATATTACTTCCCGCGAGGAACTGCTGCTCTATGTCAACCTCTTGGAAGAAATAGAGCGAGACCAATAATCATTACAAGCGCCAGCGTAAGAGCTTGGATTCGGCATAGGCTACGGCTACATACATGACTGCTGCGCACAGAGCCAGGATAAATACGCTGGTCATCACAATATCCAATTGGAAGACCTGCCCGCCGTAAACAATCAGATGCCCGAGTCCGGCCTGCGATACTAAGAATTCACCCATAATTACACCTACCCAGGAAAGACCTACATTTACCTTCAAAGCGGAGATCATATTCGGCAGGCTGGCTGGTAAGATTACTTTGGTCAGGATGGTCATTTTACCGGCCCCGAAGGCTTGCGTCAATCTGATCTTATCTTCATCTACTGACAAGAATCCCTGCAGCATGCTGATGATAGTAACAATAATAGATATCAACAGAGCCATTACGATAATGGCCGGCTGACCGTTGCCTAGCCAAACAATCAGTATCGGCCCTAGAGCCACTTTAGGCAGTGCATTCAGTACTACCAGATAAGGGTCGGCTACCCGGGATAAAAATGGTGACCACCATAGCATTATGGCGATAGCCAACCCCCCTATGGTACCGGTGGTAAACCCCACAATAGTCTCCCACACTGTAGTCCAAACGTGTATATACAATTCTCCTGTACTATGCATATTGAGCACAGTCTTCCACATGCGAGAAGGTTGACTGGTTACGAAAGCATCTATCCAGTCCAGATTAGCTGCTACTTCCCACAGCCCGAAGAATATTAACAGCATCGCTATTTGGGTGCTGAATACGCTTACCCGCCGTGCCTTTTGCTGGCGCAGATACTGACGTCGCTGCCAGGATATTTCAGTAGACTTCGGCATGGATGTCCAGCTCCTTCCAGATCTTGTCAAAGTAAATGCGGAAATGCTCATCTTTTCGGTTTTGCAAAGGGGGCTGGCCAGGAATAGTACGTTCGATGGAGTAAATATTTTTCACTAAACCCGGACGCCGTGATAAGACACAAATACGATCAGATAAGGAGATAGCTTCCGCAATATCATGAGTTACTATTAGGGCCGTCATTTTTTCCTGACGTAGAATATTCCACACCTCATCGACCACAGTCAG
>CAZTZX010000008.1:0-38516 GCA_964618175.1 uncultured Syntrophomonas sp. | reverse complement strand
CCTACTATGCTGACAAATTCACCTTCATAAACATCCAGGGAAAAGCTCTGTATAGCTTCCGTTTCTCCGTCCGGAGTTTGAAAGGTCATGGCAATATCCTGTAATGATACTTTGCGTTTCCTCATAATATATTCTCCCTGGATTTGAAAACGGCAGCTATGCCTCCAGCAGCGCTGCCCTTTTCAATTAATCTGAGCTTCTAGGTTATGGCACCTCAGTCATAGCCTTCTGGGCGAACTCATGCGTAATAAGCAGATTGGAATCTACCGGTTCGCTCAGTTCTCCAGCTTCCTTGATTATTTCCTGTAGTCTATCCAATGATTTGCTTTCCATAATAGGGTCTTTAGCCCAGGTATCCTGTTCCTTATAACGTTCTACCACCATAGTTATCAAGTCCAGATCGGTATCTGGGAAGAAAGATTGTATAGAACGAGCTATTTCTTCTGAACTATGTTGGTCTACCCACAGCTGACCATGGTAAACAGCGTTGGTAAAGCGCTGTACCACTTGCCAATTCTCAGCCAAATAACTCTTGCGCGCCCCAAACACGGTATAGGGGACTTCACCGCCAGCAACTCCTAGGGATGCTACTACATAGCCATAGCCTTCTTTCTCCAGCTGGCTGGCATTAGGTTCAAAGTTGGCTACATAGTCACCAGTACCGCCAATGAAAGCACCGGTAGTAGCCGTAAACTGCAGATTGGTAATAACGTTAACGTCTTTGCCGGGTGTGAGTCCATGTTCCTTTAACACGTATTCCAGCACCATTTCCGGCATCCCACCGGGCCTGCCCCCAATAACCGTTTTTCCACGCAGATTTTCCCACTTAAAATCCGGCTCGGGCTGACGACCTACCAAGAAGGAGCCATCCCGATTAGTCAGCTGGGCGAAGTTGACTACGTAATCTTCCTGGCCCTGGTTATATACATACACAGTAGCTTCAGGTCCGGCCAGACCGATGTCAGCTCCTCCCGACAAGAGGGCAGTCATTACCTTGTCAGCACCCTGTCCAGTAGTCAGCTCAATTTCCAAACCCTCTTCCTCAAAAAGCCCTTCATTAATAGCTACATACATAGGTGCATAGAAAATAGATCGTACCACTTCACAAAAACGCACTTTGGTCAACTGCTGATCTCTCTCTTCTTTCTGTGCGCAGCCAACCAGGGAGGTGGCCAGCAATCCGCCTACCAGCAGCAAAGCCAGCCACACACTGACCCTCTTCATACAACTATCCCCTCCTCTTAACTCCTCGAGCACAACCTGTTAATAGGCTTTTCAGTAGTAGTATATGGACAGGATGAACAATCGGTGTCAATTCTGGAGCTAAATATGTGTGCCAAGGCTGGCTTTGATAACAGTTTGGTTGGGGTGGCTAAAGAGAAGCTTAGGCCAACATCAGCCTGATTTTCGCCCTCTGCGGGGACACCTGATGTACTTGCTAAAGATCAATTAATATTTCAGCTAATAATTGGTCACCTTGTGTATCAGCTTTGCATAAAGAAAAGTAAATCTTACCGGAAAGGTGGACTATAGGTGGCCTTGATATTGACGACCGGATCGGTGGAAAACGCCGCGACTAATCCCTCGGTAAATCTCTTTGTTAAAGTGCTCAATAATAACGATACCCAACCTGTCCAGGCCGAGATAACCCTGTACTCATTAAATGGCGCCAAAAATGTCCTTGCCACCGCCGTGCGGGAAGTTGCTCCTCTGTCTTCTGACTATGAGATATTTGATATTACCGATGTTCTGCAATTTGAAGTTCAAGTCAGTTTGGATCTGGCTGAGCGGGTATTTGTTTCCGTGTGGGGCAAAGATGCCAACGCCAGCCTGGTGGCAGCTCATCGTTTTGTTCCTGCTGAATTAAGCATTGTGGCTAGTAATGATTCCTCCACAATTAGAAAACGGAAAGCCTCTCTGCCCTCAACCAATTCCCATCGGCGCCGCCGGGTGTGAGAATTTGGGGAGTTAGGAGCGCTGCCCGCTAGTCGTTGCTTGAACGAAATGGCTTCTATGGCCTGAGAACCGATCGATTTTGTGTATAGAAGCACCTGATCTGTTGCAATATATTAATGTTCAATATTAACTAAAGGAGTGTACAGTTATGAATCTGAATCAAATGGAACTGCAAAATCTACGGCACTTGATCAGTTCTCATGAAACAGGAGAAAAAAAGCTCAACTTTTATGCCGAGCAATCTAGCGATCCCCAAATCCAGCAAATGTTTCAGCAATCTGCTAAATCGGCCGGTCAGACTCGCCAAAAATTACTGTCGTTTTTAAGTTAAAGGAGATGGATATATGAATCAGCATATGCAGGATAAAGAAATGGTCAATGACATTCTCTCTATGGTAAACAGCAGTCTTACTAACTATGCCATGGCAATTTCCGAAACTTCCAATCAGCAACTTCGCCAGACTTTACAGCAGATCCGTAACTCTGATGAACAGTTCCAATTCCAGCTAAGCCAGATGGCCGAACAGAAGCAGTTTTATAAACCGGCTCAAGTGGCCAGCCAACAAGACATTCAACAGGTCAAATCAAATTTACAATCCTAACAAATTATCACAAAGGAGCCGCAAGGCTCCTTTTCCGTGTCGTAATATTCTGATTCATACTAATCGGGTGCAAACCATTTTCCCCCATGATATGATAAATTTATATTAAAGTAGATAGAACAAGAGGGAATTATTTTATGAGCAATGATTTAATGGAACGTAATGCAGTAGAAAACCACTACCGTGCCCTCAAAACTATCATCGGGGTCGTTATTCTGATCGCTCTAGGCACTACGGCTACCTACATGGCTGGTAAGGCCAGTGACAACTTTACCTTAACGATTATAATTGGTTGGCTTATATACTGCGCGGTAATAATCGGAATTGCAGCTGTGTTGCTGCGCTTCTTCCCCACCCGGCCCTGGCTAAAATGGGTCATGGTATTGGTTTTACTAATGATAGTTATGAGTTGTCGTGTGATCTCCCCGGTCACGGAGGCCATAGCTATGATGTACATAGTAGTAATTCTTTCCCTGCTATACTTTGATGTTCGCTTGACTCTGGCTACCTGTGCCATGTGTATCATAGCGGATATTGCCTTAATGCAATACATGCCCCTTCTCAAGCCGGTGACAAATGCTCTGGTCATTCGTTATTTCTGCTTTATATTTGCGGCCATTGCTGCTGGAATGGGATCGGTTGCTACCCAAAATCTGATGCAAATAGCCTCCACCCGTGAAAAGGCTGCTCAGGAAGTCGGTCTTAAGTTGCAAAGCGAAGCCGCTTTAGTTCAGAAAAATGCCGACGCCCTTTCCAATACCACTTCACGTATACTGCAAATCACCCAGAACAACCGGGAATCATTTAGGCAAATCGACAGCAGCATAGAAGAGATAGCTTCTACGGCTACCACCCAGGCTACTGCCACCGACAGCACATCCAAAACAGTAGGTGAAATGATGGGAGCCTTAAACAGCATTGGCCATAATATTACTACTATGAGTGAAATGTCTGCTCGCTTCGCGGAAATAGTCCGCGCGGGGCGCAACTCTATGGACATGCAGACCGCCACTGTACATAAAACATCGCAGACTAATCAGGCCACCACTAAAGTGGTTGAACATTTGAGTGATCAATCTTTGGAAATCAGTAAAATCGTCTCTACCATCACTCAGATTGCAGACCAAACTGGTCTGCTGGCCCTTAATGCAGCTATTGAAGCCGCTCGGGCCGGTGAGGCCGGACGTGGATTTGCAGTAGTAGCTGAAGAAGTGCGTAAATTGGCTGATCAGGCTGCCGAAGCAGCTGGACTGATAGATAAAATAATCTCCGATGTGCTGGATAACACCAATCAAACCGTCACCAAGATCCGCGAGCTAAACCAAGCCTTCCAAGAACAGGCGGAAGCAGTGGAACAAAGTGCAGGATTGTTCAATGATATTGAACAGCAATCTACCGTTATTGAAGGATCGGTTCATGAGATTTCCGCCGTAATTGAAGAGATGATCGCTTCCGGCGAACAAGTGGATGGTTCGGTGCAGTATATTTCTTCCGGTTCACAACAGCTGGCTGCTACCAGTCAGGAAATATCGGCTATTGCCACTGAACAAGCTGAGGCAATGAACAATATGGTCAAAGATATCCAGGATCTACAAAAGTTGGCAGCGGCTCTTAGTCACCAAGCGTTAGAAATGACCCCGGCAGAATAGTCTCTAATTGCTGCGTAGTTCTTCCACCAAGCTGCCTTCCGTATTAAACATCTTTCGGTAAGACAGCAGTACGATCATCAAACAACCGATGGCCACACAAGAGGCTATCATGACCAAAACCACAAATTGATAACGCACCGCCGACTGCGGATTCATGCCAGCCAGTATCTGCCCGGTCATCATACCGGGCAGACTTACCAGGCCCACCACCATCAGGGAGTTTATGGTAGGAGTCATACCCGCACTTACTGCCTTTCTTATGTAGGGGATAACCGCTTCCCACGGAGTAGCCCCTAAAGACAACATCTGTTCCACTTCAGCTATATGTCCATGAATTTCACTGTACATGCGATCCAGACATAGAGCAATAGCATTCATGGAATTGCCCAAAAGCATGCCAAATATGGGTATCATCACCTGCGCAGAATACCAGGGCAGAGGTCCAATAATTAGCACCACCACGATGATCCCGACCACAAATGTGCTGGTGGTCAGCGATAAAAAAGTGCTTACGTTAGGATTATAAGGGATGCGAGTAATACGGCGAGTAGCTTCCCGGCTAGCAATGAAACTCATCAACAATAGAATAGGTATGATGATCCACAAGGTATTCCATTGAAACACATAATTCAATACATAACCTATCAAGGTCAGCTGTACAAAAGCCCGAACCGTCCCCCATAAGAGCGATTTTAGGAGCCCCAGCTTCAATAATGCCGATATCATCCCGGTAATGAATACCAGGGTTACGGTAAGCAGCAGTTGGGTATTGGAGATCGGTATGTAACCATCCATGCTATCACCTACTAACCGGTTCGATAGGCAGACTGTGGCGCTGCGAAAAAGCAAGTATATCCTGTTCATTATGAGAGACCATGACTATGGCTCTTGGTTTTTCAGCCATCCAGTCCTTAAGCAAGGCGAGTAAATGGCTGCGGTTATCTTCATCCAAATAGGCAGTAGGCTCATCCAGAAGCAATACCTGGGGTTCCAATAGCAAAGCCCGGATCAAGGCGATACGGGCGGCTTCTCCGCCGGATAATGTTTTAGCCGACTGAGTCAGAATGCCGTTCGGAAGTTGCAGTGTCTTAAAATAACCTTCAATTTGGCCGAGAGGAGGACTTTCCTTCTGGCTCATCAATTTGAACTGAAAGGGCATGAGAAGGTTTTCCTGCACGGTTCCATCAAAAACAATGGGGTTTTGAGGCAGGTACTGTACCAACAGGCGCCATTGCGGAGCAGCTATATCCATCCAGGATCGCCCCTCTAGCCATACTTCTCCATGCTGAGCACTCAAAATACGGCCTAGCACCCTTAATAAAGTTGATTTTCCTGATCCGGAAGAACCTTTAACAAACAGAACCTGGCCAGCCTCTACTTGGCCACTCACTACTATCCTGCGCCCATCTTCATCGATCTGTCGGGATAAATCTTCAAATACTAATAAGGCGGTTTCCATGGCCGCGATGCCTCCACAGCTCATTTTTTCCATCCCATAATTCAACGACAAAAGCCTCTATTTGTGCTGCACTTGATACTAAAAACGGGAAGAACTTCATCTTCCCGTCGTACTGTGCGCTTTACTCCACCTGGCAAAGGGATTGGGCCTCCTTTTAGGCGTTGGTTTTAGATATTCTAAATGATTGCAGACCTGGTATATTTCATCCACATATTCCAAAGGGATTTCCAGATAGGTGGCCTGTTTCTCTATTTCTATATCACCGATCTGCTCTTCAGTAAGCAGAGTCCGGTTAACTAGCCATTGCACCAGTTGTTCAGCCTTGATCCCATGGGCTCGCCCCCAAGGAATTTCTACATTAACAGTAGTCGTCTCCTCTAAAGGACTCGCCGGCTTGCTTAAAGCGGCGGTCCTGGTAGGAGCAGCAGATCCTTCTTCCAACAGCTTTAAGGACCCGGCCAATATGGTAACAGCATCTTCCCGATCCAGCATACGCCGAACCATATTGCGATAATTATTGGAAACCTGAAGGCCCGCTTTGACCACCCGGTTAAACAGTTCATCTTCATATTGATCCCTGGGGCGATTCTGACCAGGACACTCACACACGGCAATCCTGCGATCAATGTGGCGTTCAATCAATCGTAACTGTCTGGTCTGAGCAGGTTCCACCAAGGTTATGGCTATACCATCTCGGCCCGCCCGACCGGTTCTTCCAATGCGGTGCACATATATATCAGGGTCATCGGGGATGTCGAAGTTGATTACATGGCTGACCATGTCGATATCCAGACCGCGTGAAGCCAAATCAGTTGCCACCAGTACCCGCAGTCTCCCCTGTCGGAACCTGTTCATAACCTGATCACGGTCTCTCTGGGACATATCTCCGTGCAAAGCTTCGGCCTTAAAGCCTCTCTGTCCCAGTCGATAGGCCAACTCATCTACGCACTTTTTCGTGCGACAAAAGACCAGGCTTACCGATGGCTTTTCCGCTTCTAAGATTTGGCATAACGCTTGTATTTTACGGCCGGGATGCACCCGGTAACAACGCTGTTCAACTATAGGCACGATAGGTGCATCAGCATCAACTAACACTACTACCGGATCCTGCATAAACCTCATGCCCAATTCTCTTATTTCCTCAGGCAGGGTGGCTGAAAATAAAAATGTCTGTCTAGCTGGGGGACAATCACTCAGAATCAGTTCAATATCAGGTAAAAACCCCATATCCAACATTTCATCAGCTTCATCCAATACTACGAAGCGCAAATCTTCCAGACAAACACTACCTCGGCGCAGGTGATCCATAAGCCTTCCGGGAGTAGCTACTACTATTTCCGGTTGTTTCGCCAGTTCCTGAAACTGAACCTCTATGGATTGTCCTCCATATACGGCTACTACTAGTATTTCCAGAGCGCGGCCTAAAGATGCTAACTCATTGCGTACCTGTACAGAAAGCTCCCGAGTGGGACATATGACTAAGGCCTGCATTCCCCCTTCGGGGACTAGGCAGTTTAAGATAGGGATTCCGAAAGCGGCCGTCTTTCCTGTACCGGTACGGGCCTGCCCCATAACATCATGTCCGTCCAAGGCCAGAGGAATAGTTTGCACCTGAATCGGAGTTGGTTCCAAAAAGCCCTTAGCACGTATCATATCCAGGAGCTCGTTTTTTAAGTGCATATTGTCAAAATCAACTGGCTTCACTATGTTCCTCCTTATTTCTGCACTTATCATGATAGCACAGTTTCCACAACCCGACCAGCAGATGGGAGGAGGGGGCGGTTGAGCAGGATATGTGAAGTACCTAACCAGGTGAATTTGGCAAGGATGGTGGGGGCGATGCCCACATCGCCCCGCACGTTCGTTTATGAGAGTGTGGATCGATAAATACATCCCTCCCGACGTTTTCAACAGTCTCGGATGATTAATTGTTGCATTTAAATTCTTTTACGAGGATGCATATCTTCACCGGGTCAGCTGTAAACATTAGAGAGCATCTATCAGCATAAGGAGGAGATATTATTTACGACCATGGCTTCACCCGCCTTAGCAAACTTGCTGGGCTGACTCTGGTGTGGCTGTTCCTGATGACCATGCCCTTGCACGCCGCCCACCCAGATGACCAGGTACGCATCACCTTTAATGAAGGTCTGTTTTTGCCGCAAGACCTCTTGTATCGTGATTCAGAAGGAAGAATGATGGTAGCGGCTGAGGATGCTGCCCGGCTGCTAGGGTATCAGTTAGATTGGGTGGACAATAATCAGATACAGTTGTCCTGCCAGGGCGTTTCACTATCTATGCGGGCTGGAATAGAGGAAGCCCTTTACAACCACCAGATCGTGGTTTTATCTCCGGCCCCACTGAAGATAAACGATACTCTCTATCTCCCTTTGCGCAGTACCGCCGAATTGCTCGACTTTGGCTTGGTTTGGAATGCATCCAATCATAGCGCTAATGTTTACAGTCCCGGCACTCCCATGCCTATCCCTCCCCTGGAGCCATTACCAGTCAAGGCTCCTGCGAACTTACCCGTATGGGGCTCCTGCACTACCACTCCCGGCCTGGAAAACTGCTGGGCCGAGGAAACCCTGCTCAGTTCCTATTACTCTACTTTGATCGATAGTTCGGCAGGCCGAACCACAAATGTGGAACTATCCTGTCAAGCTATCAATGGCTTGATCATACAACCAGGCCAGGTAGTCTCCTTTAACCAGGTTTCCGGTCCCCGGACTAAAGAGCTTGGCTACCAGGTAGCCCCCATTTTTGTCGGCCAAAAAGTAGTACCTGGTCGAGGAGGAGGGGTATGTCAGACCTCTAGCACCCTTTATAATTCTGTATTGGAGGCGGGTCTTGAGGTGGTGGAGCGCCACCCCCACAGTCGGCCGGTGGCTTATGTGGCGCCGGAACGTGATGCCACCGTTTCCTGGGGTGGGGCTGATCTGCAGTTTCGTAATAATCAAGAGGTGCCCGTAAAAATTTTGGCCCGGGTTTGGGATAACTACGTTTTGTGCGCCATCGCTAAGGTAAACTAAACTATAGAGCACCTTCTCCTACATTACCAGGTATAATATACTATATGGATGGTCAGAATGATTTTGCAGGAGGTGCTCTATCACATGATAACTCGACGTACTTTTGTTAAGGACATCCTAAAGCAAATACCTGGCTCACAAAAAATTTTGATGGATCATGGAGTTCGCTGCTTGGGTTGAAGTGCCAGTTGGATGTCCCTGGAGCAGGCTGCTCGAGGTAAAAATATCGATCTGGATCAGGTGATCAGAGAACTGGAGACTGCGCAGGACCAAAACCGTCAGCCATTATAATAAACCAATGATAAAACGGGGTTGGCTCAAGCCACCTCGTTTTGTTGCAGTATATACAATCATTTTTTACTGATACTAACTTCAAAAGGGATTTTAAGGTGATTACAATTCAGGATAATTTTGCGGTAGGCATAAATTACTGGCCGGCTCGTAAGGCCATGTACTGGTGGAAAGCTTTCGATGTAGCGGAGGTAGAGCGGGACTTTACGGTGTTAAACTCCTATGGGGTTCAACAGGTGCGGATATTTCTCACCTGGGAGGATTTTCAGCCCAGACCTGATCGAATACATGGACCCAGCTTGGATAATCTATTGATAACAGCTGACCTGGCCCAGACGCATGATCTTTGCTTGATGCCCACCTTTTTTTGTGGTCATATGAGCGGAGTTAACTGGATCCCAGATTGGGCCTTAGAATCAGGACAACAGCCTCAGCGCTTCCCGGTGTACAGTCAGGGCAACCTAAATTACCGAGTTATCGGCAACTTCTATCATCAACCGGCACTAAAAGAGGCCCAACTGCTGCAGATCGATACAGTCTGCTCTGCCTTAAAAGGCCATCCGGCTGTGAATGCTTACGATCTTGGCAACGAATCCTCCAACTGTTGTATCCCCCCCGATCGTTCCACCGGACAGCAGTGGTTAGCAGCTATGCGCAGCGCGATTGATCATGCCCACCCGGGCAGTCAGGTCACTCTGGGAATGCATGCGGAAGATTTGGAAGAAGATCGTCACCTCTGGCCCCAGGATGCCGCCCGCTATTGCGACTTTCTGAGTATGCACGGTTATCCTTTCTACCTTTCCTGGGTTGATAAGGAAGATGTTTACCTGCTGCCATTCCTGGGGATAATTACCTCATGGCTGGGAAATGCCCCGGTGCTGTTTCAGGAGTTCGGCTGGCCGACTGAGCCTAACGATTCGGGGGAGGACTTCGACCGGTGGGCTTCCATGAAAACACCACTCTGGTCAGAACAACACTCTGATGAACATTATCGACAGACCCTGTGTCTACTACAGTCCACTGGCATGAGAGGGGCTTTTGGCTGGTGTTTTGCTGATTATCACCCTGCCTTGTATGATAAGCCACCGTTGCGGGAGAACCGTCATGAACGTTATTTTGGGGTGACCCATTGGGACGGATCAGTCAAACCGGCTCTGTCCAGCCTGGGTTCATGGGGCGGCCAGCCTTGCTTAACCCCAGAACTGCCGTCCTGGTTGCTTAGGGAGAACCAAGATCGTTTTTATGATGATCCGATCAGTAATTTGCGAAAATGGTTTAACGCCTACAAAGCCGATATCGCCAACCAGACTATCTAAAGGTGGATACCCAACAAAAGGATAAGATCCTTCGACCGTTCCTCCCTTAGGAGGACAATATGAAGTCGTTCAGTATAATACCCTTTGTTGGTTACTCATAAAAGGAGCAGATTCATGAGAATAGCTATGTTATCACCCATTGCCTGGAGAACGCCTCCTCGCAGTTATGGACCCTGGGAGCGAGTGGTCTCTTTACTGACTGAGGGTCTAGTCAGTATGGGGATAGATGTCACACTTTTTGCTACCGGCAATTCCCTTACCCGGGCCCGACTGGACTATGTCTGCCCATTTCCTTATGAAGAAAACCCGCATATAGATGCTAAAGTATGGGAAGCCCTGCATATAGCCCATCTCTTCGAACAAGCAGATCAGTTTGATCTTATCCATAATCACTATGACTTTCTACCCTTGGTCTTTTCTCGGCTGGTTTCCACTCCCTTATTAACGACTATCCATGGTTTCTCTTCCTCGAAAATACTACCGGTATATCGTGAATATCAGGACAGGAGTCATTATGTTTCCATTAGTGATGCTGATCGTGATCCTGACCTGCGCTATTTAGCCACCGTATACCATGGCATTGCATTGGACGAGTTCACCTTTCGGGAAACCCCCGGCGACTACTTGCTCTACTTCGGACGCATCCACCCGGACAAAGGTACCCGGGAAGCCATCGATATTGCCCGGCTCAGCGGTCACCGCCTGCTGATGGCGGGTATCATTCAGGATAAGGAGTACTTCAATCGTCAGGTAGCTCCATTCATTGATAACCACCAGGTGATCTATCTGGGCTCAGTTGGTCCAGCTCAGCGCGATGAACTGCTAGGTAATGCCTTAGCTCTTCTTCATCCTATTCATTTTAAGGAGCCGTTTGGGTTGAGCGTGATAGAAGCGATGGCCTGCGGAACGCCGGTGGTGGCTTTTCGGAAGGGATCCATGCCGGAAGTGATTATTGATCAGCAAACCGGCTTTCTGGTTGATAATGTAGAAGAAGCCCATCAAAGCATAGCCCACTTGACCGAAATCGACCGTCGGCAATGCCGCCAATGGGTAACAGAACGTTTCAGTGTTGAGCGTATGGTAGCAGACTACCTGCTGGTTTACCAATCCCTCCTGAGAGAAGGTGCTACCCAGCTCAGCTCGACCCGCCTATAGCAACAGCACCTTAGAGAGAAATCTCTTCCTCAGGTACGGAGCGGTGCATGGGTTTGGGAACCTTTATGGTGCTGACCATTAGAAAGCCCAAAATCAACAGAGCTGCAATCATGACTTCTCCAGGCAAGCCGCTACCCAGCCAAGCTAATACAGCCATAACTATTCCGGCCAGGGTAATAGGGATCCCGACAAAGAAAAGGGGATTATTAGAAAGATTGAAACGGGCCAGACGATAGGCTCCGCACACCACATAAAACAAAGCTGCCAAAAGGGCTATAAGGGACATGGATTCTGAAAAAAACTGGATATATACCAGCAGTGCCGGTGCTACTCCAAAGGATACCACATCACATAATGAGTCCAATTCCTTGCCTATGTCGGTAGTGGCATTGCCACGCCGGGCAATTCTTCCATCCAGGCTGTCGCAGACAGCCGCCAGTAAAATCAGTAATGAGGCCTCTTTGAACCATCCTTGGGTAATACATACCACTGCAATAAAGCCGCACATCAGATTACACATAGTCATTAGTAAAGCTGCTTTAGCATGGGAATTTTGCAATAACACTCTTTCCTCCCCTTACTCTATCACCGGGAGTTACCTGCACATCTGCATGGCAAGGCAGATATAATTCGGTGCAGGAACCAAACCGGATAAGCCCCAACCTTTCCCCTCGCGATAGTGACTTCCCGCCCGTCACCCAACATACCAAACGCCGGGCAATCACCCCAGTGATCTGCACTACGATCAGCCGACCTTCATCACTGGAAATACCAATATAGTTACGTTGATTTTTCAAGCTTGCTTCGATATTATATGCAGGAAGAAAGATTCCCGAAACACGATGGACTCCTTCTACCATTCCATCAATTGGCATACGATTAATGTGTACATTAAACAGACTTAAAAAAATCCGGACTTTAATCACTTCACCGCCCATAAACAAAGGTTCCTCTACGCGCGTTATATCCATTATTTTACCGTCGGCAGGGGATATTACTAGCCCCTTCCCCTGAGGAATAGCTCTGGGCGGGTTGCGGAAAAAGAAAAGACAAAACAAACTTACCATGGCAAAAGCCACGCCTGCTATCTTCCAACTAATCACAAAGCAGAACAGTGACAACAGGGCAGGTACAGCTATGAACACCCATCCTTCGACAGCAATTATCTCCTTATGCTTCATACTCACCTTTCCTGCCAGTGTGTTGTAAACAGCCTTACTTTATTAATGCTACTTTAGCATAATCCGACACTATTTGTACTGATAAATCGCTCAACTACCCGAACAAGCCCCCTACCATAACCAGCAGGGGGCTATCATCATATTATTTGGTCAGGAAAAACACCGATAGGGTACCAGAACCCACATGTGTTCCAATAGCCGCTCCGATTTCACTGATCACAAAATTCTTACAGCCAAACCTTTCTTCGATAAGGCTTTGTATTTGCAGAGCTTCTTCATAGGCATTGGCGTGATTGATGCCTATCAGTTGATCAGCCAGATCACTCCCCCGCTCTTCCATTAATTCCAGCATCCTCTTACGAGCTTTCTTAAAACCATGGGCTTTTTCCAAGGGAACTATGGCGCCCTCAACAAAGTGCAAAATCAGTTTTATATTAAGTAGGTTGCCGAGAGCCGCTGAAGTAGGACTTACTCGGCCACCGCGTTTTAGCATCTCAAAGCTGCCCACTATGAACAGATGCTGTATGCGTCTGACATTATCTTCAATAGCAGCGATGACTTCTTGGGTACTTTTCCCCTCGGCAATGGCTTGCGCCGCGCGTATCACAGTCAAGCCGAAACCAACTGAAGCGCTCTTGGAATCAATTATGGTTATACGCTGGGGATCGACCATGTCGCGTGCCAGACAAGCCGATTGATATGTACCACTTAAGGCGGAAGAAAAGGCAATGTAAATAATGTCATCTTCGGTCTCCGCAACGACTCGGGCAAATTCCTGCTCGAATTCGCCGGGATTTATTTGGGCAGTAGTCGGCATCACTCTTGGTTCCGATATAAAACGATAGAATTCGGGAGGATTAATAGTAAGCCTATCACGGTAGGTTTGATCCTTAATGGTAACCGGCATGTGGAACAGTTTCACCTGCAAACTATTTAAATAATCCAGGTCTAGATCACAGGCATTATCAGCATAGAGCCGTATGGCCATTACATGCACTCCTCTCCAAACAGGGATATGTTAATCCCTTTATGATTGTACTAAATCTGCACCAGACGCACAAGATTGGAGGTGTTTTGTCGAACCATTTCAGATCAACACGACAGCTTATGACAGTAATCCTCCTCTATAAATTTATGGTGTATAACATCTTTTAGAACCGCATCCCCAAAACAGAAGCTACGGATATCTAGGGATGGTTCACATTTCTCAAAAAAAAGAGCACGATGAATCATGCTCCTCCCAGGTCAAGATGACTGAGTCGTCTTATTTTCTGACTAAACCGCTCATTAGGGTTGTCTATTGAGCAACCCGGTCTAACTCGCTGCGCAGATCTGTTAATGGGATGTTCCCGACCATTTGATAAGTGACGTCACCATTAGCATCGATAATGTAAGTCTGAGGAACATAACCTATGCGGTACTCCCGTCCCAATTCCCGATTGCTTTCCTCATCCAGGTTAATATCTATGAAAACAACTTGCCCTTCATATTCCGGCTGCAGACTGACAAAGGATTCATTCAGTTCAACACAGGCAGGGCAGGTACTAGTGCGAAAGAACAACCAGGCAGATTGCCCCTCCTTTATGACTTCATCGATTTGCCCAGCAGCCGCTTCCTTAGGTGAGCTTACCTCTGGTTCTGGCTCTGGTCGGTTGCTGAAAAACACAATGGCTGCCAGCAGTATAACTAATCCAGCTAAAATAAATCCGCGTCGGGACATGGTTTTTCACCTCCAATAATCAAGCGTTATTTTATCATACCAGGGTTAACAGAATTATATCAATAAAGCCCATATCTATGGCGCATGTTTCCTAATGCCATTTAGTATGAAAGTCTTCATGAAAAGCCCTCTAAAACAAGTTGCTATTTTTTTTTCATACTTCTAGATATCTTATTACTATTTCTAGCGATTTTGTGGTAATATATAGAATATATGGCAGACCGTCTAAAATACGGGTAGTCTCTGCCATTGCGGATAAGAGATGTGGATAAGGGCGGGTGAAAATAACCCCTTTTTACACTCTTACCTCAATAAAATTTAAAGGAGTGAAGGGATAGTATGAAGATCGCTGGAAAAACTGCTATCGTAACCGGCGGCGCATCAGGTCTAGGCGAAGCTGCCGTAGTTCGCCTGCATGGTGCTGGAGCCAACGTGGTCATTGCTGACCTCAATGAAGAAAAAGGCAATGCCCTGGCCGCCAAATTGGGTGACAAAGCTATTTTTGTTAAGTGCAATGTTACTTCCACCGATGATGTGAAAGCTGCTATCAAGGCTGCTGTTGACAAGTTTGGAGCTTTGAATATTCTGGTCAACAATGCTGGTATGGGCAGTGCAGGACGTACCTTTAACAAGGATGGCCCCTGGAACATTGATTGGTTCAAGATGGTTGTAGACGTCAACCTGGTAGGCGCATTTAATATGCTCAGTAATGCTGCTTTCCAAATGGACAAGAACGAACTCGAAGATGGCGAAAAAGGTGTTATCATTAACGTAGCTTCTGTAGCTGCTTTCGACGGGCAGATCGGTCAGGCTGCTTACTCCGCAACCAAAGGCGGCGTACATGCTATGACTCTCCCCATCGCTCGCGACCTTTCCAGACATTTTATTCGTGTAAACACTATAGCTCCTGGAACATTCAATACACCAATGCTGGCTCAGCTGCCTCAGGCCGCTCGTGATTCCCTGGCTGCATCTATTCCGATGCCTCAGAGACTTGGTGAACCTGAAGAATTCGCACATCTGGTGCAAGCTATCGTAGAAAATACTTTCCTCAACGCCGAAACCATTCGTCTGGACGGCGCTATCCGGATGGCTCCCAAATAAATCGATCGTTATCTTATACTTAAAAGCCCACCCGGTTAGGGTGGGCTTTTCTTGTTCCTCTGTATTAAATGATTACTCGATTTTGTTGGTGCGCCGCCATAGTTTCAATTTAGCTGCTTGTTTGATAAGTTCATCACGAAAGTCCGGATGAGCGATGGAGATCAGTTCTTCAGCCCTTTGCCAGGTCGGCTTGGCCCTCAGGCCCACTGCTCCATACTCAGTAACAATGTAATCCACCATTTGTCTGGGAATAGTGGTGATAGAAGCTGGTGCAAACGTCGGCACTATACGCGACTGCATGCGGCCTTCACTGTCAGTGAAGGTGGAAGACAAGCATATAAAACTTTTGCCGTTTTGGGACCACTGCGCCCCCAGAACGAAATCCCACATGCCTCCATTACCTGAAATCTGGGTAGTATCGTTGCTTTCAGCATTTACCTGCGAATACAGATCCACTTCCACTGCATTATTAATAGAAACAAAGTTGTCGAGCCTTTGGATCACCCGGGGATCATTGGTATAATCCACCGGGTAAGAAGCCAGACCCGGATTCATGTTCATAAAATCGTACATGCGTTGACTGCCGATAGCGAACGTGTAACCCACCCGGTGCCGGTCAATGTTCTTTACCGACCCATTCATGCGGCCTGACTCTATCATGTCTACATAAGCATCAACAAACATTTCCGTATGACCACCCAGGTTTTTTAAGTCCGAGGCGGCTATGGCCTTGCCCACTGCATTGGGCATACCTCCTATACCCAATTGAATGCAAGAACCATCTTGGATAAACTTCATTACGTGATTAGCGATCTGTTTGTCAACTTCAGTCGGTTCTGCTCCGGGAACATCCATTAAAACATCATCATCAGGAGCCTCAACAATATAGTCTACCTGAGAAATATGCACTGATTCTTCAGCGCCACCTAAACAGACTGGCATATTTTTGTTGACTTCAACTATAACATAGTCGGCTACTTCCATGTTAGCCATAGTTTCAGAGTTCTGCGGTCCCAGGTTAAAATATCCCCACTTATCCATAGGGCATACCCGGGAGATAGCCACATTGCGATGTGGCGCAATTGCATCACGATATAAATTGGGTGCCTGATGGTACAGAATAGGTGAGTAATAACACAGTTCGTAATTAGACTGCAGTACCCGAGCAACTTTGCTGAACTGCCAGTCCATGTAGATAAAATTCCCTCTTAACTTGGCCACTTCCGGTACTGGCGGTATGGTTACCGCACAAAACACTTGCACATCCTGCAGTTCGTCTTTACGGTTTGCCAGGGCAATATCACAGACAGTTGGTTTGCCATTGAAAAAACCATAGTCGACAATATCCCCCGACTTTACAACTTTAACTGCTTCCTCCGCTGATACCCGTTTACGCTGATACTCTTGTTGATACACCACTTATCCCCCCAAGTTATTGACTTCTGCGAATTGTAACGCAAAAGTAAATTTAATAAATATTCTTCCAAATATATTCGTCGCCTTGGGTCGACATCCCTTCTCAGCCAAAAAAAGCAGGCACCTGTCGGCGCCTACTTTTTTCAGTAAATTATCTACAAGTTCTTGGTTATTCGGAGACGATCCGCGAGGATAATGAGTTCCACATACTATTATCCAGCAGGCCCAGCCGCCACAAGGCAATTCCCTGTAAATCATACCTTTTGGCAAGTTCTACTTTTAGGGCAGCACTGCGAGCATCTTCTGATGGTACACTAATACCCAGCATAACTTTTTGAGCCGGAACCTGGCTCAGAGTTCTCTCGATTGCCTCCTTTACCATGGTCAACGGTTCCGGTTTAGGGCCATAATCGTAAGCCATGATAATAAGCTTATCGGCGACTGCTCCTAGGGCCGCATAATCATATCCCCGATAGCTGCTATTGGGTGCATGCAACGAAAGGCTTAGGGTTTTCTCCTCCTGGTGTAGCCGTTTGGCCAGCATAGTCGCGAAAGCGGTGTAGTTATTTCTTATCTCCTGCAGTTCTGTTCCCCGGGCTGATAATCCCAAGCCCTCCAGATCCAGGTTGACTCCATCATAATGATCCGCCTCAGCGCAGATTTGGTCAACCGCCCGCTGACTGGCATCCGGGTCATTCAACAAAGCGGTGATCTCGTTCTGGCCGTTAACCATATGTATGGTCATTTCATTGCTCATCCCTCTGGAATGGGTTGAGACCAAAACATCTTCCCATCCGTCCGGTCTTTGCCAGCCAGTCCGGCTTTTCGTCAGCAAATTGCCATCTTCATCCAGACTAAACCACCCCAGGGCTACACAACTAACCAGATCGGTATGACCTATACCTCTCTTGGGATAAGGCTTTCCGAATAAATCTTCCCAGCTACTACTGGTCTTATCCCCCAGAGCATAATAACCTAATACCTCCATAGCTTTTGGGGGTGATATCAGACTGACCTGGTCGTCCTCTGGCGTCCAGGCCACCTGACAGCCGAAGGCTTCGCTGAAGAATCGCAAGGGCACCAGAACTCTCCCCCCGGTAAGCAGCGGGGGTGCATCAAGCTCAACCGCGGTGCTGTTCTGATAAGCCGTCGAATTCCCCACCTGCAACCTCACCTGAAATTTAGGGGAATCAGCCACTACTGTCTGGTTACCAGCCAGCCAGTTAACTTCTACATCTAGTAACTCAGCCAACCCCCTAAAAGGCACCATCACTCGATCGTTATGTATAATTGCCGGGGTATCAAATTCCACGGGTAGACCATTCAAGTCAACCTGAACCGCATCAGCCGCTTGCGTTGGTTGCACAAGTAGCAGGCAAAATGCGGCAGTATAAAGCAACACACTAAGCCATCTTTTTATCATGGCGACCTCCTTAATAACATCCTCTGCATCAATACCTTCTTTGGAATAAGATGTCAGCAGATATGACTCCATATAGATGATACAATAAATCTGTACATTTGGTCAGGCCATACATAAATAATCCTGGGGAGATATTCATGCTAAAACTTCTGCACCGGCCTAACCAACCCTATTTACGTATTCTCTTGATTATCATGGTTCTTGCTACCGCAATGACAGGTGCTTTCTTAGGTGTTTACCTGCTGGGCACTGCTGCTTACGATGTAGAAGGACTATCGTTAAGCATGTCCATTAAACCCAGCTGGCACGGTGAGACGATTATTCATCTAGCTCCTCTCGGCACCATATCCGCTTCTACCCATGAGGCACCTTTAGTTTTTCGCATACAGCTTCAATATATTGGCACCGACCTGGCCGAAAAAATCTTGTCCCCCCAAGGAGACGGCATCAGGTTTTTGACCAACCTGCGGGAAAATTTGCCCCGTCACCTCTATGGTTTCGCCTGGCAACAATTGGGAGCAGCCTTTGCCGGTGCATTGGTGTTGGTGATCGCTTTTTGGAGACCCCGGATCCACAATGCTATAGGGGCGGCGATATTCGGCACGCTGATATTTGCTGCGTTACTGGGATATGGCCTTAAAACCTATGATGTTCAGGCTTTTCGCGAGCCACATTATACCGGAGTGATATCGCTGGCAACCGAGATAATTCCTGAGCCTGACGAATTATTGAGCCGTCTAGATGAAATGGCAGACCAGACTGACTTATTGGTGGGTAATATCCGTCAGCTTTTCTCTAGTGTCAACAGCTTATCTATCCTGGGTGACCCCGAACAGCAAGATGATACCGTTAAAGTATTGCTGGTCAGCGATCTTCAATCCAACCCGGTAGGAGTCGAATTTATTAAGGCCTTGGCCCGCAATTTCCGGGTCGATCTGGTTATCGATGCCGGTGATCTAACTGATTTGGGAACTCCCCTGGAAACGCATCTGGCCGAGGGTCTAGCTGAAATAGACCTGCCTTACATTTTTGTTCCCGGCAATCATGACTCAGCTGAGACCATTGCGTTTGTAGACAGTATGAAAAACAGCATCATTCTTGATGGCCAAGTGGTTAAGGTAGGTGGATTGAATATATTCGGCAACGCTGATCCCCTTTCTTCAGGAGCAGAAGTAGCTATTGATCCGACCGAATGGAATAAGCTCTTAGACCAACAGGCGGACATGTTATTACAAAACCCGCCTGAACAGGAAGTAGACTTGGTGGTAGTTCACAATCCCCGCGTGGCCCGACAGCTAGCTGGCACTTACCCCCTGATCGCCACCGGCCATACTCACCAACAGAATATCGAGTTTACTGAGGATGCAGTACTACTTAATCCCGGTTCATCTGGAGCAGCGGGAGTGCGAGGCCTATACACTGATGAGGTAGTTCCCTATTCGGCTATTATCCTGTATATCCGTCCAGGCCAGGGCCCCACCGCCGCGGATACCATTAAATATGATCCCCTGTCAGATCGCTTCTATATGGAACGTAAAATGCTGCAGAGCAACACCCCTACCCCAGCTAACGGCGCCGATCAGCCTTTGGCTAGTGCCTATTGATAGCTTCCCAGCCGGTACTTTCCCCGGGTTTGTTGTATATAGTATAATGAAGTTTAAATGGGGGAGGGGTCGGGCCAGTTGATTCATAAGCTTTTTCATCGCATAACCGTACTGGAATTGCCGCGGTTTCAGTTTCCTTACTGCAATTGTGTGTGGATCGATGATGATCGTACCGGCTTAATTGATTCCAGTCCCCCCGATGACGGCCGCGAGTTTCTCAAGTCTCGACCTATAGATCTACTGCTGCAGTCGCACGGACACCTGGATCACTGTTTTCTTACCCCCCATCTCAACACCGGCGAGGTTCTCATGCACCCCGCAGATCAGCCCATGGCCGAATCAGCCGATATCTATCTGGAGGAGTTCGGTTTTCATCAGTTAGTTCCGGACAAGCGTCTACATAAGCTTTACATGGATGCCATCCACTATCGCCCCATCACGGTGACCGGTCACATTCAGGATGGGCAGATTTTTGACTTTGGCCATGTTCAGACCCAGGTCATGCATCTGCCCGGGCACTCCGCCGGGCACTGCGGATTCTTCTTTCCGGAGCAGGACTTTGTTTTTACAGCCGACTTAGATCTCTCCACTTTTGGCCCTTGGTATGGCAACCTTAACTGTAGCATTGCTGATTTACTCAACTCGATTGACCGCTTGCTGGAATTGAAACCTGGTTTTGTGGTCAGCGGTCACGGACAGGCAATTATAAAAGAAAAAGTCCCGACCCGCCTCAAAGCGTACCGGGATATTATCCTTTATCGGCAAGAGCGTATTTTAGACTGCATTCGCCGCGGGCACCATACTCTGCCAGACATATCCCGCTGCCTACCCTGCTATCAGAAGTTGCCGCCTCCCCAAGAGATATTTCTGCTCTACGAATATGTCATGGACATGATCCATCTGGACTACCTGGTGGAAAATGGCCAGGTTATCTGCGATAACGGTCACTACTACTGATGCAAGAGGGGACAGTTCTTTCTTGCATCTGCGGTCTGGACTGGTAGGGGTCGGTCTCCGTGCCGACCCGAGCGGGCTTACCACAGGATAACGGATGAAAATATCCATCTACTCCCGCACCTTCACATTAATCATCCCGCTTGCATCAGCATCACAATTCTGGTTCAATTTTCCCAGCAACAGTTGGGCTAATTCCTCCACCGTATGTACCAAATAGGTAGGCTGTGCTTGCTGGAGTTCATCCACCGTTCCATAACCATAGGCCACTGCTACTGAATCGATTTCATTACTGCGCGCTCCTTCAATATCATGGCGACGATCCCCGACCATGAGCACCTGACTGCCTCTGTCAAAGGGTTTGATACTGGACGCAATTACCTCCGCCTTTAGCACCCGGGAACCGTCCATATTGCTGCCCACTACTACCCGGAAATACTTGTTGAGATCAAAATGGTGAAGAATGGTCGCTGAATAAAGGGTGGGCTTGGAGGTAGCCACCCCCAGGGGTATCTGGCGGTCATTGAGAGCCTGCAGGAGTTCTGGTATACCCTCGTACACCCGATTTTCATACAATCCATATTCGGAGAAGTACTCGCGATAATACTGCACAGCCAACCAGGCCTGCTCTGGGCTTAAATGGTAAAAATGCTCAAATGATTCTACCAGCGGTGGGCCAATGAAGGCAGTCAGCTTGTCGCGATCCGGCTCCTTAATACCTATTTTAGCCAGCGCATATTGAACCGATTTAGTAATGCCTTCCCAGGGATCGGTCAAAGTCCCGTCCAAATCAAATAAAACGAGATCATAATTTGGCATTAGAACGTCCTCCCTTAGGGGTCAGAACGCTTCTATGGCCTGGCCCCATAACCTGTTTACAAACTAAATTTGTTGACCAAATCGGTGATAGCCGCTGCGCCAGCCTCCTATAGCCCAAGTGCCAATAGCTACTACCGAAGCTGATAATCCCAATGTACGTTGCTGCAAATAATTAGCCCCTTTCTGCTTAGACTACTTATTTCCTTACCATCAGGCAGTCCAGCCGCCATCCACCGGTATAACCTGACCATTTATGTAGTTTGCTCCAGAAGAAAGAAGAAACACGCATAGTGCCGCCACATCTTCCGGACTCCCCAACCTGCCCACCGGTACTTGCTCCGCCAGTTCCTCACATTCCTGAACTGTCAATTCTTCTGCCAGCATGTCGGTGCCTATCGGTCCCGGTGCCAGAGCATTCACGGTCACTCCACACGATGCTACTTCTCGGGCCAGTGATTTCGTAAAAAGGATCAACCCACCTTTGGAGGCCGCATAAACGCTCTCACAGGAAGCACCCAACAAGCCCCATATGGAGGCTATGTTAACAATCCTTCCCCAACGGGCGCGAATCATATAGGGCAGAGCTCGGCGACAGCATAAAAAGGGACCTTTTAAGTTGGTTTTAATGACCCTCTCCCACTGTTCATCACTGGTATCAGTGACCAATTCTCGCAGGGACGTTCCCGCATTGTTTACCAGCAGAGCAACCGGCCCCAAGGCCTGTTCCACCGAGATAAACAGTTTTTCTACCTCCCCGGATGATCCTACATCCGCCTGAACCGCCAAAGCCTGGGCTCCTAAGTCTCGCAGTTCCTCAACCAGTAACTCCGCCTGCTGCTGGGAGGAACGGTAGTTGACTGCCACCGCTGCTCCTTCGGCCGCTGCTGCCCTGGCAATGGCAGCTCCGATGCCTCGGCTGGAACCAGTAATAAGACACACTTTATTCTGCAAGCTTCCCTTGATCATCTTGCTCTCCTAAACATCAAAATGAGGCCTCAGACCGTTTGGCACTGCGGCCATCGCCTGCTTCCCATCGAAATTCTCCAATTATTATACTACGTAATTACGACGAGAAGAAACAGGCCCGCCGCCGCCTCCTGCATCTTCTCCTCTATTTGCCCCAATACACAAAAAAAGATCGCTTTTACAGCGATCTTCTTAGTCTATTAGGGGTGGCGGAGAAAGGTTTACTGATTTTGCTATAGGAAACTTCCTACCTCTCGAAACGTTAACCGCCTAAGAATCTATTTGAAATAACTAGGGTCTAACTAAACAGGCTTTACTTTTGACTGATTCACTTAAAACAACTTAGTGGACTTGAAACAGGTATTTGACTTCTTGCTCTCCGCCACCTATTTATAGTATAACCAGCCAGGCCGATTATGGCAATATTTATTTTCAGGTAAAAACATCCATTTACCCATGGATCAGTTGGGGCAAACAGTGTGTACAGCACCACTGGGACTGGCCTTTGTGTTTGAAAGCGATCAAACTACTGTCGTCTTCGCTGGTTCCGCACAAGGAGCAGTTTTGCGGAATATAGGTTCGGGGCTGACTGGCCTGATGTTTTTCCACGGCTATTTCCGAAAACTCAGTAGCTTCGCGAACCTCCAGAGACAAAGCCCCGGTAGGGCAGACAGCTAGACAAACGCCTGCTCCATCGCACAATTCTTCCCTTATGACCTTGGCCTTGCCATTTTCCAACATTAGAGCACCCTCGGCACAGGGACTGATGCAGACCCCGCAGCCATCACATAGTTCTTCATCAATTTTTACAATTGTTCTTGCCACCATTTTTATTCACCCCGCTTTTCTGCTTTACTAGTGATGGGTTCCCTCCACCACTTTGATACCTTTACTTTCGATCATCGCCTTAATTTCCTTAACATGCGGGCAGGCTGGGTAATCTGTGTCCAACATCATACACGAGGACAGGTGTACCGCATCCAGACCATGTTTTTTCAGACTGCCGACCAAGCGAGATACTCGTCTTCCCGGACAGCCACCACAGGTAACAAAACCGATAATTTCAGTATTGTCCCCATAACCCTTAAAATGGCTGTGCCTTTTGTTAAATGCTTTGAAACAGGCCACTCCCGGGCAGACTTCCGAGACAGTTTCACAGCGAATAACCGCTATGCGGGTTTTGGCTTGATCCTCCGGTTTGTCCTCGGCAAAAGCGATATGTTTTTGATGTCCGCGGGCCACATCTTCGGCAGTTACCTGATTTCTCCCCTGCGAACGAACATCTTTTTCCACCGCCCGCTTGGCCATGGAGCGTACGAATGAGGGCACTCTTTCCAGATAAGCCTGTGCTTCTTCAGTCCACTCCACCAATAATCATCTCCTCTTCTATCTTCTGTAACACCCTAGACATTTAATCAGCATCATTTATTTGCGGGGGGGGGCGACTCCAGCCCCCCTGGTTATCATATTATTGCAGGATATCCTGCAGGTCTTGTTCCGCAGTAGTAATAGCTTTGATACCGAAGTTTTCCACCAGCACATTCAACACGCCAGGTGTAATAAAGGCTGGCAGTGTCGGGCCCAACCGAATGTCTTTGATTCCCAGGTATAAAAGGCTAAGCAGAATGGAAACTGCCTTCTGTTCATACCAGGATAATACCAGTGACAGTGGCAGATCGTTTACTCCGCATTGGAAGGCATCCGCCAGAGCCGTAGCAATTTTTACCGCTGAAAAGGCATCATTGCACTGGCCACAATCAAGCAACCGCGGAATGTCCCCGATCTGACCAAGGTCATGATCGAAGAAACGGTATTTACCACAACCTAGAGTCAATATGACCGTATCTTGAGGCGCCTGGTCTACCAGGTCAGTGAAGTAACTGCGGCCTGACTTAGCCCCATCACATCCTCCAACCACCATAAAATGACGAATGTCTTTCGACTTCACTGCTTCTATTATAGTATCTGCAACTCCGATAACTGTGTTGTGGGCAAATCCTACCATAACTGACCCGGATTCTAGATCTTCAGTGAACCCAGGCATTTCCAAGGCCTTGTTGATAAGCAGGTCATACTCGCCATTGGGCACATGAGTTACTCCGGGCCATGCTACCGGTCCGGTAGTGAAGATATTTTCTTTATAAATGTCCCGGGGTTCCTGAATGCAGTTGGTCGTCATTAAGATCGGTCCCGGAAATTGGTTGAATTCGTTGCGCTGATTCTGCCAGGCAGTTCCGTAATTGCCCACCAAATGAGGATACTTTTTCAGTTCCGGATAACCGTGGGCAGGAAGCATTTCTCCATGCGTATAGATATTTATTCCTTTTCCTTCGGTCGCTTGCAACAAGCCTTCCAGGTCATGCAAGTCATGTCCTGATACCAGGATAGCTTTACCTTGAGTATGCCCCAGAGGAACAGAGGTAGGTACCGGATGACCATAAGTTCCGGTATTGGCCGCATCTAGAAGTTCCATAGTAATTAAATTGATCTCTCCACATTTAAGAACCATTTCCAACCAGAAAGATAGATCCTTGCTGGGATCATTTATTGCTGCCAGAGCTTGATGAGTAAATTCATAGATGCGCTCATCCTGTTGGCCCAATACCTGAGCATGATGGGCATAAGCCGCTACTCCCTTAAGTCCATAAACTAATATCTGCTGCAGGGAGCAAATGTCTTCCGGTTGATCCATATCAACCAAATGCCTGGCCTGCTCACCTTCCTCTACCAAGGCAGCTACCGTTTGACCAGTTACCTCTTTAACCGTTTCTCCGATACTAGCGCCGGCCTTCTTTAGATCTTGCTGGTACTGCTCGCCCCGATAAATGTAAGCTTGCAGCCTTTCCGGATCAAAATTAACATTAGTAAGCGTCGCGAACAAGGCTTCCATGGTAAACTGATTGATTGCCTGACTAACCTCGATTTTTTTCGCCCGGGCGGCCTGTGCATATTTACTTAATCCCTGTAGACCGTGCAGAATTAGATCCTGTAATGCGGCTGCCTCTGGCTTTTTACCGCAGACACCAACTGCCGTGCAAGCCAATCCTTTGGCAGTCTGTTCACACTGGTTACAATACATAATTCTTCCTCCTCTTGCTGCTTTTAATAATGAGATATATTCTACCTTTTTGGTCTTCTTTGAGGGCAAACTGAGTCCTGCTTAGTAAGCTATATTAACTGGAGCATATCAGCCAGTGACTCTTTCTTCAACTCACTAACCAGGGCATCCTGAGCCCTCCACAAAACCCGGTTGGATGGGCAGCTGGGCTGATTAGGACAGTTATAGGTAGGTGATAGACACACATTCAGAGAAATGGGACCTTCTATGGCAGTAATAATATCAAACATAGTGATCTGTTCTGCTGGTTGCGCCAGTCTTACCCCGCCACCTGTACCCCGCTGAGTGCTGACCAAATCTGCTAATGCCAACAGCTTGATAGTCTTTTTCAGAAAGTCCTCTGGGATTTCCTGCTGCTCGGAAATAAACCGAGTTGACAGCAGTTCTCCATCGACAGCTCGGGCCAATTCCAACATGGTGCGGATGGCATATTCGCTTTGTCTGGTAATCTGCATAAGAATAGCCTTTCTCTATTTGGAGCAATTTTGTCTCCTTTGTCTACAATAATAATATGGTATTACATTTCTTTTGGCAACTAGTTTTATGAAGTTTTTTCATGTGGGAATATTTTGCGTAGCAATAGCAGGATGGAAGGTGCTTGTGCCTTTATTATCTGACTGCCAGATCATGCACAGCCCTTATTACCGCATCTATATCCTCTTCAGAAGTGAAAAAACCTGGACTAAACCGGCAAGCCCCACTCTCAAAGGTTCCAATGGTCTGATGAGCCAGGGGCGCACAGTGCAATCCTGACCTGATTACAATTCCGTACTCATAATCAAGGCTGACGCTTAGTTCTCCGCAGTCCACCCCTTCAATATTCATAGCCAGAACTGCCGTGCGCTGTTTAAGATCAGCCGGACCATAGATGCTTACTCCCTTAATAGATGATAAGCCCTCCGTCAGGCGTTCCATTAAAACCTGCTCGCGTCGATGAATACTTTCCCGTCCGGTGGCTTCAATAAATTGAATGCCGGCTAACAGACCAGTCAACCCCGGAGTATTGAGGGTGCCGCTTTCCAAGCTGTCAGGCATTAAAACCGGATGCTGCAAATGCTCTGAAAATGATCCGGTTCCGCCGTGCTTGAGTGGATTAACAGTCAAACCAGGACGTACATAAAGCCCCCCGGTTCCCTGCAGCCCATACAAGCTTTTGTGTCCGGTAAAAGCCAGCAGATCAATATTACACTGTTCCACATCAATGGGCAGTACCCCGGCTGTCTGGGCGCAATCCACCATAAACAGAACATTTTCTTGGCGGGCGATATTGCCTACCGCTTCAATCGGCATGATCGTACCGATAAGATTAGAAGCGTGCAGCATACAAATCATACGCGTATTGGACTTGATCGCTTTGCGCATGTCCTCGGGATCCAGTTTTCCTTCACTATCACAGGGTACAGCAGTCCATTCTACCCCCTGTTGACTCAGAAAGTGGAGCGGACGGGCGACAGCGTTATGTTCCATGCTGGTGGTAATAACGTGATCACCGGGACGCAGTATCCCCTTTAACCCGATATTTATGGCATCGGTCACATTTTGCGCAAAGGCAATGCGCAAACTATCCTTAATATTAAATAACCCGGCCAGTGCTTCGCGAGTCTGTTGAATAACTGATCCCGCCTGTAGTGTTGACCGGTTGCTTCCTCGCCCCGGATTCCCTCCCATATATCGGTTAAAACTATCTACAGCATCATAGACTGTTTCTGGTTTGGGATACGAGGTGGCGGCATTATCCATATAAATGACTTCCACCACATCTGCCTCTTTCTATAGAGTTATACTACGCTCCGCGGAACTCAGCATCTCGACGGCCGTATACATATTGGTGATTTCGCCTACGGCCAGCTTTTCTTTCAGGCCATAGAAATCCAGGCAGGTTCCACAGGAAAGTATTTGTACCCCTTCCTGGTTCAGACCCTGCAAAATTTCCAACACTTCCGAGCCTTCCGTAGTAAGAAACACACCACTGTTCATAAAAATGATACTCTTTACCCGACCATTCATTTCACCAAGAGTATACAAAAAGCTCCTCATCAGGACTTGGCCCAGTTCTTCTTCACCCTGCCCAAAATAACGGTTAGTAATAAGAATGGTCACATTGTCCTGCAAATCAGCTGCTTCGGTGGTGCATTCCTCGGATCGGATCATAGTGATATAGTAATCTCCTTCTTTGTCCTCAACCTCCACATCATAGCCCTGGCTGCGCGCCAGTTTCGTCACGTTCTCCAGAGCGACGGTTTGATCAACGATGGTTACCAGGCGATCCGTCTCGCCCTTATCCATAACGCGTTTAGTCAGAATAACCGGCTGTGGGCAGGTTAGGCCCCGTGCATCAACAATGTGTCCCATTGCAAACTCCCCTTTTTTGAATTAATAAGTTGGCATTATTTTGCCCTATCAACCCTCACCTGATTATTTCCCGGCATGGGTCCGATGTTAACCCTCTTTTATGATTCAGGTCTTCTAATCCATTTTCTACTGCCACTATATCACTTTATAGCTAATTATATAAATAATTTTTAGTTATAGTTAGCCAGGTGCTGGCCCTGCAAATGAATGTCTGCTCCTTCGAGGTATAGGCTACCCGATGAGCCTGATCAGCCCACATTGGTTTACATCCCAGAACACCCGGTGTATATTGTAGTCAAACCCTGGTTCAGGAGGTATTTATATGCAGGATCTTACCAGGCGAGCAGCCGAGGTCATCAAAAACTCACGCCAAACGGTAGTGGTAACTGGAGCCGGCATCAGCACCGAGGCAGGCATACCCGACTTTCGCGGTGAAAATGGTATCTATCGAAAACTAGGTGAAGACCGCGTAATGCGCATTATTAATATTGATTTTTTCCGTCACAACCCCGATGAATTCTACGGGTTCTACCGCCAGTATTTCAATTTTCCCTCCGTGGAGCCCAGCCAGGCCCACTATATGCTGGCCCGTATGGAACAGGAAGGCTATCTGGCCGGAGTGGTCACCCAAAACATTGACAACCTTCATCAAAAAGCCGGCAGTAAAAAGGTTATTCCCATTCACGGCAATGCGGAGCAGTTCGTTTGCCAGGGAAGCAGGTGCCAGGCCCGCTATGATGCCAGTTATGTGGTCGATTATCCCGAGACGGTCCCCCGCTGTTCGACCTGTGGCAATATTATCAAGCCGGACGTAGTCCTGTTTGGAGAGAATATCTACAATTATATGGATGCTCGTGAATTGATCATGTCATCCCAATTGGTGATCGTCATCGGCTCCTCCCTGACTGTCTATCCCCTGGCTGGTTTTGTCAAGGAGTTCTCCACCCTCACCCAGGATCTGATCATTATCAATAGAGGCCCCACCCATCTAGATCACGCTGCCTTGATAAAGATCGATACCAACACCACCGGTGCGGTCTTGGAAAAAATATATAAGCACCTGCAGTAGGAATTAGTGGTGAGTTGTAGGAGACAATGCCCACGTCCCCTACAACTTTCCAGCAGCTGCATCCCTGCCCTTTACTTATTTCCCATTTTATGTAAATATAGTATATAACTATATTTGCTCACTTTAGAGCATATATTTTTATGGATATGAATTCCGTGGGGTGATAACAATGGGAAACTTTAGAGTAATGATCGTCGGAGACAATCCTCAATGGCGGGACAGCCTGGCTATGGCATTCAAAGCCGGCAGCACCGGAGAAGTTGTGGCTTCCAAGAGTAGTGAAGAGCTTCTTAGTGCTACCGCCCGTCTTTATCCCGATGTATTGATATGGAAAATGGAAACCAACTGTCCTGATGACCTGGTTGATGAATTACCAGGCTTGTGTACACTTCCAATCATTATTGTTGACAATCCCAATCTATGCAACGTTAACCACCTGGTCAGATCGGGGATTAAAGGCTGTCTGCCTTCCCGTCTGCTGCCTATTCATATCGTTCACGCCATAGAACTAACCGTTCACGCTGGACTGCTTTGCCTGCCCCGTATGTCTTCGGAGTCATTTCAGGAGGAAGCCAGCTCGGTGTCAGATGCTCTGAAACTGCTGACTCCCCGCGAGATCCAAATCCTGCGGCTTTTAGGCAAACAGGCCTCCAACCAGGAAATCGCTGATGCTCTCTTCATATCACTTTCCACCACCAAGTCCCACCTGCGAAGTATCTACCGCAAACTGGATATCCATGGTCGCAGTGAAGCCATCTCTTTTGTAATTAACTCCGGACTAGCCGACAAGCTACATGGCTTTATCGGCCCCAACCGTAAAATCGCCTTTCCATAAACATATGTGACAATGTCCACCATAATCTTCAATGTGTAATTAAAACCCGGCCAGCATGGGTTGATCTTTGATGCTGGCCATTTATCTTGGTATCTGAGGATTTTGCATAATTTGATAAATCCTCCAATATTGTCACTCTGAGCGATAGCGAAGAGTCTTGTAAACACCATAGATTCTTCGCTACCGCTCAGGATGATCCCACCTGCCTCCCCACCGCCTCTGACACATGTCGAATTAGTCCGGCTTCATTCCGCTTCATCCCCCGGCTTAATCCTTTCTGCCCTTATCATGATAAAACCCCTCCCCCCAGTCCCATTGCTTCCTACTTTTGCCGTTCTCTTATCCCCTATTTTACCTCCCTGCGGACGATAGCAGTTGATTCATAATCGTTGGTATTATTGGCTTGGAAGATTCCAATCCGCTTTGGTTAATGTATGCTTTTTCTTATGAGAGCAAATAATGGTTTTAAAGAAAAGTATACATAACGTGGCCAAAAAGGCGGAGGGATTGGAGATCATTTGATCGGGGCTCCTAATTGTGGTTTGCCCGTAAATGGAGTACCGGATCAAAAGACGGTCTAATGAACAGGAAAGGAAGGTGAAGACACATAGCGAAGTCGGCGCGAAAAACCAAATACAGCCTGGGATACCCTCTGATCATAGGGGTCGCTCTGCTGGCTGGTACAGGTTTGATCGAACCGGCTATTGCAGCGTGGAATGAAGGGCTCAGCATCCAGGGTTCCGTCAAAACCGGCCATATCGAACCGGTATTTGTGGTCGATACCGGGGATCCCTGGGTAGACAGTATGTTGATGGACTCTAATGTTCTCAAGGTTGGTAACCTATCAGTCGAGGGAGGTAAAATCTCCGTTGAAGCTACTGCAGCTGCGGGCAGTACATTGAATTATTCCTTTGCGGTTAAAAATTACGGCACCGTACCCGTTAAGATCGTCACCGCAGAGTATCCCTTCGAATCTCTGTGGGTGACGGTTAGTCCTGAGGACGGTGATGAGTCGGTAATTGATCCGGACAAGACCGTAAAAGGTAACATTCGTATTGAAATCCTTCCCGGAACAGCACCTGGAGACTATCATCTGGATCTGGACATTAACTGCATCCAGTGGAATGGAGATGCGGATGAGCTGGAGCGCTGGTGGAATCAACCGCTGCAGGTAGAGGGTATCATTACTGTCCCGGCACCTGAAACTGATGGATTAGTCACTGAGAACAATGTTTCTGAGACAAATTTCTATGGATCGGAAATGGATGGGTCAGGCACTGAGAATGATTTGACTGAACAATCCATAACCAATGAAATTCAGGAGGTTGTAGAATGAAAAAGATTAAAGTTCTGGCGTTAACTTTGGTATTTGCGTTTGCCGCTCTGGGCGGAGCGTATGCTATGTGGTTTGACACTCTCTATGTGGATGCCACTGCCAAAACCGGTATTGTTGATCTGGAGTGGGCCGACCTGCACCAGGTGGATCCTGATCCGAATTACACCGGTTATGAGGACGGGGATGTATACGGAACCGACGACGATCATGATGGTCTGGATACTATGGATCCAGGCAACCCCAATGAAAACAAAAATATCGGAAGCCTGACGACCGTAATTAAGAAGTCTGCTAGAGAAGAAGGCACTGGCGACCAGGATAAGGTATCCCGTTATGATAAACTGCAGATTTCTCTGAAGAATGGTTATCCCGGCTATCAGGAGTATGTCGATATAAAAATTAAGAACGTAGGAACCGTACCGGTTAAATTTGAGGAACTAGGCGGGAAGGACGGTATTCCTGAGTGGCTGCTCGTAGAATTCCGCGACCCAGCAGACACAGCAAAAACTGTTGAACTCGAAGGTTATCAGCTCGATCCTGGAAAAGAGATCCCGGTTATGATCGTCTTCCGTGTGATAGAAAACCTTGAAAGCGGCGCAATTTGTCCACAAAATGCTTCAGCTAACTTTTCTTTAACCCTCAAGGGAGTACAGTGGAACGAATATGACTTCGACACCATGCCAGACCAGATTACATTCCCTAGACAAGATAATTACCCCTTTCCTCCCTATGATAACTAAGACACAGCAGAGTAAAGGTTAAACAGGAGGGGAATCTCCCCTCCTGTACTCTAGACATCTGTTTTATAGGTCAACAAAAGCAATATTATCAATGGCAGTAAAAGACGGTGAGTCATGATCAACAGACCTGCTATGATTTTATATCGACAATCACATAAATACTCCCTGGTATTGCTGGCTGGTTTACTGACCGCCTTTTTGCTGGATAACCTAGTCTATGGGCCGCGCTGGGGAGGCTTTACTGGCAACTATCTGCTGCCCTCACTAACATGGGCCCTGCTTATACTTTACCTGCTTCGCATTCCCAGAGTGAGACCCGCTGCTAAGTTGCGGCATAAGACACCCCTTAATTGGCTGGCGGTGTTATGTGCTATTATCGGCATACTGGCTATTCTGCTGCAGGGAGGGATGGCTGGTTTTGGTAACAGTCCCTATGACCGCCGCCTGATGGGTATAGCCATAAACCTCGTTTCCTTAGGGGCAGTGCTGATTGCCACTGAGATGAGCCGGGCCTGGCTGATGAATCGCTACTTTCGCCTCCGCCCCTTGACTGGGATTCCGCTGCTGGCCTCATTTTTTACAATTTTAGCCATTCCCCTGACCAAACTGAGCACCCTGCAAGGCACTGAGGCTATAACCAAATTCATAGGAACCAATTTGTTTCCGGATTTATCCCAAAACCTGCTCTTGACCTATCTGGCCTATCTGGGTGGTGCCTTTCCGGCCATTGTCTATAAGGGCCTGCTGGTGGCGGTGGAGTATTTATCCCCTATCCTGCCCAATGAAGGTTTGATACCCCAGACTCTATTGGGTACTTTAGCTCCGATATTGGGGCTACTGCTGGTTTACCAGCTGTATAACGAGGATATCGCCAAAATCACCCGCCGGATAAATGAGGGCGAGAGCCTGTGGGGTTGGGCTTTTACCGGTGTGGCAGCCATCCTGATCTTATGGTTTTCCATGGGAGTATTTGCCTATGCACCCCGGGTGATCGTCAGTGCCAGCATGCAACCCACCATGAATATCGGCGATGTGGTCATCATTAAACGAGCCACAGGCGATGAAGTCCAGGTGGGCGATGTGATCATGTTTCCTCTCAACAACATGAAAGTAACCCATCGTATAGTCGATGAAACGGTCGAGGAAGGCAAAAAGAAATACATTACCAAAGGCGACGGTAACTTGGAAAGAGATACCGATCCGGTTCCAGCGCAAGCTGTGCAGGGTAAAGTGGTGACAGTTATCCCCAAAGCCGGCCTGCTCACCATTCAGGTACGCAATTTCACTTAAACACAGCTACTTTCAGATCCGAAAGGGGTAACCTCAATTATGAAAGATAGATTTGATCTAAATAAGACTACCCGCCGGGCTTTATTGATTGGCCTTACTATATTATTTCTAATTACCGCTGGGATGACTGCCATGAAATACCTGCAGCCTACCCAGGAAAAAAAGGAAGTCCCGGTCTATTCCTTTGAAAGCACCGCTGGGATTGATTATCAGGTCTTCTTCACCCCCAACAACTATTTCCCCCAACAGTCGGCTGGCCCGGGGCAGGCTTATATCACTCCTCTGACCGACTATATCGAGGCCCACTTTAATTACCTTATGACCAGCGAAAAGCCAGCTAATATCCAAGGGCAGTATTCCTCCACGGCTTGGTTGACCGGCTATGTGGAGAAGAAACAGGGTGAAGAAAGAATAAAAGTGAAAGCCTGGGAGATAAACAACAGCGTGGTTCCGGCTACCCCCTTCTCTGTACAGCAGGATCGGCTGGAACTGAGTACGGCCGCCCCCATCAACATTAGGCATTATACTGATTTTGTCGAAGCGGTCGCAAAGGAAGTTAGATTCTCGGCTGATATCGTGGAATTGAAGGTCACCTATGATATTACGGGGACAGTTAAGACCGAGCAGGGAGAGACCCCGCTACAGGCTGCTCCCTATATGATCATTCCTATCAAAGGTAACTCTTTCATGGTAGAAGGCACCTTAGAAGATAAAAAGGAAGGCAGTATAACTGAGATGCAGACCGTACCTATTCCTGGGGTTGAACAAGCCCGTTTGACCTGGTTGATAATTAGTTGTGTTTTGCTTATACTCCTGGCGGGAACCTTGGTGGTGACTCGGGGAATAACGGTCGATCCTTTGACCCGTGAATTGGCCGGTATTTTCAAGAAGCACGGCGATCGTATTGTTCATGTTGCCGAAGGCCTACCGAGAATCTCTAAAGACCTGCTGCTAAAGGTCGATTCCTTTGAAAACCTGGTAGCAGTTGCGGACGAGATCTGCCAGCCTATCCTTTATGAAATGGTGGCAGAGGGGATCTACAACTTCTATGTTATCGGTGAACCTTTGCTCTATACCTACCGTCCTTCACCACTATGGTCAGAGCATGATGTTTCGGAAAATATTAGTCCTGCTAAGAAGAAGACAGAAGAAATGGATTTTTGATAGGCTACCATGAATCTTAACGAAAAAGACTAGCCTGTCATCGCGAGGAGCGTAGCGACGTGGCGATCTCTGTCACTATCTACGGTTTGAGCTTAGAGATTGCCACGCTTCGCTCGCAACAATAGTCATGAGCGTGAGCGAATACCAGTAGTCCCCGAAGGGGGCAATGACAGCTCAAAAGCATTTTCATCGCAATGACCAATGACTCTATTTTCTATATTCTTGAGCCGTACTTATGGAGTGATACTTGAATTATCTGCCTGTAATTTACATATATATGACAAGAGGAAGGTGAGCGGATGAAAAAGCTGGCTTGTTTACTAATGACCATATTCCTGAGCCTGGTGCCCATTTCAGCGGCTCTGGCTGATCAACCAAAAGACCTGGTGGATTGGATGCCTGAATTCCAATCCAGTGATCTCCCCGGCACTCTTGATTATTTGGATCCCGGCAATCCCAACTCACCTGCTGATATCGGCACCCTGGAATGCCGCCTGACCGGGAATAATTACCTGGAATATACCATCTTAAACGGCTACCCAGGTTATCAGGCTTGGGTAGAAGCGAAAGTAACCAACATCTCCGGTAAACCCGCCGAGTGCGTAGGTATTGAGCTTATTGATAAGCCCGACTGTGTCTTGGTGGCTGTCACCGATGGCGAAGGTCAGTCCTTAAAAAACAAAACCCTGGATAAGAACAGCCAGCAGTCTATAAGGGTCATCGCCCGCATTCGCCAAAATGCAGATCAAGCCGCAGAGTATCGCTTTCAAATAAAGCTGGTTTATCAGCAAACTGATGGAGGCGGACCACCGGACGATCCTCCATACGATCCACCCTATGATCCTCCCAATAACCCCCCGAATGATCCCCCTGGGGATGATAACGAGCCGCCTCCTGACGAACCATTTGAAAAGAAAGAAGTGGCAGTATTACCAGAGCCCCCTACCCAATCCCCTGCTGAAGCACCTAACTTAATTGATGCCCTGGATGAACTGCCACTCACCGGGGGCGGCATGTTGCTCTTCCTGGGTATTGGATCCTGTCTGGGCAGTGTGGGAGCGTTAATAAGGAAAATAGGTAAATAAGCAACTGGTTTCTCCATGCGGTGTTCGAGATGAATGCCGCTATTTCTGTCCAGGTGAATATCCGGATCATAGTATGGTGATCTTATGAATATAGTAACAATAATCCGATGAAGTTCGCTATGAGGATGTTTGATAGATCAATGACAATCTCAGCTCAGAATCCAGCGCGCCAGCAACTCTATTTAATGATGTTGCTGTTTCTCATCATTTACCTCAACTTGTATGACATCATCCATACCATACAGCTAATCCGGGAGGGTCTGGCTGTGGAAGGTAATCCGCTGATGCGATATTTACTGGAAGCAACCCCTGCCGGTGCCGTATTGCTTAAAGTTGCGGTGGCGGCTGTCTTCGTAACCATCATCACCATCTATGCGCAGATAAATTTTCAGCGGGCTTTGGCGGCCTCTGCCCTGGTAGCAACGCTGTACAGTCTGGTGGCTGTCTGGCATCTTACTGGCCTGCACCTTACTACTTGGTATATGTCCACCTTTCACTGAATGCATACTAAAAACCCGGGCGTTTGCCCGGGTCTCATAGTTACTTGCCCTTACGGTTTGGCTTGTAGGGTGGCTGATAGGGTGATGGGGTTACCCTGGCGAATGATCTCCAGGGTGATTTTTTCACCTACTTTGTGTCTTGAAACTATTTCTTGCAGGTTAGTGCCCGATTCTATTTTAGTTCCGTCAATAGCGGTAATAACATCCATCCGCGCTACACCAGCCTGGGCCGCAGCGCTGCCGCTGACCACCTCTACTATCAGCACTCCCTGGATATCAGTGCTCAGTCCAACTTCGGCTCTTACCTCATCATTTATATCACTCATACTTATTCCCAGGAAGGGACGCACGATTTTGTTTCCACTGATCAGATCCTTTAAGACCTCGCTTACTGTACTGGTGGGAATGGCAAACCCAATACCCTGTGCCTGAACATTAACAGCCGTATTGATGGCTATGACTTCACCGCGCAGGTTTAGCAACGGCCCTCCGGAATTGCCGGGGTTAATAGCAGCATCTGTCTGGATCAAATTCTTGTAATTGCGATCCTCTATAGTGATGGGGCGGCCAGTGGCTGAAACAACTCCGGTAGTTACAGTATGATCCAACCCATAAGGCTGACCTATGGCAATTACCCATTCGCCCACTCGCATCTTATCGGAATCCCCTAGGCTTAGTACTGGATAGTTGTTCCCTTCTATTTTCAGCACTGCCAGGTCTAGTTCTCTATCCTGCCCTACGACCTTAGCTGGAGTTTCCTCGGTTTTTCCATTGAGCTGAACTGATACCGAAACAGCATCTTCAACAACGTGTTGATTGGTTAGTATATACCCGTCTTTGGTTATTAAGAATCCTGTGCCAATACCAGTTTCATAGCGCGGACTGTTGTCGTATCGGAACTGGTCACCAAAGAACTGCCGAAAAAAAGGATCATTAAAAAACGGATTATCGGCCATTGCACTCACCTGTACTTTAGCCTTGACATTTACTACTGCCGGGCTGGCCTTTTCGACGATATCAGCTACCGTCATAGCGCCCTGGGCGAGAGGTAAGGAAGCACTTACGGCATCTTGAGATTTGCCTACTTCCACTACGGGGGAAGCCTCCTTGCCTGTCAGAGCCCCCCACAGAGAGGTTCCCTGTTGATCAGCCACAAACGCTCCCCCTAAAACGAATGCTATAACAAACAAAATGATGATTTTGGTAAATTTCTTCACTTGTAATTCAGCTCCTTTCTGGTAGTCCCCTGTTGATCATTATAACCAAGAAATGTGAATGTTCCGTGAAAACTTAGCGATAATTTTTAGACTTTTTTTATCCACCACTTAAATTTCCATTAATTGTCTACTGATCCCCCACAAGGTTTGCACAAAAGCGGATAAATCTATATAATTATGAGCGATAATTTCCATTTAGAGGTAGCTTACTTATGCAAACAACCGCTTTATTTACTACCGCCTTTGTTGTCGGCTTATCCGGGGCCATGATGCCCGGGCCATTACTGACTGCTACCATGGTTTCCAGTGCAGAAAGAGGTTGGGGGGCCGGGCCCCTGATAGTGTTGGGCCATGCTCTACTGGAACTGGCACTGATAGCAGCCCTTTTGGCTGGAATTGCCCAATTCCTGGTTCAACCCACGGTGACCATGGTCATTGCATTGGTCGGCGGAGTTTTCCTGGTATATCTGGGCATTACCATGATAAGGGACGTATGGTCAGGCCGACTAAGTACAATTCAGGCTAACAATGCGGATGGATCTGTCTCTGCACCGGTATCCATGCATCCTGTTTTAGCCGGCATATTTATATCTCTTTCCAATCCCTACTGGACTATCTGGTGGGCCACCATTGGGCTGGGGTATCTGACCTTTGCTCTGAATAGCGGCCTTTCGGGAATAACATCATTCTTCTCAGGTCACATACTATCTGATCTGGCCTGGTATACCCTGGTAGCTTTGGCGGTCAGTAAAGGTCAAACTTTATTATCCCCCCGGGTCTATCAGGGGTTGCTGGTTGGCTGCGGCTTATTCATGCTGGGTTTAGGCCTATATTTCTTCTACTCAGGCTTAACGACATAAAAAAGCCCGTCAGTAACGGGCGCAATCATATCATATTCTTTTTAAAGTATCATTTTCTTTACTATTCCAGTAAATCTCTTTGCGTGCTGGTCAGACCGTGCTGATCCATCCAGAATTGGAAATCCAGATCGTCTTCTGGTTTCCAGGGTCGGGACACAGAGAAATGGATCTTTAGAAAGCTCAGTAAAGCCCTTATCATAATGCCTCACCCTCCTTGCCAGGCTCCCCTGGGAGCCTAAGAACTAGCGGTTCGACTTGCAACTTGCCAGGCACTTAACTAAAACAGATGTGGTAAACCCACCC
>CAZTZX010000007.1:40401-43515 GCA_964618175.1 uncultured Syntrophomonas sp. | reverse complement strand
TCTCCTCCCAGTACCGCAACCTTTAGTCCAGATAATACCGAACTCAACCCGCGCCCCCCTTTATGGGTTAAATACCTTAACACAATTAATAGCATTATATGTGTTTACTTTTTGGCTGGTGCTTGGACTTGTTGTTGTACCTAAAAAGGAGCAAAAAAAAGAACGGGCACGACCCGTCCTAAGAAATTACTGGATTATAATAGGTTTTCCATGCCGTATACCAATCCTTGTCTGCCCAGCATGCGCTTAATAACCATTAGCACCCCGGGCATAAATCCCACCCGATCAAAGGAATCATGCCGAATAGTCAAGCTTTGACCAAGGCCTCCGAAAATCACTTCTTGATGAGCTACCAAGCCGGGTAGCCGTACACTATGTATGCGGATTTGATCTAAATCTCCCCCCCGGCAACCAGCAATTTTTTCCATCTCCCTGATATTGCGGGGAGGACGCTGAGGACGACTCTGACTAATCAGTTCGGCCGTTTTAATAGCTGTCCCAGAAGGGGCATCCATTTTCTTGTCATGGTGCAGCTCTATTATTTCTACATCCGGAAAATACTGGGCTGCTTCCCGGGCAAATTTCATCATTAAAACAGCCCCAATAGCAAAGTTGGGAATTACGGCCACTCCCACGGCATGTTCTTGGGCCAATTTTTCCAACTGTTTTAATTCTACCTCGTTCAATCCGGTAGTTCCCACTACACAGGTAACTCCCTTAACCAAGGCACCGCGCACATTATTGAAAACAGCCTGCGGGTTAGTAAAATCAACCAATACTTGAGGTTTAGTCTCCTCCAGGGCCTTTTCCAGATCGTTTTCGAGAGTGACGGAAAAGCCTTTCAAACCAGTAATATCGCTGACCGTCTCACCTCTAGCCTTAATATCTACGGCTGCTGCCAGCAGCAGTTCCTTATCCTGCAAAATAGCTTTAACAGTTTCGGCACCCATACGTCCTAATGCGCCGGCCACAATAACCCTGGGTTTCTCTGCCATTCTCTGACCTCCTCGTTCTCTTAGACTCTAGTTTTCACTATTTTGTTACTTCAGTCAAGATTTGATATAATCGAAGAACGGTCGATAATTCTTGCTCATATTTAGAATTTAAGGAGGCTCTTTATGGCAGTTTTTGAAAATGTATTGATTCCGGTAGACGACTCTGAACAATCCCGCCGAGCTGTAGAGAAAGCAGCCGCCCTTGTCCAGGACGGTTTCGTAGGGAAAATCAATCTCTTCAATGTTTATAACACTGGTGATGTAGACATTACCAAGCTCCGCAACCAAGAGCGCCTGGATGAATTACGGACTGAGTCATTGAGAATACTCAAAATGTACGAAGATCTGTTAAGGGAACAGGGAATCGAATGCACATTGAAGAGAGCTGGCGGTGATCCTGCCTCCCTGGTTATTGATTTAGTTGAAAACAATCCGGATTTCGATCTTATTATCATGGGAAGCCGCCGCATCAATAAATTCCAAGAGCTGATATTTGGAAGCGTGTCTGACAAGGTGACCCGACTGATCAATATCCCGGTGCTGGTTATAAAATAGATGTTTTCCATAGTCTCAGCTATTACAGCCGGGTATAACCGGCTGTTTTACTTTTAATGATACCTGACCTTCATTTTAATCAAAGGAGAAACTAAAGCATGCCTTTTGATGGATTCACCATAAATGCCATATGCCACGAGTTGGATCAGCAACTCAGAGATGCCCGTATTGACAAAATCTATCAGCCTGAAAAGGATGAAATCGTCATGTCCGTCCGTACCCCGGCGGATGGCACCGTCAGGTTGCTATTATCCGCCAACGCTCGTTGGGCTCGTATACATTTATCCAGCGAAAAACGCCCCAATCCTACTTCCCCTCCTTCCTTCTGTATGCTCCTGCGCAAATACTTGGAAGGTGGAAAGATCAAAGAGGTTCGCCAGGTAGGTTTCGAACGCATAGTTCATATTACCATCGAAGCTTTGGACGAATTCAGAGACTGGAAACCACGTAAGTTAATTATTGAACTAATGGGGAAACACTCCAATATTATTCTGGTCAACCCGGCGAATGGAGCTATCATAGATGCCATAAAACGCTATGGCAGTGAGGTCAGCACTTACCGGGAAGTTTTTCCCGGCCGGGAATACTTGATTCCTCCTGATCAGGGCAAAGTAAGCCCCCTGACTCTTGATCTGGAACAGTTTGCCTCGGGTATGTGGGCTAGCACTGCCCCCACCCTATCTCAGTCACTCTTTAACCTGTGCTCGGGCGTAAGCCCCTATGCGGCTCGAGAGTTATGCCAGCAGGCTCAGCTTGACCCCAACATGCCAGTAGAACAGTGTGGTGAGTACGAATTCCAGACTCTCTTGGATGCCATGCTAAGTCAAATAAATAAGGGTGCTAACCCTCCCTGTCCAACTTACGTAGTTCAAAAAGATAGGCATGTCATTGATTTTACTCCCTTACCGCCGTCAGCTGATTCGATCCAGTCATTCCCATCCGCAAACCAGGCTGCTGATCATTTCTATAAGGCCAAAATGGACCAGCTCCGACTGGAATCGATGCAGAGCAATCTCAGCCGTACAATTAAAGGTTGGATGGATAGAGCCCAGAAAAAGCGCTTTTTTCAAGAGGGAGACCTGCTCAAGGCCCATGATAAGGAGCAGCTTAAAACTTGGGGGGAGCTACTTACTGCCTACGCCCATCAACTGCAAAAAGGGAATAAGGAAGTCCGCCTGGAAGATTTCCATACCGGCCAAGAGGTCACTATCGAGCTTGACCCCCGCCTTACCCCTATCGGCAATGCGCAAAAATACTATAAAGCTTACCATAAGAGCCGCACTACTATCAAACATTTGCAGACCTATCTAAAGCAGACTATCGAGGAGATCGAGTATCTGGATTCGGTCCTACTTGCTATTAGTCAAGCCGAGAACCTGAATCAGTTGGATGAAATCGTTGAAGAACTTGAGAAGGGCGGATATCTGCGAGAACGTAAAGTTAAGGGCAAAGAAAAGGTACGTCATCCCAAAAGCGCCCCCCGACGTTATCTGTCTTCAGATGGACTGGAGATGTTGGTAGGCAGGAACAATAGGCAGAATGATCAGTTGACCTTAAAGACAGC
>CAZTZX010000007.1:28849-40301 GCA_964618175.1 uncultured Syntrophomonas sp. | reverse complement strand
ATCCTCGCGCACATATTGGGTATCGGGTTCCAATATATAAACTTTATTATTGACTTGGTCTACTACTATGTCGCGATTTATGATAGTATTAACCTCTTTTTCGGTGACCAGAGTACGTATTTGCACACCGTTATCATACATCTGCAAATGCAATTTCCCCTGGGGTCTCTCCACGGTGTCCTCAACATGTTTCTGATAGGGCTTAACGAAAATATATTGATATCCACCTTCCTGGAAGGCCATTTCCTGTCCGTTCAGATATACTTTCATTGACTCCCCCCTTACACACTGCGGCTGCCTGGTTTAATGACTGGCAGTTTTCCTTCGGCGCAAAGCGGACACTGCTCCGCTTCCCAGGATAGAATATCCAGATTCAAGACTGCCTGGGTTTTGGTTCCAAAGTCAATCTGGCCGCCACTTCGATCCACCAGAACTCCAACTCCGACCACCTCGCCACCTGCTGCCCCGACAACTTGAATCACTTCTTGAACTGATCCTCCGGTAGTAACCACATCTTCCACCACCAAAACACGCTGTCCGGGTTGAATGGCAAATCCTCGGCGCAAACACATCTCACCATCCTGACGCTCGGTGAAGATGGCAGGGATTTTCAACTGTCGAGCTACTTCATAGGCTACTATTATCCCTCCCATAGCGGGGCCAACTACCAGTTCTACTCTGTCGTCCTGAAAGGCCTCGGCTATATGACGGGCTAGTTTTTCGGTTTCTTCTGGGTATTGGAGAACCTGGGCACACTGCATATATTGGTTGCTGTGCTTACCGGATGTTAAACGAAAATGACCTTCCAGTAAGGCACTGGATCTTTTAAATAAATCGATAGCTTCCTGTTTTTTTAACATTTACTGATTCTCCAATTCTTCTATTATTTTCTGAGCAGCCTCCCTGGGATCTTCTGCAGCTGTTATGGGCCTTCCTATTACCATATAATCGGCTCCGAGCTTGAGCGCATCCAAAGGTGTGGTAATTCTTTTTTGGTCATTCATGGCTGACCAGAGAGGGCGAATACCCGGGGTAACGATTACAAAGTCCGACCCACAGGCCTGGCGTATCGGGGCAATCTCTTGGGGTGAGCAGACTACCCCGTTCATGCCACATTCCTGAGCCATTTGCGCCCAGCCCACCACAGCTTGTTCCACACTCCGGTTGGTAATAAACATATCATCGTGCAACTGCTGTTGGGAAATACTGGTCAGTACGGTGACGGCTAAGGCTAGCGGCGCACTACAGCTTAGTCGAGTTGCTTCCTCTTGAGCAGATTGTACCGCAGCGGTCATCATTTCTCTTCCACCCGCAGCATGGACATTGAACATAAAGCAGTTTAGGCCCGACATTACTCGGGCGGCTGCTGCTACCGTATTGGGAATATCATGAAACTTTAGATCAACAAATACTCGTCCGCCCAGTTCCTGAATGCGATGGACAATATGGGGGCCGCATATATTATACAGTTGCATACCCACCTTAAAGGCCCCGACCGATCCCATCAGTTTTTCCACCAGTTCCAAAGCCTTCTTTTCGGTATCGACATCCAGGGCTAAAATAATGCGTTCTCTTGCTTCCATTAATGAACCTCCTTTACAAACTCCGCCTGAAGAGATCAGTTCAGGGGTTACCTGTAAATACTCTTTATTAACATCTTACCTGTCGATTCTGATGGGCTGCTCCTACTAACTCTCTGATACTAGCTAAGCCATGCTGCTCAGCATACTCTTGCAAACCATCTATGACTTGACTAGGTAGATGCGGATCAACAAAAGTCCCGGTTCCTATCGATACTGCAGAAGCACCCACCATCATGAATTCCAGGGCATCACGAACAGAAACGATCCCTCCCCCGCCTAGAATGGGCAGGTCGACTTGCTGATAAACCTGGTAAATCATGCGCAGAGCCACGGGTTTAATAGCCGGCCCCGACAAGCCACCAAATATATTGGCCAGGGTAGGCCGACAGCGATCGATATCCACCGCCATGCCCATCAGGGTGTTGATCATCGACAACGCATCAGCGCCCCCTTGCTGGGCGGCTAGAGCTATAGCTACAATATCGGTAACATTGGGACTGAGTTTAGGGATGACCGGTAACTCGGTGTTGCTTTTCACCAAATGAACTACCTGGTAAACCATATCTGGGTCAGTACCAAATTGGAGTCCCCCCTGCGCTACATTGGGACAGGAAATGTTTAACTCCAGAGCAGCAATTCCCTCTACTTGATCCAGACGCTGGGCCAACTGGGCATATTCTTCGGGAGTATTACCGGCAATATTGGCCACTACTGTTACTCCCTGCGCTCGCAGTTCAGGCATATATTGACTAATAAAGGCCTCTACTCCAGGGTTCTCCAGCCCTATGGCATTGAGCATCCCGGCCGGTGTTTCGGCAATACGGGGAGGCGGGTTGCCCGAGCGTGGCTCCAGAGTAGTTCCTTTTACACATACTGCTCCCAGTATGGCAGGATCAAAGTAATCTTTGTACTCGCTACCATATCCAAAAGTACCGGAAGCGGTACAAACCGGGTTTTTCATTTGCAGTCCGCCCAGGTTTACGGACATATCAACCTTATCTGGCTTGAGGGGTCGATTAGGCATGGACTACCTCCCCTTTCGGCATTTTTATTAACAGGCGTCTATTTACATATATAAAACCAGTCTACAGTGTAGCCAAGTTTAGTTCCACTTCATGTAACCCAAAAACCGGGCCATCCTTACACACTTTGATATAGCCCTTATCGCCGTCTTTCAGTTTTCGCGCACATCCCAGACAGGCTCCTACTCCACACGCCATGTATTCCTCCAGCGATACTTCTCCGTTCAGGCCATTCTGGCCGGCGTATTCAGCTACCTTGGCCATCATAGGTTCCGGCCCACAGGTATATAAGTACTCGATGTCCTGCCCCGGTTGCCGTTTAAACAATAAATCAGTGACGAATCCCTGATAATCCGCCTCTCCATCCAGGGTTGCCACCACGGTCTGAACTCCCAGTTGTCGGAATCTATCCAGAGCCACTAATTCACTGCTGCTTTGAGTCCCGTAGAAAACCTTTACATGGCAGTCTTTTTCCTGCAACCTTCTGGCCAAATACAGCAGTGGAGCTATCCCTACCCCGCCTCCAACCAAAACTGCGCATTGTCCGGCCGGAGGATAGCCGAAAGGCCGCCCCAGTGGTCCCATGAGATCCACATATTCCCCAGCACGGATACGGGCTAGAGCGGCAGTGCCTATCCCAACTACTTTATACAACAGGGTGATACTACCCTGATTTTTATCAACATCATACAAGCTAAGAGGCCGCCGTAATAAAGGGTCATTTAAGCCATTTACTCGCAGATGGACGAATTGTCCCGGTTCACAGAATGGCACGATTTGAGGCGCCGCTAATTCCATCTCAAAGATATGGGTGCTGACCTGATTATTGCTGATAACCAGGGCTGATTCCAAAGTTGGCATTTATTTCACCTCCGGTTAATTCACCTTAACCTAGTTTTGCAGGGACACTGATAGACTTCTTTTATGCAATAACCCCATCCCGAGCTACTACCTTACCTGCTACTATGGTGGCAAAAGGCCAGCCCGTATATTCTCGGCCTTTATAAGGCGTGTTTCTTCCTTTGGAATAGAAACTCGCAGGATCTACCCGGCGCACTGCTTCGGGATCAATAATGGTCAGGTCGGCTACCGCGCCTTCCTGCAGATGACCACGGTCGATGCCCAGAACCATAGCCGGCCCTACTGTCATCTTTTCTATCATGGTATTGATATCCAGTATGCCCTGCTGAACCAAACTCAAAACTACCGGTATAGCGGTCTCCAGTCCGGATATTCCCGTTGCAGCCAGTTCATACTCACAGTCTTTGCTTTCCAGGTGATGGGGCGCATGATCCGTGGCGATGCAGTCAATCGTTCCATCTTGGAGCCCCGCCCATAAAGCCTCCAGATGCTCCTGGGAGCGAAGAGGCGGACTTACCTTAGTATCCGTATCATAGGATCCTACTAGCTCGTCAGTCAAAGTCAGATGATGAGGAGTTACCTCACAGGTTACTCTGGCTCCTTCCCTTTTGGCCTGTTTAATCAACTGAACCGATCCAGCCGTTGAGATATGGCATATATGCAGTCGGGCTCCGGTTAATTTGGCCAACGAAAGATCACGTCCTACCATAACTTCTTCAGCTTCTGCCGGTATACCTTTTAGACCATAGATGGTTGAATAATAGCCTTCGTGCATTTGCCCGCCGTGGCTTAAATCCAGATCCTCACAATGTGACATAACTGGAAGATCAAACATTTTGGAGTATTCCAGGGCATTACGCATAATGTCGGCTCGGGTAACCGGTTGACCATCATCAGACAATGCTACACAGCCGGCGGCAACTAGATCAGCTATTTCCGCGAGTTCCTGGCCTTCCTGTTGTTTGGTGACCGCCCCGATGGGAAGGACATGAACCACACCTGATCTAAGAGCGCGTTCGCGAACAAAGCTGGCCACAGCCACATTGTCTATTATCGGACTAGTGTTGGGCATACAGCAAACCGTAGTAAAGCCTCCGGCAGCAGCCGCTCTGGTTCCGGAAGCAATATCTTCTTTGTATTCAAAACCAGGCTCCCGCAAATGCACATGAACATCAATAAAACCGGGACATACTATTTTGCCGGTGGCATCCAAAACCTCAGCCTCAGTGGAGATATTTTCAGCAACCTTTACGATCTTACCGTCCTCGATCAAAACATCGGTGAGCTTGTCCAGCCCATTACCCGGATCGATAACCCGTCCTCCCTTAACCAGCAATCTCATCTTTTGTGCCTCCCATCATGAGATACAATAATGCCATTCTAACTGCAACTCCATTAGTGACCTGCTCATTGATCAAGGCCTGCACACCATCAGCTATCTCGCTGGAGATTTCCACACCCCGGTTCATGGGGCCCGGGTGCAGCACTAACACATCCTCTTTTGCATGGAGCAGATGCTCCGGTCTGAGCATATAGAGATTGGCATACTCCTCTAGGGAAGGGAATAAACCATGCTGCTGGCGCTCTTTTTGAATACGCAGCACATTGATCACGTCGACTCCCTTGAGCGCTTCTTCCATATTGTAATACCACTTCACATTGAGGTTGTCTAAACCGGGCGGGATCAGGGTCGATGGCCCCACCACCCGAACTTCGCAGCCAAATTTGGTGAGTCCGTAGATATTGGAACGTGCCACCCGGCTGTGGAGAATATCACCGACAATAGCTACTTTCAAGCCGTCCAAATAGCCTTTTTTCTCGCGAATTGTGAAAAGATCCAGCAAGGCCTGGGTGGGATGCTCATTGGAACCGTCGCCGGCGTTGATGACTGACATTTTGGTGTTGTTGGCCACATAGTGTGGAGTGCCGCTCATGCCATGGCGCATTACCAGCACATCAAAGCCCATAACCTCCAAGGTTTTTATGGTATCACGCATACTTTCACCTTTTTGTACGCTGCTGGTAGAAACCGCCAGATTGACGGTATCGGCGCTTAAGTATTTCCCGGCAATTTCAAACGACGTGCGAGTGCGGGTACTGTTTTCATAGAACACCGTTACCAAGGCTTTACCTCGTAGAGTGGGTACCTTTTTGATATCCCGCTGAATAACATCTTTCATGGGTAGTGCTGTGTCTAGAATTGATTCAATTTCCTTTCTGCTCAAGTCATGCAGTCCCAGTAAATCCTTGTGTTCCATTGGCCTTGGGCCTCCTCTCTAAGTAAAAAAACCTTCCTTAGCACAGCAAGGAAGGTTCTAGTCTTAGATCTATCACTTCCCTTGCTGGACTCTCGGGACCAGATTAAAGGGTAATCATTTAACCATCTACTATTTCTTGGATAACCACCTCGTCTCGGCCATCCACCTCCTGGATCATAACCGAGACGCTTTCCTGTCGTGAGGTGGGAACGTTCTTGCCGATAAAGTCGGCCTTGATAGGTAGTTCTCGATGGCCTCTGTCAATCAACACGGCCAGCTGAATGGACTGTGGCCGGCCTAAGTCAATTAAAGCATCCAAAGCAGCTCGAACTGTCCGGCCGGTATATAATACATCATCCACCAGAACAATGTTTTTATTATTAATGTTGAAATTAACTGCGGTACGATGGACTTGAGGTTGGGATGACAAGAGGGTCAAGTCATCACGATAGAGGGTGATATCCAGGATCCCTACGGGCAACTGCACTCCTTCGATCTCAGCAATGCGCGCGGCAATGCGTTCCGCAATCGGGGCTCCCCGACGTTGAATCCCCACCAGGGCTACATTTTCAGTGCCCTTGTTCTTTTCGATGATCTCATGGGCTATGCGGGTCAAAGCTCTCTTGATATCCATTTCATCCATAAGCTTGTGTTTATCACGCAGTTGCAATGGAACCCCTCCTAACAAAAAAACCTGCCACCCGTAAGGTAGGAGCAGGTTTAGGTATCATCGTATCCTTGCTAGCCTCACGGAACTAACTTAAAGATTCTTTACTGATTTTAATCAAGCCTTTTTAATCTGTCAATGTATACTTGGAGAGTTTTTGTAGAGCTTGCTTAAAAATCTCCGGCAACTCACTACTGAACTCCATATACTCACCCGTACGGGGATGATCAAAACCGAGCCTGCATGCATGCAAGGCCTGGGAGTCCAGCCCCAGATGCTGCTTAGTCGACCCATATACAGGATCACCCACTACCGAATGTTTTATGTAGGAAAAATGCACTCGGATCTGATGAGTTCTGCCGGTCAACAAAGTTACCTGAACCAGAGTGTAGTTTTGAAAACGCTCCAGTACCCGATAGCGACTGAACGCTGGCTTACCATCTGCAATTACCGCCATCTTTTTGCGATCGGTGCGGCTTCTGCCAATGGGTGCTTCGATAGATCCCAGGTTTTCCTTTATGATACCGTGCACCAGAGCCTGATATTCTCTTTTGATGGTACGCTCTTTTATCTGTTCAGCTAAATTACGATGGGCCTGATCATGTTTGGCCACCACCATTACCCCTGAGGTATCCTTATCCAAACGGTGTACGATACCGGGTCTGATTTCACCATTTATCCCCGACAGATCCTTTATATGATAAAGCAGAGCATTTACCATGGTATGATCCCAATTGCCTTGAGCAGGGTGAACTACCATACCTTTGGGCTTATTCACGATGGCAATATCCTGATCCTGATAGATGATCTCCAAGGGCAAATTCTGAGCTACTATAGCCACCTGGCGAGCTTCTGGCAGAGTGATAAGAACCTCTTCCCCTTCTTTAATGCGATAGCTGGGTTTTCGGCTCTCCCCATCCACTAATACCTGGCCACTGGTTATCAGATCCTTAACGGCGGTTCGGGATAGATCCGTGACCATCTCCGCCAGAAAGGCATCCAGTCTCTCGCCCTCCAAATCTTCTTCCACCAGATGCAGTTCTGATCTACTCACATCCTAACCCTCTTCCATAAAAAACATCATATACAGCACCAATAGGCATCCACCTACCACCACAGCCATATCCGCTACGTTAAAAACCGGCCACCAGCCTAAATCAAAAAAGTCTATGACATACTGCAGTCGGAATCGATCAATAAAATTGCCGGCCGCACCAGCAACTATCAGTCCCATCCATATCTGTACCAACCTGTCTACCGAGTAACGAAGGTTATAAAATATTAGGCCAAGGATCACCACCAGAGCGGCGCCCAGGAAAAACCAGGATTGCCCGGGCATTATGCCAAAGGCCGCTCCTCTATTTTGAACATAGGTAAGGTGTAACCATTGACCAAGCAATGCATGACTTTCCCCTACTTGATAGTTGGCTGCTATCCACCATTTGCTCAATTGGTCAACTACTAATACCGACAGCATTGTGATCCAAAATCTCACTTTGATCCTCCCATTCTTTCCAACCACTGTTTTTAATTGTATGGCAAGAAGTCAAAGTGCTCAAGCTAATGATTAATCCACTACTCTGATAAGACATTTAATCGTAGCAAGTGATACCAGAGCGCAGTATTGAGAGGGATGTCTAGAACTGTCTTTTGTGACTGGCGGCACGATCTTAGTTGGCAGCTAGTTTGGGGTTCATAGGAAGCGACGTACCGTGCGGCACAAACGGTAGGTTCGCCAGGCTGTATTACCGCCATGCTCTATTAAGTGCCGGCGCAGACTTTCATATCCCTGTAGCTCAACCTTGCTATCACTTAAATACATGGCTAGAAGTCCATCAACCACCATCTCGTGAAAAGGCAATTCCGGCAAGGCCAAAACCTGCTCATAACACTTGGATAATATGGTGGTCAATCGCTTCTTTATTTCTACGTCGTCATCATAATAGAATACAAAATTGAGATCACCGCCCTGGCGGTCTTCTTCCTGATCTATGAGATAATCCAAAAGAATGTGCAGACTGCAGATCCAGGGAAAATATGCATCCCACAACTCTTGATAAAATTCGTGGTCATGGCTGCCCATAAATGACTGTCTTAACAGGGCAAATATCGCCAGAGTAGAGCCGCTGGCAGCGGCGAACTCCTGCCAGTATAAGTTCGGATAATTGGCAAGATGACTGTTAGCCCAACTATACAAAACCTGTTCCCGTTGTTCGACTTGAATATGTTTAGCCACCTGCAGACTGGAATACCATTCAGCTAAAACCATTATCTCTGGCTGAACCTGATGATATTGTGTAGCAGCGGCCAAAGTTTGACGGCATATTTCCACTAAGACATTTAAGTATCCACCATCATTTTGATGGGGATAGTTCTCGTAATAGTCCGCCCTGCTTCGGCTGGGATCTAGAGCGTCCAGCAATGATTGATGTAACTGCCTAAAACCAGAACCATCGGTACTGCCGGCACGATCACATAGGTTGTCCAGATAATCGCATATAGTTTGATAAGCCACAATGAACTGTAATAGTTGAGAATTGCGGGGGTAAGCAGCATAAATGGCGCCTCCCTGGCAATGAAATGCTTTATTGGTCAGGCTGTCCAATGCTTGTCGGCGAAGCATCTCATTAGGAATTGACTCTGCGCGGATCCGCCATTGCTGAAGAAGTTTTTGCACCTCGGGCAAAGTACGCGTAACATAGCTGAACAGCATAGAACCCTTATTATGAGTTAAAGGTCGGGTGCTCCTGAATTCCGATAGGGTTGTATTCATGTCAGCTCTCCCGGGAATAGGATGGAGCCATTTTGTTGAAATAGTCACTGGACAGAGCATAGCTGAGACTGTTTAATGATTGCCGTCCGGGTTCAGGGAGAACCCCCAAGCTGGACCTGGCATCGGCCAGGTAGGATTCAGCCAGCTGCATGGATTTTGCGAAGGCTCCGCACTGCTGCAGCAACTCCTTTATTTGGTCAAGCTGTGCGGCCAAAAGAGCGGGCTGGGTAAGTAGGGCGGCCAATTCCCCTCCATAATACTCATCCTGTAACCCATATATGACCGGCAGAGTTATGTTTCCTTCCAGCAGATCACTCCCGGATGGTTTACCCAGATATTCAGGTGTCGATAAAAAGTCCAGTACATCATCTATTATCTGATAAGCCATGCCCATACTCACTCCATACCGCTGCAGATCATCCCTCTGTTGGGCAGGCATATTGGAAGCTAAAGCTCCCACCCGGCAGCAGCATTCAAATAAACAGGCAGTTTTGCCATAGATTCTGTCCAAGTAATCGGACAGTAACAAGTCAACTTCAAAACTACTTGACAATTGATTGATCTCACCGGAACACATTATCTGAATTGTTCGCGTGACAGTATCCAGGATGTCGGGAATATTGTGCTGGTTTATCAATCGAAAAGCAGTAGCAAAAAGATAGTCACCCAGTAGTACGCTGGCTTTGCTTCCCCAGCGATGATACACGCTCGCCCTCCCGCGGCGCAGAAGCGAACCATCCACAACATCATCATGTACCAATGAAGCCAGGTGAATCAATTCCAACGCCACCGCCCCATCCTGCACCACGTTTTGGTCAGACGGATACAATGATGAAGCCAAAAATACTAGGCGAGGCCGTAGCATTTTGCCTGGTTCCGATAACAGATAGGATAACATCTGATCCAGTTCGGAGTTTCCCGTATTTAATATATCGTTCATGCGGACATTTATGAAATCCATAGGAAAGGACAGCTGCTCGAAGGTTATATCAGATAAAATGAAAAGCACCTCTTATCTTCGCTTTTCCTGCTAGTTTCCCCCCTGAAATCGTTCCCTATACAGGGCTAATCACTTAAGATCCTCTCTTTGATCTGCCGGCGAGCAAAATCTTCCAGTCGGTCATTTATAGCACCGGATATGGGAATCCCTTTTCGCTCAGCCATAGCATGAATGAAAAAATCAGCTACAATTGGATTCTTAGGCAACAATGGCCCATGCAGGTACGTCCCAATCAAATTTTTATAACGCAATCCTTCCTGGCCATCCTGGCCGTTGTTACCGAAACCAGCCAACACTGTTCCAAAAGGCTGCAAAGAAACATCATTCAGGTAAGTTCGGCCACTGTGATTTTCAAAGCCCACTACCGTGGTGATTTCCTCAGTCAGCTGGGAAGCGGTAACGATATTAGCAATTAAGCGATCGGGCTCATTTATTGTGTACAGATCGAAAAAGCCCAGTCCTTTGTGCCTTTGGCCATCCACCGACTCATAATAGCTGCCCAAAAGCTGATAAGCCCCACATATGCATAGAGCGGGCAAGCCCTTTTCAAGTTCTGCCCAAAGGTCATCAGCCTGGCGCAGCCAATCCTGACCAACCAGCCTTTGTTCGTGAGCAGAGCCTCCCCCTAAAAAAATCATATCGTACGCCGAGTAGTCCAGAAATTGATTCAAATTAACAGGTTCTATGATACCGTCATGTCCGTACCACTGCAGCCGTTTCTGTACACAAATGAGATTACCCCGATCACCATACAAGTTCATTAAGCGGGGATACAAATGAGCAATGCGGAATTGTGCTATCTCACTCACCTCTTGCCGTTAGTTTACGCCGGGAATGATCTGGCTGTTGGCCATGACTTTTCTCAACCAGCCGAGACAGTATCTTGCCACTAGAAAACAGCGTTGAATAAGTACATAGAAAATAATAGACCTCTGCATCAGCACCGAGGCAGGCTTTGATCCCTGTTTCCAGATCAGATTCAACGCTGATGATTTCTTCATCAAAGCCGGCATACTTAAAGCGCAGAGCGGCATCCCCACTGCGCAATCCTGAACAGGTAATACTCTTGATACCCGAATCAGAAGTCGAGATGTCTTCCACCTGGGCATCCCATATCCAGGAGACATCTCGGCCATCGCCTGCATTATCATTCAAAGCGAAAAATAGTGCTTTGCTGGATAAATCAGTGTTAAGCGTTGCCAGAGTCTGATTCAGACCAGTGGGGTTTTTCACCAGTATTTGGATGGCTTTTTTGTCACCGATCTGAAATTGCTCCATTCGCCCAGCG
>CAZTZX010000007.1:24728-28749 GCA_964618175.1 uncultured Syntrophomonas sp. | reverse complement strand
CGCAAAAGGCACAAAACCGCCCTTCCCGGCTCTCGTCACCTTCCAACACATCGTAGTCGGTGGCCTCAAACCCGTAATACCAGCAGTGTAAGCCGGTGTCATTGTGAAAATGTACCACCAACGGATCATCAGCATTAAGAACCAGTTCGATATTGGTATCGCGCACTGCATCTTTAATCAAGGCTATAGTACTATTGAGTTCGCCATACCTGTCCAGCTGATCGCGAAAAAAGTTGGTTATTAAGACCACTCGCGGGGTAAGTTCCTTTAAGAGCAACGGTACATTGGCTTCATCAGTCTCTAGTAAGGCATACTCATAAGATCGGGTACCTAAAACATTGGCTTCCTTAATAAATGCCGTAGTAATGCCGGCGATCATATTGGCTCCGGCCCGGTTATGTACAAATGAGTAACCCTTTTCTTCCAATATACGGGCGATCATATTAGTAGTGGTGGTTTTTCCATTAGTACCGGTAATGATGTAAATCTCTTCTTGGACATTCCCGGCCAGCTTCTCCAAGATATGAGAATCGATCTTCCGCGCTATACGACCAGGGAAAGCTGTGCCCTGGTTGCCCAGGATCCGGCTCAGACAAATAAGTAATTTAGCCACGGCAATGGCGGTTATAGTCCGTATGGTTTGCATATCATTCTCCCATTTGTTTTGGTCATAATAAATCTAGCACAACCGATGTCTAAAATAAACCGGGCTAAAAAAAGGAACCTGTCCAGGCCGGCAGGTTCCTTTAGTGAGTAGCGTTTAAGACCCAAACCAGGCCCCAAAATCCAAACGTCGTGGCTTACGCGGCGTATATTGCTGCAGAAGGGACTGATACACTCCCTCCAACTTACGCGCCATGTTTTCGGACGACATGCTGTAGGCCTTTTGCCTAGCTCCCTGTTTAAGCTGATTATAGAGCTTTTCATTTTCGAGCAGAGTGCAAATAGCCTGACTGAATTCCTCTAAATCACATTCCGTTAAAATGCCATCGACCATATGATCTACCATGTCCATCACTCCAAAGGCATTTACGGCTACCACCGGGAGACCGGCTGCCATTGCCTCGATCAATACCAAACCCTGGGTTTCTGTCATGGATGAAAACACAAAAAGATCGGCCGAATTATAAACATGCTTTAAGGTCTCATAAGGAACCGCTCCAGTAAAAATAACATCCCGGTCCAAGTGCAGGCCCAAATTGGTAGTAAGTCGTTTTAGTTCTGCTTCAATTGGTCCCTGCGCCGTTAATACCAAGGTAGTATGCGGATGGCTGTCTTTTACCTGCCGGAAGACCTTGATCAGAAACTCCAAGTTCTTTTCCTTGGTCAATCGCCCCACGAAAAGCAAAACCTTGTTTTCCGGTGGGATGGGGTAATTGTTTTTCAGCCACTGAGAATCACCCTTCTGCAGCATCTGCAGTCGCACTCCGGTAGGTAAAACCGTAATCGGGGTGCGGATGTGATACCCTTTGAGTATCTCCTCCACCTCAGTTGAAGGAACAATAATATGGTGACAGTGATTGCAGAAGTCGTTACTGTATTTAACTACTACTTCTTTGGCCAAATCCTGCGCAACTGGAACATAATGAACATATTGGTTATATAGGGTGTGGTAGGTAAACACGAGGGGAATCCTATATTTGCGGGAATAGCGCAGTCCCACTCTCCCCATAGTAAACGGTGAATGTACATGAATTACGTCCAGATTCAGCCTTTTGACCAGCATATTAAGTCCAGGCAGCACTGGTATAGCTAGTTTGAAATCGGGGTTAGTAGGAGATGGGAGCGAATAGAATCTATATACATTTTCTTCAGGCTCACATTCCTGGGGATAACTGGGGGCAAAAATGAAGACCTGGTGTCCCTGACGAACCAGTTCTTCCCTAAAAGTAATAATGGAGGTCACAACGCCGCTGGTATAGGGCTTGTAACTATCCGTGAAGATACCAATTCGCAAGCCGAGTCCTCCCATTCACTTGTATATCTTTAATATAACAACTATGCATCATAAACTGCAATCAGGCTAATGTGTCAAAAAAGGCTCAATGATCGTAAAAATCGTGCCCAGATATATCAAAAGCTTCTCCTTTGTCAGCCATTTCCCCCGCGGAAATTAGATCCTGTTCGGCTGGTCGGGTAAATTTATCCTGGGTATTCTTAGCACAAGCCACACACAAGGTAGTATGGCTTAATCGCTCGAGGCGAGCCGGTTCAATCTGTTCTCCGCATATTTCGCATAGTCCGTATTTGCCTGCTTCTACCCTTTCCAGAGCATCCCGAACCTTTTCTAATTCGAATTCATAAAGCTCCAGTAAGCCCGCATCCTTTTCCCTTTCGAATACTTCACTGCCAATATCAGCAGGATGTTCATCATACAAGGATAATTCGTTAGTGGATTCGGACAAAGGGATCATCATCTCTTCCTGTTTAGCTTTAATGATCGCCTCTAGTTCCTGTTGTTTTTGCAGTAGCCTAGTCTTAGGATCCATAAAATCACCCCATAAAGCTATTGGGAGCTTTTCCCTAACATTAGTATTTACTTACAGTGGGAAAAGATACCTTAATAGTTAATTATTTAGGGCGTGGATAGGAGCAGGGATGCGCCCCTGGCGAGCTATAAATTTCTCCGGGGAAAAAGTATTGATTTTCATTACCGGGGCTCGACCCAGCAATCCCCCGAATTCCACCCAATCCCCCACCGATTTGCCCGGTGCCGGAATTATTCGCACAGCTGTGGTCTTGCGGTTGATCATGCCAATAGCTGCTTCATCAGCGATGATGGCGGATAGAATATCGGCAGAAGTGTCTCCCGGAATAGCAATCATGTCCAAGCCAACTGAACAAACACAGGTCATGGCCTCCAGCTTCTCTATGGTCAAGGCACCGGCGACCACGGCGTCGATCATGCCGGCATCTTCACTGACCGGGATAAAGGCACCTGATAGTCCACCAACATAAGAAGAAGCCATCGCCCCTCCCTTTTTGACCGCATCATTGAGCAAGGCTAAAGCCGCTGTACTGCCATGAGCACCTACCCGTTCTAATCCCATGGCTTCCAAGATATCGGCCACACTGTCGCCGATAGCCGGCGTAGGCGCCAGGGACAAATCTACAATACCGAAAGGAACCTGCAGGCGTTGCGAGGCTACCCTGCCCACCAGTTCACCGGTTCGGGTAACTTTGAAGGCGGTTTTTTTGATCACATTGGCCAGTTCCCCAAAATCCAGGTCAGGATGGCGGCGTACTGCATTCAATACTACCCCTGGTCCGCTGACCCCAATATTCAAGGTGGATTCCGGTTCCCCAGGTCCATGAAAAGCCCCGGCCATAAAAGGATTATCTTCAGCCGCATTGCAGAATACTACAAGTTTGGCGCACCCTAATCCATCGCGATCAGCGGTCAATTCAGCAGTTTGCTTGATAATTTGCCCCATGCGACATACTGCATCCATATTAATACCGGATTTGGTGGTACCTACATTAACGGAAGAACATACCCGTTCGGTTTCCGCCAGGGTCTGGGGTATGGCATCAAGCAAAGCCATATCACCGCAAGTAAATCCCTTATGTACCAAAGCGGAGAATCCGCCTATGAAATTGACACCTACCTCAGCTGCCGCCCTATCCAGATATCTGCCTATCTGAATCATATCGTCGCGGCTCAAACCGTCACCTACCATGGCCACTGGAGTAACCGATATACGTTTGTTGATAATAGGGATCCCGTATTCCTTGGCAATGTCTTCGCCTACCGAAACCAAATTGCCAGCATAACGTATAATTTTATCGTAAATCTTTTGTCCAGTACGCTGGCCATTTTCAGCTCGGCAGTCCAGAATATTTATTCCCATGGTAATGGTGCGAATATCCAGATTCTCGGTTTGCACCATGCGAACGGTTTCCAAGATTTCCTCATTATTAATATTGAATGGCATGTATTGGTCCCTCCACCGTTCAGCTATATGCGATGCATGAAGTTAAAAATATCCTCATGTTGCACAGTTACTTGTATGCCCAATTC
>CAZTZX010000007.1:5971-24628 GCA_964618175.1 uncultured Syntrophomonas sp. | reverse complement strand
TACTGACACTGGTATCAATTATCCAGCATCGTTCACATTTGCCACCCTGGGCAGCTTCAACCGTTACCCATATACCTTCAACGTTTTCTAAGCTTACTCCGTTGGTTACCGGTTTATTGCTGTTGGTCAACTGCAGATGAGAGACGATAAACATTTTCTCTAATCCCGGTGTTTGCTGCAGTAGTTTATACCATTCACCATCAGCATAGACCGTTACCATGGCCGCCAAGGAGTGGCCAATTACTTTGCGGGAGCGAGCTTCCTCCAGTGCCTTGGTAACCACTTCTCTAACCTGCAGCATCTTATCCATACGCTGTTCTAAAGCTTCGTCCAGATAAGCATCGTTTTCGACTGGCCAGGAAAGCATCTGAACACTTTCCGGTTGACCTTCACGCCGTAAGAAACTCCAAATCTCTTCAGTAGTAAATGCCAGGATGGGAGTCAGTATGACTACCAAATTATTGATCACTTTGTACATAACCGTCTGAGCACCCCTTCTTTGCTGTTCATCAGGGTGACTGCAGTACAGGTTGTCTTTGAGCACATCGAAATAGATATTACTTATATCCACTGTACAGAAGTTGTGAATGGAGTGGAATACAGTATGGAATTCGTACTCCCGATAGGCCTGAGTAACACGCCGCAGCAGTTTCTCCGACTTCATCAGTGCCCAGCGATCTAATTCGCTGAGACTTTCATAAGGAACCTGATCCTTTTCATAGTCAAAGTCGTACAGGTTGCCCAGAATAAAGCGGCAGGTATTGCGGATCTTTCGATAGGCTTCCGCGCTCTGGCGAATGATATTCTCGGAAACAGATACATCGGTTCGATAATCGGCAGAAGCGATCCATAAACGCAGAATGTCGGCGCCCAGTTCTTTGATCATTTTTAAGGGATCGACTACATTACCCAGGGACTTGGACATTTTGCGTCCCTTTTCATCGACCACAAACCCATGGGTCAGCACCTGGCGATAGGGAGCTGTACCCCTTACCGCTACTGCTGTAGACAAAGAGGAATTGAACCAGCCGCGATGCTGATCACTGCCTTCCAAATACATATCGGCCGGCCACCTCAGCTCCGGATAAGTTTCCAGAACAGCCATGTGACTGGAGCCCGAATCGAACCACACATCCATTATATCAGTTTCCTTAACAAACTGGTCAGCTCCGCAGTGTTCACAGGTATAACCGGCCGGCATTAGTTCGTGGGCCTCTTTCATAAACCAGATATCAGAGCCATGCTCAGCAAACAGCTCGCTAAGCCGGTTTATAGTCGCATCGTTTATAATAGGTTCGCCGCAGGACTGGCAGTAGAAAATGGGAATAGGAACTCCCCAGGTTCGCTGGCGGGAAATGCACCAGTCACCACGATCATGTACCATATTGTAGATCCTATCCCTTCCCCAGGAAGGAATCCATTTCACCTCATCAATGGCCTGCAGTGTCTCCTGCCGGAAGCCATCTATTGAAGCAAACCACTGTTCAGTAGCCCGGTATATAATGGGGTGCTTGCAGCGCCAGCAGAACGGATACTGATGCTTAAGATGAGTAGCATTAAGCAAAGCGTTATGTTCCTGAAGTTTTTCTATTACCGGCTGGTTGGCATCATGCACATAAAGCCCAGTAAAAGGCTGAGCTTCTTCGGTGAAGCGTCCCCGGTCATCAACCGGCGACAACACCTGCAGTCCATATTCACGTCCTACATAGAAGTCATCTTCGCCATGTCCGGGAGCGGTATGCACACACCCGGTACCAGCCTCCAGAGTCACATGTTTGCCTAAAACCACTAATGAATCGCGCTCTATAAAAGGATGCCGGCAAACGGCCCGGTCTAATTCTTGACCCTTGAACTCGCTGACAACTTCATAATCAGACCAACCAATTTTCTCGGCTACGACCGGCAGCAGCTCCTTGGCGATCACATATTTTTCATCATTAACGGCCACTACAACATATGCAAATTCAGGATGAACGGCAATTCCCATATTAGCCGGTAGCGTCCAGGGCGTAGTCGTCCAGATGACTACAAAACTGTCCTGGGGTATTACGCCCTTACCATCCTTGACCGGGAACTTAACGTAAATAGAGGGTGAGGTCTTTTCATCGTATTCAATTTCAGCTTCGGCCAAGGCGGTTTCACAATCCCCACACCAGTAAACCGGTTTCAGTCCCTTATAGATGTACCCTTTCTTGGCCATTTCTCCAAACACTTTTATCTGGATAGCTTCAAATTCGGGTTTCAAGGTCAGATAAGGATTATCCCAATCAGCCCGTACCCCCAACCTCTTAAACTGTTCTCTTTGCAGATCCACATATTTCAAGGCATAATCCCGACAGTGACGACGAAACTCAACCACATCGGTACGGTGACGGTCGATGCCTAAATTTTTGATAGCTTGCTGCTCAATGGGGAGGCCGTGGGTATCCCATCCCGGTACATACGGACTGTCATAACCGTACATGGACCAGAATTTAACGATTATATCTTTCAAAACCTTATTTAAGGTATGACCCAGATGGATATTGCCGTTGGCATAAGGAGGGCCATCATGCAGAATAAACTGCGGCTTGCCCGCATTAGCAGTCTGAACCTTACGGTAAAGATCAATATCTTTCCAGAATTCGAGTATCTCCGGTTCTCGCTTGGGAAGGTTAGCCCGCATGGGAAAATCAGTCTGGGGCAGATTCAGAGTCGCATCATATTTACCTTTAGCCATGTTAATCAAACCACCTTAATCTTTTAAGTCTTGTCGATTTCCTTCAAAATGCAAAAAACCTTTCATCCACCCAGGGACGAAAGGAGTAACTTCCGCGGTACCACCCTCATAGCATTAGTATGCCGCTCAAACTCTTAACGCGAGCAACGTTCTGCTCTACTAGGAAGCAATTCTCTTTTCAAGCAGAAGGGTTCACAGGTGATCTTCAGCCCGGATCCTGTGTTCGGTTTCCACCAACCCGAACTCTCTGCAACAGGTTTTTTGAGCCTACTGTCCTGATCATCACCATTTAGTAAAATTGTGCATAAAAATCGTTCTTAATTGTAGCATATTGCCTGGCGGTGCACAACTACAGCCCCATATTTTCCAGAACCAAACAAGGCCCCCTACGCAATCAATTCTTGGAAGCATAGAGAGGAAGGTAGACTTTTTCAGTGGTCTTGCCAGTCTCCTATCTTGTACAGTCCCGTCGCATCAGACCTTGCTCTGCTGCTGATTAAACTGGCACTGATCCTGAACAATACATTGTTCGCAATCTGGACGGCGGGCCCTACATACCTGACGGCCATGCCAAATAAATAAATGATGCGCCCGATTCCAGCGCTCTGGACTTATGATGGCTTTTAAATCCTTTTCGGTCCGGTTTCTGTCCCTGCTGTTAACCAGGCCTAAACGATTGGCTACCCGGTGTACATGGGTATCTACCCCCAGTCCTGGACCATCGAAGCCCACCGCTATCATCACATTGGCTGTTTTTCGCCCTACTCCAGGCAGTTCCAGCAGTTGTTCAAAACTGTCGGGAACCTGTCCTTCATATTGGCTGACCAGTATTTGCGCTGTCTGTTTAAGGTGACGGGCTTTGCTATGATACAGGCCTACCCCTTTGATCAGATTCTCCAGGTCATTTATCTCTGCCTGAGCCATGGCAGCAGCATCAGGATAGCGGGCGAATAAACCTGGGGTTACGCGATTGACCTGCTTGTCTGTACATTGGGCCGACAATACTACCGCTACTAAGAGTTCAAACAGATCATTATAGTGGAGCTGAGTTCTAGCATCAGGGTATTCCTTCTCTAGTCTATTTAAAACCGTTTCAGCCTGCCTGAACATATACTCCTCCTAAATTTATGCCTACAAACACAGCCAGGGGATTGGTCATACCAATCCCCTGGTTTAGTTCAATTTATAAAACCTTACTTAAAAACGACTGGGTACGTATATTTTGCGGGTTGTCAAATATCTGCGCAGGCAGCCCTTCTTCAACGATGAGTCCTTCGTCCATAAACACTACCCGGTCTCCCACTTCTCGGGCAAAGCCCATCTCGTGGGTTACTACTACCATAGTCATACCCTCGGTAGCCAGATCCTTCATTACTGCCAAAACTTCGCCTACCATTTCCGGATCCAAAGCAGAGGTAGGTTCGTCAAATAACATGACCTTGGGCTGCATAGCTAGAGCTCTGGCAATAGCTACCCGTTGTTTCTGTCCTCCTGACAGGTTGCCGGGATAAACATCGGCTTTATCCATTAATCCAACTTTTCTCAACAGTTCCCTAGCCTGATCCAGAGCCTTCCCCTTGTCCACTCCTTTGATCTTTATCGGTGCCATAGTAATATTCTGCAGGGTGGTTTTGTGGGGGAATAGGTTGAAGAGCTGAAAAACCATGCCTACCTGCTGGCGAATAGCATTAATGTCCGTTTTGGGATTAGTCAGTTCTTCCCCATCGATATATATATGTCCCTGATTAACCTGTTCCAATTGGTTAATGCAACGCAAAAGGGTGCTTTTCCCAGATCCGCTGGGACCGATAACACAGACCACTTCTCGGGGGGATACATTAAAGTTGATGCCTTTTAAGACTTCTAATTTGCCAAAGGATTTATGAACATCGACTACTTTTATCATTCGGTCGCCAGCCTCCTTTCTGCATAATCACCCAAGATGGCTATGGTTTTGGTTATTACTAAATACATCATGGCAATAGTTCCAAACACCCAAGTAGCCTGATAAGTATTAGCAAATACCAGATCACCGCGATGCATTAATTCTGCCACTGTAATAGCTGACAGCAGAGAACTGTCCTTCAGTAAAGCAATAAATTCGTTGATCAGTGGAGGTATTACCACCTTGAAAGCCTGGGGCAATATTACATAGATCATGGCCTGGCGTTCGTTCATTCCCAGGGAACGAGCCGCCTCCGTCTGTCCCTTATCAACAGCCTGAATACCTGCTCTTAGGATCTCAGCAATGTAAGCACCACTGTTCAAGCCCAGAGCTATTACTGCCGATGATAGAGGATCATTATCATAAAACAGGGGAAGAACTCCAAAATAGAGCAGGAATATTTGCACAAAAAGTGGAGTGCCCCGAAAGAAATCAATATAAGCTGTAGACAGTCCGTAAATAATTCTGTTCTTGGAGAGCTTGCCTAGACCGGAAAATAAGCCCAAGACCATACCCATAGCTATGGACAAGGCAGTAATAAAAATGGTATACCAGGCTCCGCCCAAAAAATAAACAAAGTTATTGGTTACCACCCTATAACCCGGGGATGTGGCTATCGCATCTAGTATTCCTAATCCAAACGTAAACTCTGACAATGGCATAAGGTGTTCCTCCTACCTGGACATAGTGAAAGCGCGAGGTGCTCGCGCTTTCAACCCAATTAAAGCAATTTACTTAGTTTAGAACCACTTGGAATAAATATCATCATAAGTACCATTTTCCTTGATCTTGGCCAGACCTTCATTCAAAGTGTTGAGCAGCTCGGTGTCACCTTTTTTGACCGCAATGCCGTACTGGTCTTCAGCGGAGAAAATGTCGCCCACCATTTTAGCTTTGGTATCGGTAGCCGTCTTTAGATAGTAAGCCGTTACCGGATGATCGTTAACAACCGCATCAACGCCGCCTTTTTCAAGTTCCATAAAGGCTAATCCGATATCATCAAAGATGCGGGTTTCGGTGGTGGCATCTGCCTTTTTCACTTCTTCACAATAAGCTGCACCAATAGTACCGTTTTGAGCAGCTAGCTTTTTACCATTAAGGTCTTCGGTACTCAGTATATCCTGATTATCCTTATGCACAGCAATGATCAAGCCGGCATCAAAGTAGGCTTCAGTAAAATCAACCGATTCCAAACGTTCGGCGGTAATGGACATACCGGCTATAGCAGCGTCGATCTTATCGCTTTGTACCGATGGTACTAAAGCCTTAAAATCCATATGTTGAATCACTACTTCATAACCCTGGACTTCACCGATAGCCCGAATCAAGTCCATATCAAAACCAGTGAATTCACTGCCTTCCTGCATTTCAAAAGGTGCGAAAGTGGCATTGGTACCGACTACTAGTTTTTTAGCGTCTGCTGAAACATCTGGTTGTCCACTCTGGTCAGCTTCGTTGTCAGTTTGTCCACCGCATCCTATCAGGGCAAAAGCTAGAGCCAAGACCAACAGACTAGCCAACATAAGCTTTACAAAATTTCTCATTAACCCGCACTCTCCTTTTTAATTCCTAATCGTAAAAACAGTTCCAATCTGAAATAATTATACAGTCTGCTGTATTAAACTACAATCTCAAAATTGATTTATACAGGCTTCTTAACCATTTGATATGCTATGATAATGTTTGGGTATTTTTCAAAGCATGTATATCTATTACAGTAGGGATGAGCATCATGACAGCTAATTCACTTCGCAATCGCACCGGAGCAGAACTCAGTATGCTGGTGGTCGCCTTAATTTGGGGAACCACCTTTGTTATTGTCAAGAACGGCCTCAATGACATAGAGCCCTTTCTGTTTTTGGGTCTGCGCTTTATCCTGGCCTTCCTGGTGATGGCAGTGCTGGCGGCCTCAAAAATTTTCTGCGCGCCCCTGACAACATGGTTAATGGGCTCATTACTGGGAGTTTTTCTATTCGTGGGTTACACCTTTCAGACTATTGGACTGCAGTATACCACCTCTTCTAATGCCGGGTTTATTACGGGAGTAAGCGTGGTTTTGGTTCCCATCTTAGATTCCATAATCAAAAGGACCCGTCCTACTTGGAGTACTGTGGCGACCGTTCTAATTGCTGCAGTCGGATTGTATTTACTATCAGTTCCAGCCGGTAGGTTTTATCTTTCCAGTGGCGATCTGCTAGTTCTGGTGTGCGCCTTTGGCTTTGCTATTCACATCGTATTGGTAGCCCGTTATTCCCATAAGCATGATCCGGTAGCTATCACGGCTGTGCAGATACTTTTTGTCGGAGTGGTATGTATGGCCATCGGTTTGTTTACGGAGACCTGGCCGGTACGATTTACCACCAATGCTATGGGAGCTATTCTGATTACTTCGATTTTGGCAACTTCGCTGGCGTTCCTCCTACAAAATGCCCTGCAAAAGTATAGTACGCCTACTCGTTTCGCAGTTGTTTTAACCATGGAACCTGTTTTCGCTGCTCTGGCCGGCTACTTTGCGGCTAACGAACTTTTTAGCGATCGGGCTTTAATTGGCGCAGCTTGCATTTTATCTGCCATGCTCATATCAGTACTGGTTCGTCCCAGGAAATCGTCACCAGATCTTAACGACGAAAAAGTACAAGTTTGACTTGCCAGCCGAGCCTCCTATCTGCAAATATTAAAGAAGATAGAGATCGGGGGGGATTTGTTGCCAGGGGAGTTGTTTCACAAACAAGTACTTTACCAGCAGGGTGCAATGTATGTTCTCAGGAATACTATGCCGTTTCCGCTACGGGAGAACAACGCTTTTATTGCCGAATCCGATAAAGGCTGGACAGTCATCGATACCGGTGTGAATACCCAGGAAAACCAGCAGCGCTGGACAGCCGCCTTAAAAGAAATTGGCATATCTTTTCGTCATATCCAAAAAATCTATGTTACCCATTATCACCACGACCATTTCGGCTTAGCCGGTTGGCTGCAGGAAAAGAGTCAGGCCCAGGTTTTCCTGCCTCAGCCTGACTTGGATATTTTTCACACCTTCATCAGCGGTGACCAATACCGCATGGCTATAAAAAATCAATGCTGGCAGGCCGGTTGGGATCAACCATTAACTAAGGCCTTAGCTGATGATGTGAAGAGCATTGATATTTTGATGCAGCCTTATCCTTTTCTTACTCCACTGTTACCAGATACTAGTTTTAATTTAGGCGGCGACCACTATACAACGTATCCGGTTCCAGGTCATTCGGATGGTCACTACGTATTTGCGGGAACTGATAATGGCTGGCTTTTGGGCGGTGATAACCTGATCAAACACACTATCCTGCATCTGACCGATTGGCCCCACACTCGGCTGGTTAATCCACTGGCAGACCACTTAGCTGCTCTGGCAAATCTCCGCAGCTTGGATATCAGCCTGGTACTGCCGGGACACGGCATGTGCTTTTCTAATATGCTGGAAAGAATCGATGTGATCGAGCAACATCACGAAAAAAGGAAAAACCAGGTCCTCCATGGCCTAAATGATTCTTCTTCGGCCTGGGATCTGGCTGTACAACTGTTTCGCGATAATCCTTATATTCATATTAAACGTTTGATTCTTGCTGAAACTCTAGCTTACCTGAATGCTCTGGTCGGCCAGCAGCAAATTATGGTTGAAGAAAGGGATGGGGTCAATTATTATCAGAGAGTTTTATAACTGTTCCAAGCGGGTGCGCAGCCATTGCTCATCTACCCCGCTGATTTCGATTAGTTTATGATGGTTGGTTTCTCCACGAATGATGGTGATATCCTGTCGAGGCACCTGCAGTAAGCTGGCCAAGAACTTGACCAAGGCTTGGTTGGCTTCCCCCTCGACCGGTGGCGCGGTCAGTTTGATTTTGAGACAGCCTTCTATCTCTCCGCTGATCTGGTTTTTGGATGAGCGGGGTTGCACTTTCACCGCTAACCGCACACCCCCCGGGACTGTTCGCAGATCAATCAAGGGGTGCCTGTGAGAGAGTAACAGATTCCAGCCTTTCCATCATCTCTTTTAAATCTCGACCATAGAAAAAATTGGACAACTCCTCGATCTTGGCTTGATTTTTCTCCAGGATTTCCAACTGCCCGCCAACCTGGGCTTTTAACTCCGTGTTAAAGAGATTCATGCGTTTTATTATTTCTTGATAAACCATTAAAATATCGGAAATTCTGTGTTTAGCTTCCTCTAACATCAACTGGGCTTCCTTGCGAGCGGCGATTTTAAGATCATCAGCAGTTTGTTGAGCTAGAATTAGGCTGCTGTTCATGGTCTCCTCCATGCGGTGATAGCGCGATAAATCTTGTTCCAACCGTTGCATAGTTTCACGTATCTTGGCGTTTTCGCTGTATAATACTTCGTAATCCTGAGCGATTAGCGCTAAAAAATTGCGCACCTCATCTTCACTGTACCCGCGTACACCTTTGCGAAACTGCTGATTGCGAATCTCGTTAGCAGTGATCATGTTAGGCCCCTCCTTCCCTATATCCGCCGGCAAACCAACCGGAGGTAATTGCTTCCGGGTACTGAATCAGTAAACGCTCATAGGGCTCCGGATTCCATTGCCCAGAGGACAATTGCTGTAAGCCCTCCTGATAGATGCTGACCACCTCATATAATTCACGGTCTGACATGTACTGTCCTTCAATACGTAACCCGTTGGCATTAGCTTTCGTTAATATCGGCAGAAAATTATAAAGATTTAACTGCTTGGGTAGAAAAATATGATTACGACACTGTTCATCGCTGCGAATTTCGTAGTGTTGCCCCAGTTCATCCCGCAAAAAGGCCTTATCATCCTGGCAGAGAACCGGGCAAGGCCGCTGAGTATCACCGGCAGCGGCTTTTATCAAACAAAAGTCGGTTATCAAAGCACACTGAGGCCCATGCACCACTACATCGACTAACAAATCCACGTCAAGTAAAGCCAGCAAATCTGCAAAAGAGGCTTCCCCTGAAGCGGTAAAGCGATGCAAGCCCTGATCATTAAACAGCTGCCCGGCCTGTTTATTGCATATATTCAATCCTGCTCCTCCATAGAGAGTATAGCCCCGTGTCTGGCCTTCCTGCAAAGTACCCAGATCATTGACCATAACGGCCTGCCAATTATAGTGGCCTAAGCGATCTAATTGGCTTTTTATTCTTTCCAGGTCTTGTTGCATGACGATTCGAGGAGTTTCCACCACATACTCCAGTCCCTGTTCCTGGCAATATTCCATGGCTGCAACTAATTCATGCCACGACCACCCCCAATTGCCCGGCTGCATTTTTCCCAAACCCAGTATAAAATATCCGATGGGCTGATCCTTTAACCGTTTTAATGCTTCTATATCACTGACTTTAACTATTAACTGAGGAATGGTTTCGGCTTTATAAGCCTGGGGCTCGAAATCAAGGGAGCCAAGAGAAACCACCTCAACTGGGGCAGTAGGGAAATAAGGTTCCCGACTTCCATCAACCCCAAGACAATCTATTTCGATCGGCCCCAAAAGACCAGCACTATTAAAATCCCTCACGCGGTTTTCATGCAGGGTCTGCAGAGCATCCACGTCGGTTTGATAGTGATCCTGTATCTGGATTATCTTATCCAAGGCCTCTCGATAAGCTTTAATCACCACCGTTAGATAGTTAGAGTCGCGCATACGCCCTTCAATTTTAAAAGATTGTACTCCTGCTCGCACCAGTTCCAGCAGATGAGGATAAAGGCATAGATCATTATGGGCCAGATAGTAGCCTGGGGACAGTAGGGAATCCCCTAGTCCTAGTTCATATTTCCACCGACACGGCTTAATACAGCGTCCTCGATTAGCGCTTTTCCCAGCAATCAAACTGCTGAACACGCATTGACCAGTATGAGAAATGCACATATCTCCATGGGCAAAGAATTCCAAACCCAGACTGCTGTGCTGATGAATATCTTCAATTTCATGCAAAGACAGGTTCTTGGATAATATGACCCGGCTGAAACCGAGTGACTCTAAAAAGTTCACCGCACTAGAAGTGCCGATCCCCATTTGCACACTGGCATGCATCGGAATGGTAAGACCCAATTTTCCATGTATCTCGGCTACGGCAAGATCCTGAATGATCAAGCCGTCAGCTTTGATCTCTTGCAAATAATACAGATAGTCTTGGAGCTCAGCCAGTTCGTCATCATAATAAAGGTTGTTGACGGTGATATAGAGACGTTTATTCTGCTCGTGGAGATGGTCGACTGCTTGTCTTAATTCCAGGTCAGAAAAATTAAAATCCGGACGAAGCATGCGCATATTAAACCGCTTGCCGCCGGCATAAACAGCATCAGCTCCCGCTTGGGCAACACTTTGGAGAACTTCCCATTTTCCTGCAGGAGCCAGCAGTTCCAGGTTGGTATTAAACATTATTGAATAGACCCCTTTATATAATGAAATAGAGTAATCGAATTACTAAATTCTGTACCAGAGACAAGGCCAGAATAGCAAGTATAGGCGAAAAATCTATACCTCCTGCCGAAGGAAGCAAACGGCGAAAAGGGCTCATAATAGGTTCAGTAATATCATATACAAATTTTATGATCGGTTGATAAGGATTGTGGGAAACAAATGATAGAATACACCTGCCGATGATCAACCAAATCAGAACCGTAAATGCTGTATTGACAATATCTATGATATAGAAACTCAACAAACTTCCTCCCTCGTTTATTCCTGACCTAGTTGCATCGAACGCTGATAAGCTTCTTCAATGGCATGATAAAAGGCATTACGTAGGCCCCACTCTTCCAGCTGTTGGACCGCTGCAATAGTAGTGCCCCCTGGTGAAGATACCTGATTCCTCAATTCGGCAGGATGCTGACCCGTGATCTCTAGCATTTTGATGCTTCCACTTATCGTGGTAAGCACTAATTGCCTGGCCAAATCCCAATCCAGCCCAATTTGAACAGCCGCTTCAGTCATAGACTCAACTACCATCATAACATAAGCCGGCCCCGAACCCGAAACAGCGGTTACCGCATCCATTTTCTTTTCATCGGTTCTTACAGTTTCCCCCAGTCCTGATAATAGATTCTCCACCTGAACAAGATTATCTTCCTCAACCTCTTCGCCAACAGCAATGGCGGTAATTCCCTCCCCCACCAGTGCTGGCAGATTGGGCATTATCCTTATCACCTTTACATTCTGAGGCAAAAAGCTTTGTACTACGCCGATTTTTACTCCTGCTGCCACCGAGATCAGCAATTGCCCGGGTTTCCAAGCTGATGAAGTATGGTTAAGAACTTCCCTAACCTGGTGAGGTTTGACAGCCAGTATCACCACATCAGACTGTCCGACCACATCAAGCTGGTCACAGCTTTGAGCTGAAAAGAGTTCAACAAAAGTCTCTGCCTGATGGTTATCAGTATCATTAATGAGCAGAGAAGAATATGGCCGGGGTTTTTGCTCAAAAATTCCTGACACCATAGCCCTGGCCATCTTGCCACAGCCGATAACTCCCAATATCATCAGCGATCCGCTCCGGGAGTGTTAAGCCATCCGGGACGCCGTATCATGGAACGGTGATCCTTAGCGATTTCAACATTGCTGGGTGTAAACAGAAAAATGTGCCGACCCAACTGCTGACTATTACCATCCAAAGCATAAGTAGTGCCACTGAGAAAATCAATGATACGCTGGGCCATATCCGGCGGCGTTGCTTCCAGATTCATAATTACTTGTTTACGATTTTTTAAGTGATCGGCCAGGATCTGCACCTCATCAAAGCTCTCCGGTTCACAGATCACCACTTTCATGGTTTTATTGGTATGAATACTGACTATATTGGCTGCAGTTCTGCTTTCTTCAGCATTTTGAGGAAGCTCCAATAGTTCTTCCCGTACTTCCTCATGCTCTATACCGAGCCATGACCAAAACTTATCACCAAAACCCATTTATCCTACCTCCTCACCAAGAATAATTTCAACGGTCGTGAAATATTGAAGACCCAATCCTCACCAGGTTAGCTCCTTCCTGTATGGCCACCTCGAAATCCTGGGACATCCCCATGGACAAATACTGGAGGGAAATATTAGGTATTTCATGCTGTTGCAACCCGTTTCGCAACCGGACTAGTTGTCTAAAGATAGGGCGCGAAGCTTCAGCATCATCATTAAGCGGTGCCATAGTCATCAATCCCATAATTTTCACCCGGGGCAGTTGATCGATGGACTGTAGAAAAGGCAGCACCTCATCAGGTGATACACCAGCCTTTTGTTCTTCACCGGCTATATTTACCTGCAATAAAACCGGTACGGTCAAACCAAGAATATCAGCTCGTTTGTGCAAGGATTCGGCCAGATTCCACCTATCTAAAGAGTGGATCAAGCAAGCCTTATCCACAACATCCTTTACTTTATTGGTCTGCAATCGGCCGATCATATGCCAGCGAACTTCCGGCACCAGTGTGCTTTTATGTACTAATTCGATAACCCGATTTTCTCCAAAATCGGTAACTCCCCATTTAACAGCCTCTTGAACCTTTTCGACACCTACGGTCTTGCTGACCGCTATCAGGGTAACACTATTAGGATCGCGTCCCATACGGACACAGGCAGTTGCAATTCGTTGTCTTATGTTATTAATGTTAGTTTCCAAATTGGGCACGCTATCGATCCCCTGTTGATTATTTACCGGTCTAAAAGTTTATAATTTCTGCCTAAGCACTGATTTTTCCTCTTTTTCAGTGATTATACTGATAAAAAACTAGCTCCAAATGTTGAACCCTTGCCCACTTCACTGTCGACAAACACTTCCCCTCCATGCGATTCAACAATATGTTTGACAATAGCCAAACCAAGACCGGTTCCCCCTTGATTACGAGAACGGGCTTTATCCACCCGATAAAAGCGCTCAAATACGCGAGGAATACTATCCCGGGGAATTCCCAACCCGGTATCAGTAAAGTAAATTATGAGGCGACTGTCACGCTGTCGACAACGAATAATGATCTTTCCCTCAAAAGGAGTATACTTGATAGCATTATCTAAGAGATTGATCAAAACCTGTCCCAATAAATCTTCATCAGCATGAATACGGGGAATGCTTTGCGGATGAATAAACTCCACATGTAGATGTTTTTCACTTATCTGCGGCCCCATGATATTCATAATGCTGCGCATAGAACGGGCCAAACATACCGGTTTGAGGTGAATGTTTCTATCATTGGACTCAAGAGAGGACAGGCTGAGTAAATCGTCAATCAAACGGGTCAAACGTTCGGTTTCGGTTTCAATAATAGAAAGAAAACGCCGACAAGTGTCACTGTTTTCCATGGCGCCGTCCAATAGAGTCTCTACAAATCCTTTAATGGATGTCAAAGGAGTTCTAAGTTCATGAGATACATTCGCAACAAACCCCGAGCGCATCTGGTCAAAGTTCCTGGCGTCAGTGACATCATGAAAAACAGCCACCGCTGCTTCCACCTTACCATCTGGGTCTTTAATAGGTACTACATGAACTCGAAAAATCTGCGTAGAAGGATAAATGGTGGTTTCTGTAAATACTTCTTTGCCGGTTGTCAGTACATGACAGATCATTCCACTGACTTCCTGATCCCCGTCTATTTCATCCAGGCGTTTGCCTTCTAGGGCTCCTTCCCTGACCAAAAAAAGGTTTTCCGCTGCTTTATTAGCCAGATTGATACGAGCATGAGTATCGACTACCAATACGGCATCCACCATACTGGCCAATATCCCCTGAATACGCCGCTGTTCCCGCAATAAACTTAACATACCCACTTCTCTCCTACTTGACTCTTCCTTCTACAAAACGATATCCAACCCCACGCACTGTCTCTATATAGTCAGGATAATTAGAGTCATCGCCCAGCTTCTGGCGCAGGTGGCGGATATGGACATCTACCGTGCGTGTATCACCCGAATATTCATATCCCCATACTTTTTCCAGGAGTGCCTCCCGGGTAAAGACTTTGCCCTGATGAGATACCATCAAACTCAATAATTCAAATTCTTTTGGGGTTAGTTCCAGCTTGTCCTCCCCCAGAAAGACCTCATATTTCTCCGGAACAACAATTAGATCCTTAATAACATAAGCTTTCTCCCCCACTGCTTTTTCAGCTTCAAGGATTTTCAAAGCACGCAAACGAGCCTTGACCCTGGCTACCATTTCCCGCGGGCTAAAGGGCTTTTTGATGTAGTCGTCTGCACCCATTTCCAGTCCCAACACAGTATCAAACTCATCACCTTTGGCCGTCAGCATGATTATGGGTATAGAGTTAGTGTCAGGGCTTTGCTTTAAGATGCGACATACCTCTAAACCATCAATGTTAGGCAGCATGATATCCAATAAAATTAAATCTGGCTGTCCGCTCTCAACCATATCCAGAGCACTGCGGCCGTCACTAGCTACCATTACCTGGTAACCTTCCTTCTCCAGATTGAATTTGACCAGTTCAACGATATAGGCCTCGTCATCAACCACCATAATTTTCTTCATTTTCCATTACCCTTAACAAGGGTGATCATCGCAGCCATTCGGCCGGTACACCCCTGCTCCTTTCGGAAGGAATAAAAACACTCCGTATGACAAGATGTGCACCACGGTGAAACGGTGATCATGTTCTCCGCTACCCCATTATTTATAGCACATCGGCGAATGGTTTCCTTTAAGTCCCACCTAATGCAATTTTGATCCATTCTGATTATATCACGTTCATTAGGGAATGCAGAGACCACTTTATCAGCTAAATCGGCTTGTACCTCAAAACAGCACTTATCAATTCCCGGTCCTATATAAACCATCACATCAGCCGCTTGGCAATGAAATTGACTATACATGACCTGCAGGGTTTTAGCCGTAATTGAAGCCATGGTACCTTTCCACCCACTGTGGCTCAAAGCCACCACCCGCTGAACCGGATCGTAGAAGAAAACTGGTATACAATCAGCGTAGAAGGTAGTGAGAACTAATCCGGGAGTAGCAGTCACCAGGCCATCGGTATCTGGCAGTGCATCTTCATATCGCACCGAACCGCAACCGGCATAAGAGCTATCAACAGCTACCACTTGGTTACCGTGCACCTGTTGACAACATATCATTTGCGACAGATTACTTCCGGCCAGTTCCATAAGTTGCTTACGATTAGCTAGTACCGCCCCGGGATCGTCGCCTACATGCAAAGCCATATTCATACTGCTATAGCATCCCTGACTACTCCCTCCCTGGCGGGATGAAAAGATGACGCGAGCTCCTTGCTCCTCCCAGATGGGCAGGGTTAAAAAGCATCTATCATTCTGAATCCGCCATTTTTCTGGGCTCATTTGTGAAAACCGTCCTTTTCGCATAGAATACTGTTACAGAGGTGATGATAGGTGAATTGCCCTCAATGTGAGCAAAAGTTGACTAGTCCAAAACTGATATGCCAAAACTGCGGATACGACATAAGTTCCGCTAACTGGGTATTGCTTACCAAAGTATACCCTCCTAACGATTTGGTTATTGAAAGCTTACTCATCTCCTACGGTATACTGCATAAAATGATCAGACGCGATATTCCTCAGATGCCAGTTACAGTAGGACCTTTAGCCGAAGTCAGGGTAATGGTTCCCGAACAGGTTCTGTCAGAAGCTCAGGCGCTTCTCGAAGAAATGTCCCAGGAATCTGAATAAAACCGTTTGAACAAGACAGGTGATATTATTCATGCTGACTATTAGTGAAGTTGCCCTCAAATACAATCTCAGCAATCGTCAGGTTCATGAAATGGTGAGCTATGGCTATTTGAACGTGGCCAACATTCAACGCCACTCAGGTCGAGGTTCCACCTATCTATTTTCGGAAAGTGAAGTAAACAACCTGGATGTTCATTCTATACTCCAGGAGATCAGTCATAGAAAAAAACATAGCCCGCCTAATTCGGCTGCCCATGATTTTCGACGGTTGAGGCGCACGCTGAACTATTATGATAAGTTTGTGGATTCTGCTCGGGATCATCCCCAGCAGGAATTCTTGATGACCTGCTTTTATCTTTTTCATTTAAACCACTATGCTAAGAAATATCAAGATCAAGCCGAGGAACTATACCGTTTGAAAAATAGGGTCATACGGAAAATGTATAACCACTTCGCTGATTTGATTGAGGTGGTCTACTTATTAGGTCCCGATCGCAAGCACATCTGGTTGTGTGACGATTGCAAGGAATCAGCCCGGTCTGCAAGCATGTCCTATGTAGAATACTTAAAAAAAGGGTATCACTGCCCTAAGTGTACTCTGGGTGCTGTTGATAAGGAGTATTACTCACTGGTAGAGTTTCGGGTTGCTCTTGAAAACTATCGCTTCACTTTCCATTTGCCCCGTTCCTCGGCGATAAGGTGGATGGAAAACATCGACAGCCTGCCCCAGTCAGTTCGTGACACCGGTAATTACCGCGATAGTATGTATCTTTATGGTCGTACAATAAGTCGTATAGAAGAACGTATTCTTCCCCTGCCGGTTATAACAGAAAAGCTGCAACATTTTTTAGCAAATGATCTAGCTGAAAACTAGTATCAGGATTTCTTAAGCTGATCAATAGTCTTAATGAAACTGTTTAGATCGGTAAACTGTCTATATACCGAAGCAAAGCGTACATAGGCAACTTCATCCAAACTCTGCAGCCGATCCATTACCATCTCGCCAATAGTGCGACTGCTTACTTCACGGTCATAATTGTCACGCAAATCGCGTTCGATTTCACCTACCAGTTGCTCAATCTGTTCCATGGTAACGGGTCTTTTTTCACAGGCCCGGGTAAGTCCAGCAATAAGCTTGTCTCGGTTAAAGGGTTGCCGATTACCGCCCTTTTTGACCACCAGCAAAGGGCGTTCCTCAACACGCTCGTAAGTAGTAAATCTTCGTTTACATAAGTTGCATTCACGGCGGCGCCGAATCGAAGACCCGTCCTCACTGGGACGTGAATCCAATACTCGGCTCTCAAATTCCTGGCAATACGGGCATCTCACATAAATCCCACCTTACGGGAGGTTAGTACTGCCCTTATTATGACTAAACTCCTTAAACAATTCAACCGGCTATAAATCATCTTCATCCAGCAAGTAATCTCTGCGATATTCATCCATCTCATTCACCATAGGTACTTCCACCAGAATAACATCTCGCCCGATCCTCACAATTTTTTGCCACGGTACCACTACTTCCTCGCGCTTGGTAAACAGAAATCCTTTTACTCTACCTGGTAGCACTAATGCCAACACCTTACCGTTATCAAGATCTAGGTCAATATCGATTATGTTGCCAAGTTTCTTTCCATCCAGAATATTTACCACATCACGATTTCGTAAATCAGATATTTTTATCATTGCTATTCACCTCTTGATAATAAGAATATGAAAACTGGCCCGCAAAATATGAGTAAACCATTTTTGGCCAGCTTTTGGCGAAATGTAATTCAAATTTTTATTAAAGGTTTAAGGTTCATTTATCGATTAATAAACTAAGTGATAAGACGGGCTGGACTCTGTGAGAGAGGCCCGCGTTGGTGCTGATTGATTGACGCACCACCATCAGCAATTCGCAAGGAGGAGCACAGCCATGATGAGGTCTCTCTACACGGCCAGTACGGGTATGTATGCCCAGCAGATGAATGTAGACACTCTGGCCCACAACATGTCCAATGTTACCACTACCGGTTTCAAACGTCAGCGCATAGAATTTCAGGATCTACTTTATCAAAATATCCGACGTCCTATCGCCAATGAGACTGTGAATGAGCCCGCCGGTTTGGCTGTAGGCCTAGGTGTACATCCCGCCGTTAGCTACACTCTGTTTTCACAAGGTAATATGCAGGAGACGGGCAATCCTATGGATGTAGCCATTAATGGCCTTGGTTTTTTCCGGGTAGAAGTACCTGGCTATGATGATTATCTCTACACCCGGGATGGAAGTATTAAAATGGATGGTGAAGGCCGCCTGGTAACTTCAGACGGCTACTATTTTGTGGGAGTAGATG
>CAZTZX010000007.1:0-5871 GCA_964618175.1 uncultured Syntrophomonas sp. | reverse complement strand
AACGTGCAAATAGTAGAAGAAATGGTCAATCTAATTACTGCCCAAAGAGCCTATGAAATGAACTCCAAGGTTATTCAGTCTTCTGATGAAATGTTGCAAACAGCGACCAACCTGCGCAGATAGGAAGGATGTAAATCATGAAGATTGCCGGAACACCTTATCTTAAGCAGATGCAAGCCCTGAGCGATCCACTTAAGCCTGAGCTGCCAGATAAAGCCGATAAGGACTTCAATAGCATTTTCGAAAATGCGCTGCAGAGTGATGATCAAAAACGACTCTATCAAGCCTGCCAGGATATGGAGAGTGTGTTTTTGACCAAAGTGTTTCAATCAATGCGGCAAACTATATCCCGCAGTGACTTGATGGGATCCAGTTTTGCTATGGATACATTCGAATCCATGCTATATGACGAGTATGCAGTTATGGCCAGTCAAACCCAAGCATTAGGGATTGCTGATATTATATATCGACAGTTGAGTGAGCAACTATCGCCTACAACACCAGTCAAAAGTCCAGTTGCTGATGAGTCCTCCCCCGTGAGGGCTTAATCGTTAAGCTTCATTGCTATGGGCAGACCAACCGCAATACTTTAACCATACAACTCATAAGGATTAAATGCCCCGATTGCCCAGTTAGAGCAAAATGTACTCATACATACGTTATCGGGAGGATTTCGTGATACTATTTGATCATATAGATAAAATAGGTTTGCTGGCGGTATTCGGCCTGTCATTGTTAATAGTCTGCTTTCCTCTCGCCTTTAGTGGGAAAGATGACCCCCTGCGAAATCTTGCTGCAGCGTTTTTCTTTCCCTTAATTATGAGTATTGCCTACTTCTTAATTCCTACAAACTACGAGTTGAACCTGGTTTATTTAACAGTAGCCTGTTTGCCTCCACTTTTGTTGGCCTTTACATGGAGGTTTCATGATTTCAGTTATCGCGCTTTGATTGTAGTGCAAATTATATTGGCATCAGTTGCCCTGTGGGTAATGCTGATTCCTCAATTAAACAGCTGGATGCTGAGGTGGGATCATTTCTTTATTCTGGGGACTTTGTTGGTGACAGTTGGAGTAGCCATACATATGTTGAAAAGCAAGAATTCCTATTGGCTGTTAGGTTCCTTATTAGCATTTATAAGTACTCAAGTCGCATTGCTGGTTGAACAGCCTTTAATATACGCTGTGGCAGTTATATTGGCCTTTGGGTTGTTTTTCACTTTTATTTTGAAGAAGCTGCAACAGGAATTGACACTCATTATTCAGCAGGCGGACGTAAGCAGCAGTCAATGGGATCGTAGCGTTCGTCATGAAGTGATGCGTAGAACTATGGAAATAGAAAGAGTAAATCGTCATTTGGTGGAAAGTGTCCGGACTGACCCTTTAACCGGCATTTTAAACAAGAAAGCGATTGTAGAGGAAATAAAACTGTCCATAGATCAGAGCCATGATACTAGCTTCACGGTTTTATTATTTGATGTTGATAATTTTAAGTCCATTAATGACCAGGAGGGCCATCAGGCTGGGGATAGGGTTCTTAGTCAGGTAGCGCGCTTGGCTTTGTCCAGCATACGAACCCGCGACCGGGTGGGACGGTATGGCGGTGATGAGTTCTTAATACTATTACCAAATACTAGTCTCAAAGATGCCTCCTATGTAAGCAAAAGACTGTTAGAACGGGCCGCCAACGAGCTTCCCTGTACACTATCACTGGGTATAGCAGTGTATCCGGTAGATGGCCAAACTGTGGAAGAGTTGATCAGCCGGGCTGACAAAGGACTGTATGAAGCCAAACACCAAGGTAAGAATGCCATGGTCTATAACGGAGGCACCCAATAGGATGAGTTGTTCACTTGTTGGCTAGTGATTTTTGATAAGCTTTCCATCCCGGGCACCATTTAGTGTGCCATGACCATAACTTAGCACTAAATGTGCTGGGGTTCTCTTGGGATTTCTTACGCCATTTACAGTTTTCACATGGATGCATATTCAGCCCTCCTTATTAACATTAACTTATCATATAGCCTAGAGATTTGGTATGAGAAGTTTGCAGAACAGAACCGCATCATCAAAAAACCCACAGACTATATTAAATCTGTGGGTTTCAGGGAAAAGACAGCTATTTTATGTCCTTGTTAGTAAGCTTTTACCTAAGAATGTGATTCGCGATAACCACTCTCTGAATTTCGCTGGTTCCTTCGTATATTTCTGTAATCTTCGCGTCACGCATCATTCTTTCCACCGGGTACTCACGCGTATAACCATAGCCACCCAAAATCTGTACCGCCTGATTAGCAGCCCAATTAGCTGTTTCCGAAGCCTTAAGCTTGGCCATGGCAGCATCAAGTGAGAAAGGCATATCATTACTCTTTTTCCAGGCAGCATCGTATGTCAACATACGGGAAGCTTTGATTTCCAGAGCAATATCAGCCAGTTTGAACTGAATAGCCTGCAGTGAAGATATTGGCTTGCCAAACTGCACTCTCTGTTTGGCATAATCACGAGCATACTCAAAGGCCCCCTGCGCAATACCAACTGACTGAGCAGCGATACCAATACGGCCACCGTCAAGGGTCTGCATAGCCATCTTAAATCCATCGCCCTCTTTGCCTAACAGGTTGTCCTTAGGGATACGACAGTTTTCAAAAACCAAATCACAGTTTTGAGTACCCCTTAATCCCATTTTGCGCTCGAATTTACCAAAGCTGAAGCCGGGGGTACCTTTTTCAACTATAAATGTACTGAAGGCCTTACTTTTCAATTCTTTGGAACCAGTACGAGCGAAAACTACATAAGTATCGGCTGCTTCAGCATTAGTAATAAATATTTTGCGGCCGTTTAATACCCATTCATCGCCATCTAATTCCGCCTTAGTTGTCATGCCTAAAGCATCACTGCCAGCATTAGATTCAGTTAAGCCAAAAGCGCCTTGTTTTTTACCTTCAACTAAGTCAATCAAATACTTTTGCTTCTGTTCTTCCGTGCCCCAGTTCCAAATCGGCCATACCCCAAGGCTGACATGGGATGAAAGAGTATCAGCAGCCGATGGGTCAACTCGCCCCAGTTCCTCTACCGCAATAGCGTAAGCAATGTAGTCAATACCGGCACCGCCGTATTCGGGTTCAAAAGGTATACCTGTTAAGCCTAGTTCTGCCATCTGAGCAAAAACCTCAGGATCAAAATACTCTTGCTCGTCACGTTCGGCAACTTTAGGTGCCAATACTCCCTCAGCGAAATCTCGTACGGACTGCCTAATCATTTCATGTTCTTCATTTAGCTTGAAATCCATTACTGTCATCTCCCTATCTTTTATTTACTAAAGCTCTAGTGTTACTTTTTGTTAGCTAGTATCTGTTTTGTTTACAATGCTAGTGAACGCAAGTATAAAGAATACACTGCTAATATTATGCAACAATCGTGCCATTCAGTAGCATACTTGCCCATCACCTTACACAATAACCTAAAAATCAGGGTATTCGATGGATACGAAATGAGATACGAGATAACTAAGTAGTTGAGTATCAATAAAAATAAACCATATTTGGTTCAGGTGATCAATTATTGTATCATGGCTAAATGGTTAAAGAGTTTATTCACTGCTGTAACATCGTCGCGCATCAATTTTACCTTTATGATAGGTTTTTCCACCTTAGCCTAGAATTACCCGGATCCCGGACTATACCTAAGCAACTGCCACAATTATTTGCCTTTATATAATTTACTACTTGTTGCCGATTCTAATCCCTCATCTCCTGATGCATTTCAGCATTGTTCGGCGCTTTTTTGTTTCATCTATGCATGTTTTTCAATACCCCCCAAGGCGTCACATATATAACATTACCAAAACCGTTCTGTCGCATCCCAACTGATGGCTACTAATCTGATTATAAACTTGCGTACGATCATTCTATTCTGTTCCCCAGAATACGAGCACAGAGATGACTATCAACATAACTTTACAGCTTTTTGTAAAGTTTGCTTGACATTGGAGAATAATATTATTATTCTTATTGTAAAGCTAGCTTTACAATAAGAATGACATAAGGCGGTGAAATCATCATGCATAATCGCCTACGCGAAATGCGCGAAGGGGCAGGGATGACTCAGGAAGAACTAGCCGCTAGGGCTGGTGTTTCCAGACAAACTATTATTTCCTTAGAAAAAGGGAAATATAATCCCTCTATTACCCTAGCTTATAGTTTGTCGAAAGTGTTCAGCATGAGTATTGAAGAATTATTTCTTCTTGATGAAGGGAGTGATACACATGAATAGACAGATGACTCGGCTAATAAAATACCTGGTATTAGCAATTATTGCAGGTCTAGCGATTTGGCAGATCGCCAGCGGCAATAGTTCCTTTGGCACTGGCTTGTTGGTTGGTGTAGTAGCGGCAGCAGGTTCCCTGGAAATAAAACAGCGCCGTATTAGTGATATGCAGGAAAAGGGTATGAACCCTTATGATGAACGCGCTTGGTCCTTAGCCGGTATGGCTGCTTACGGAGCTGTTAGAATTTTTGTAATATCCATGGCAGTAATTGTACTAATCGGCTCCATCTGGGGCCCGCAAGTCCAGGTAAATCCTTACAACCTATTGGGATTGTGCCTGTGCGCATTACTGGGATTATATGTTGGCAGCTATTATTATTACAACCGCAAATTTTAGTCTTCAATAATTGATTATCTATCTTTATACGGATAATGGTAGTACTCTAGACTATGGGGTTCCTTGTCTTACACGATTCTGTTATGCTTCGGCACAGGAGATCATTATGAAAAACACTTCATATGTAAGATATATAGAACTGATACGTGATCGGATCGATTCTTTTTCCGATTACCCGTTTTGTCTGCCAGCAGTAAAAACTTTGGATATTCTCCCTCTTCACCCTAATGTCACCTTTTTCGTAGGTGAAAACGGTACCGGCAAATCAACATTATTGGAGGCCCTAGCAGTTGCCTGGGGCTTTAATCCCGAAGGTGGAACCAGCAACTTCACCTTTTCGAGCCGTGCTTCTCATTCAGATCTGTGGAAATTTATCAGATTGGTAAAAGAGGCTCACCGACCCCGAAATGGATTCTTTCTTCGGGCAGAAAGCTTCTATAATCTGGCTACAAATATAGAGGAACTCGATAATGAAGGCATGGGTGCCAGGATCATAGACTCCTATGGTGGCCGTTCATTACATGAGCAATCACATGGGGAATCATTCTTTGCAACCTTTATGAATCGTTTTTCTGGTAAAGGTTTTTATATTTTGGATGAACCGGAAGCTGCCCTATCGCCGCTTCGGCAAATGTCTTTACTGTCCAGGATACATCAATTGGTCCAATCTGACTCCCAATTTATAATTGCCACCCATTCACCCATTATCATGGCTTACCCCAATTCATTCCTATATCAACTCAGCGAGGACGGTTTTACTGAAACAACCTATGAAGAAACTGATAATTTTCAAATAATCAAAAACTTTATCAATGACCGGGAAAGAATGCTGCGGGTTTTGCTGGAGCCCTAACTCAGGCCGGGGCAACCCAATAGCGGCAGCGCCACGCTTAATGCGGATGACGCATTACTTTGCTTCCCTCCCAAGGGAAGGGCTTCTGTATCCGTGCCTCCGCATACAGGGTCGACAGGGACGATATTGAATCCGAAAATACAAGGCGGACGTCCAGCTCAGCACTTTGGCCGATATCCGAACGCCCGTCACACTTTTGTTTTCGAACTCTTTACCTATGGTCGTATAGTGTTCGCAATATGCTGTTCATGTGTACCTCTTCCTTTCAACGACACACGATAGCATGAGGAAATTGAGATAAGTAGTCCCCGAATGGGGGGCAACGTCCTACTCCGAAGGCGACGATGTCTCGCCGGAG
>CAZTZX010000006.1:0-47274 GCA_964618175.1 uncultured Syntrophomonas sp. | reverse complement strand
GATCTTTCCTCAGCACGGGAGGGAACGACCCTATCTTGCACAATCTCAATAACTGCCACACCCCTGACGACCGTCCGGAACGAATCCAACTGTATAAAAAAATGGATTTTGATTTAGTATTGTCAGGGCATGCCCATGGGGGCCAAGTGCGAATTCCTTTTCTGCTCAACGGCCTTTGCGCTCCCAATCAGGGTTGGTTTCCTGAATATGCCGGTGGTTTATATGAACACGATTCATTGATTCACATAGTCAGCCGGGGACTCTCTTATAACCCCCGCCTGCCACGTATTTTCAATCCTCCTGAGATAGTCATCATTGATCTTGAGCAAGCCCAAGAATAAATCCGTTATGTCTTTTTTTTAGAATTACATATCGAAAACTGTTAGAAGGGATTAAAATAAAACCTAACAGACATAATTGGATCCAGGAGGTGGAATTATGCCCAAGGCCAAAACCAATTTAATTATTGACGGAGCTATGTTCCTGGTAATGATGGCCTTGGTGGGTACAGGATTCGTGCGCAAGTATGTTCTGTTAAGCGGATCGGCTACCCGCCACCTTTATGGAACTAAAGTACATATGTATTTATGGGGAATTAATCGGGATGATTGGGCGACCATTCATTTATACTTGGGTTATTTAGTGCTGGTATTATTATTGGTACATATCATGCTTCACTGGAAACAAGTAATATCAATAATTAAAAAATTAGTACCCCACCCAAAATGGAGATTGGTGATCATTGTTCTGTTCATAAGCCTAAGCCTCTTTTTAGCCCTGTTCCCTTTTATAATTACTCCCACTGTTTGGGTATAACAGCACATGGAGGTGCCCCGTCTCAGTCTAGGAAATGTCTATTCCCACCATTTTCATTAAATAGCGGGCATTTGATGTAGAGCAGCGTCCTGGGCGCAGTCTATAGTCAAACTCAATGCGGCCCTTCACGTAATGCTCCTCAAAATGATAGTTTTTGAAATTGGCCCAAACTTCCTTTTCCAAGCCGCACAGTTCAAAATCATGGGTAGAAATCAAACCGATGGCACCATTTTTGCTCAGCTGTCTCAAGACAACTTGAGCGCCGGCAATCCTATCCAGGGAATTGGTACCCCGAAATATCTCGTCTATCAAATAAAGCATGGGTTTTCCCAGACGGGAATGCTCCAGGATCATGTTAATTCGCTTCAGCTCTGCATAAAAGGTAGAAACCCCTTCCAGCAAGTCATCTCTGATCTCCATAGACGTGTATAGATCCATGATCGAGCAGCGTAACTGCTCGGCACAAACCGGCCCTCCGGTATAAGCCAATACCAGGTTGATACCGATAGCCCGCAGCCAGGTGCTCTTTCCTGACATGTTGGAACCAGTTACAATGTAGGAGTAATTATCTATGTCGATATCATTGTGAACGCATTTATCCGGGTTTAGCAGAGGATGCCCCAGACCACGAGCGGATATTTTCTGACCCTGATCTTCAATAACAGGATAGGCCCAATCCGGATGAATATGGTTAATAACTGCCAGACTGCACCAGGCCTCCAATGTGCCGATTATCTCCAGCCAAGGTCCTACCCTTTTACCATAGTGGGATTTCCAGTTGGCCAGTCGGATGGTGCATTGAATATCCCATAAAAGAGCAATATTGATAACCAGATAAAACATGGAATAGTTAACATCTATGGCACCAGAGATCTTTTCCAAACGCTGCATGGCCGTCGAGGCAGGCACACTTTGTTTGAACAGTTCGGTTTGCAGGCTGGCCAAACCGGGATCCTGAAATGGTTCAGCCTCAATTATCTCCAGCATACTCGCATAAGATTGCAAGGCTTTTTGGAAAGAAAAGACCCGTTTCAGCGGAGCGCCCGCCTTTTTATAAGTCAATAAGACAACCAGACTCTGTAACAGCAGAAGGATGACTGGGATCTGGAGGGGCATCCAGTTTAGAAAGTACAATACCATTGATGCGGCGGTAAATAGAGGTAAGAAACGGATAATTGTAATAAATAGTCCTACAGAGTGAGTTTCCTCTGCGTAAGCAATTAGTTGTTCGGGGTCACGCCCGGCCTCAGCGGCCATTGAGCCTCGGCATTCCAAGCCCTGGCAAAATTCCAGTTTGCCAGCCAACTCGCTAACAGCTTGTTGGCGGGCCAAAATAGCATCAAGCTCTTTAGGAGGCGCGGCTAATAGCTGGTATAAGTGCCGTCTGCCAGAATAGGTTTGAGCTATGGAAACCCATTGAAACAGTGATTTTGGGCCGAAGATATCCAGGTCATTGCTGTAAGGATGATCGAACTGAGCAAAGTCCTGACCTTGATCAGCAAACTCTACCCACTGTCCATCCATGCGATGCAGGTATTGCTGATTGATCTTGACCATCGCTTGAGCAGTGGTTAAGCGGATCTCCACCTGACGATGACGGTGTATAAAATAGAAGAAGATCAGCAGAAATGGCAGTCCCACAGACAGAGCATGTAATGTAGTGCCCAGATAACCGGCCAGCACGGCTGCAGCAACTCCGGCTATAAATACCAATAAGCGCAGATTGCTTATGATATCAAAGCTGCGTTTCTGCTGCCTTTCTATCCCTTCAAAGTGTTGCAAACGCTGTGAAAACATCTGTTCAGGCGACATAGGATCCTCCTCGGAAGACAAGGCGCAAGTGCAAGGACCGTCCCCTAACTTGCGCTATCCCCATATAGCAAAGTAAGCGATTACTAATAATCCTAAACCGATACGGTACCAGCCAAAGGGTTTGAAGTCATTATTCTTAATGTATCCCAACAGAAATTTTATGGCCAGAATGGATACTACAAAAGCCACCATCATTCCGGTGGCCAGAACCGCTAATTCCATGTTAGTAAAGCTGAAACCGAATTTGACTAGTTTTAAAGCACTGGCACCAAACATGACCGGTATGGACAGGAAAAAGGAAAACTCAGCGGCTAAGTAGCGGGAGGAGCCTAGTATGATGGCCCCTAAAATGGTGGCTCCGGAACGTGATGTTCCTGGAATCAGGGATAAAACCTGAAACATCCCAATTAAAAGGGCCGTTTTATAAGTTAGTTCACTGATGTCATTGATCCGGCTGGGACGACCCTGGTTGTGGTTCTCAATGACGATGAACAGGATCCCGTAGAGGATGAGCATAACCGCAACCGTCTGATAGTTATAAAAGTGGTCATTGAGCCAATCGTCAAAAAACAACCCCAATACTGCTGCGGGGAGGACTCCCACAATAACTTTATACCAAATAGCCATAGTGGCTTTCTTTTCATCAGTCGTCTTTTGTGAAGATAATGGATTCAACCTATGAAAGTAGAGTATAACCACCGCCATGATAGCACCCAACTGGATAACCACAAAAAACATTTCCTTGAACATGGGGGTAGCGTTTAATTGGATAAACTGCTCAACTAAAATCATATGGCCGGTACTGCTGATGGGCAGCCATTCAGTAACACCTTCCACGATCCCCAGAATAACTGCTTTTATAAGTTCTATGAAGAGCATTGACATCCCCCGCTGTATTATTTCCCCATAGGGATGGCTATCAAATCCGCTACAGTGTTGCGGTCAATAGCAAACGCTAGTAGTATACCATATTATTGTACAGCTAGGAGAATAGGAGCGCAAAGAAGCGGCGTCGCTTTCCCCCCTGCAGCTGGGGTTTTGTTATCTTCCACCAGTGAAATCTTCATTATCACCCACCACTATTGTTCATAAATCTGTAACTTTCCTAACGATTTTTACGGGCCGCCACTATGTAGATCAGCATAGGCACAAGCATAGCCAGCAACACTGCAATAACGAGCCATGATCCCAAACCAGTGCTGTTGCCCAGAGCCACCTGGATCGTCTGCCACTGCAGATAGACGAACAGCCAGACCACCTGGGCTTTTAATAAAGCCATGTACCATATGGCCAGTTGATATTGGCGAGGGGCGTTATCGGCGGTTATGGCTAGGGGATAATTGAAGGTATGCGGAAATAGGCGCGTAACGGTCATCATGATATAAAGAAAGAGATTTACCCCCAACAGGAAATAAAGTGAACTGCGTTCTCCCCAGCCGTCTACTTGCCCACTGAAGTCGAAATGTTTGGGGATGACCATCGGCAAATCCGGCCAGAATCTGATCAACATATAAGCAGCACCCAATAATCCTAGCAGGGAAACCACCTCAAGTATGAACTCTAGGGCCGTCAAAGTTATTCTTATACGAGGCCGCGGTTGATTAAGCTGTTTATTCCGATTTTCCCCAGATCTATTCATGTCAAACAAATCCTTACATACGCCCCACGTCCGCTACCGAAGGGGCCAAAATCTATTGATATTTGTATAAGTGTAATTGTAATCTTTCGCAAAGTGCTATATTATTACCATACTAACATTATGGAGGTGCCCGCCTTGGAATTTGAAACCAAAACCATCGCAGAATCTGCCACCAGCCTCAGCCAGATTATTTTACCCGGACAGACCAATCCTGCAGGTACAGCCCACGGCGGCGAACTATTAAAAATGATGGACAACTGTGCCGGAGCCTGTGCCACCAAACACTCCCGCGCGATTGTTGTTACCGCCGGAATTGATAATATAAATTTTCATCATCCGGTATTCATGGGCAACCTAACCACCTGTAGTGCTTACCTGACTTATGTGTCCAATTCTTCCATGGAAATTGCGGTAAGCATATATGCCGAGGATCTCTTACAGGGAACCAAGGAATGCTGTATGACAGCCTTTTTTACCTTTGTGGCTCTGGACGAAAATATGCGTCCCAAAAAAATCCCTCAGCTCCATTTACAAAACGATATAGAAAGGATTGAATTTGAGGAGGGCAAAAAACGAGTAGCGGAAAGAAAAGCCGCTCCTAAGGTTTGCTGGCTTCCTCTATACTAATAATACTTTGAAGAGGCTGTCCCAAAAGTGATGGCCTTTCATAATGCTTACCTACTATAGCTCCGCTAAAGCGGAGCTTTTTTATGGGCGGGATTCAGCTATAATACGTAAGTTATCAAATAGCTCAGCAACGGTTATTACTCCCACTCCCCCGGGTACGGCACTGGCGATACTGGCTTTGTCCTTGGCAGCTGCATCAACATCTCCGTGCATTTTGCCTTGCTCATCAAAGTTGATGCCCGCATCAATGATTACCCCACCTTCTTTTACCATATCGGCCGTTATAAAATTCTGGCGTCCCAAGGCCGCGATAAGGATATCGGCACTGCGTGTTTCTCCGGCCAGATTCTCGGTTTTGGAGTGGCATAGTGTTACCGTGGCATTTTCAGAGGTCATCATCACCGATAGAGGATTACCGACAATGATGCTCCTGCCCACTATGGTCACCTTTTTGCCTTCGATAGGGATATTGTGGTCTTTGAGCATACGTACAATAGCCTTGGGAGTGGAGGGCTTGACTCCTTTTTCACGGCTGATGAGCTTGCCGAGATTAAAGTTGTGTATACCTTCTACGTCTTTACTGTGATGTATCAAATTCACCAGATAATTGGCATCGATATGATCAGGCATAGGCTTCTGTATCATAATACCAGTGATGTCCATATTATCATTTAGTTCCTGGATCAGCTTTTCCACCTGGGACTGCTCTACTGAAGCCGGCAAATTATGTACGTCCACAGCAACTCCTACTGCGTCGCCAAAGCGGCGGATCCCGTTAACATAAACCTGCGAAGGCTGGTCATCACCGACTTGCACAACCACCATTTTCATAGGGGTATTCCCGGCGCTCTGCCGGATATGTTCCTTCATCAATTCCCGTATCTCTTTACCATAGATCAGCATTCCCTTTAACCTCTCCAATCAATGCTTAATTTTTTATGATTAACTGGTGCCCGACCAGAAAACGACAAATAGCGTTAGAAAGCATTTTGAATATGATTGATCACTGCCTGAGGGCCCCCTAAACGCACCGCGATAACGTCAAACTGTATGTCCCTATAGGGCTGATTTTCCTGCTGCAGAAATTGCAGGGCAGTTTTCCTAAGGCGTTGCTGTTTAATGCGAGTGACTGCTTCCTCAGCAGTGCCATAGCGTTCACTTCTTCTAGTCTTTACTTCTACAAATACAATAACCCGCTGATGCTCACAAATAACGTCGATTTCTCCATAGCGGCAGTGATAATTGCGGTTCAATATACGATAGCCTTGTTTTTGCAAATAGCGAACCGCTATATCTTCTCCTTGTTTGCCTATCTGTTTGCGCATAGATCAGGCCTCATCCAGCTTATATTTTTGGTTCATACGATATATGAAAGCCAGTATTTCTGCAACAATGGGATAGATCTCCGCAGGAATTTCCTGATAGATGTCCAAGGCCATCAGGTAATCGGTCAACTGTTTATCCTCATGAATAGGTATATCATGTTCCTGAGCCAGTTGACGAATATTCTGGGCAATTATGCCCCTGCCTTTGGCCACTACCCGAGGTGCTTCTTCCTGTTGGGGGTCATAACGCAGGGCTACAGCACGATCTGGGCCTGGTTTGTCCTTGTTCATAGAGTTCACCTCATATGGTAATGTCAATACTTATGGGTCGGATGTTCACGGCCGCAGTCGTCTGTAAAAAGGGACGGAGCGATTCCATTTCGGAATGGGCATCTACTACCTTGATACCCAGATTATTGACCTGATAGCCTAACTGCTCCAAACCTTCACTTAACTCTGACCAGTTGCGGAGGAAAAACTGACGTACCGAGTCTGTTTCTACCACCGCCTGCAGATCCAGAGTTCCAGCTCGTTTCCAGGCAACATGAAACAATACCCGCCCCATACGCTGAGTATCCAGAGATACCGCTATTTGCATGGCATCATCCTGTCGGCTTATGGAGCGGCGATCCTGGTTTAGGCGCAGTTCGCACATGGTATACTGATCCTGCTCCACTTTTAGAGGAAAGGCCAGATATATACCTGAATAGTTGGTTTCCGCTGAGAAACGGCTCATAGTATTAACGATCTGCTGGCCGCTGATCTCATGTTCTAGGCTTCTCATCACCGTCAACATCTCCCGCAAGGGATGAATATTATCTGCCGGGGCAGTATTCTGTAAGATATTCTCTGCTAAAATCCACGCTTTAAGAAGATCTGGCCTAGACTGTAGCATTTGCTGCAGCTGTCCCCGCCATGATTCGGCATTTGCGTCTCCTCTGACCATAGTATTCTCCAGCAGGCTCTGGATTTGGAGCCATATTTTGTTTAACACCTCTGGATTGCTCGACTGTGGCCAGGTTAAACTGGCTGAGGCCGGATTAGCAGTCCCCCCCTTAACCTCTGTCTGGGGATCAAGGGCTATGCTCTCACTGGGACGGTTAACTAAAGTCGGTGTCAGGTTCTGACTGACATTTTTTGCTGCAGCAGGGGTTGCCTGAAAAGACATAGCCTCGGGCTCGACTAGACTGGGTGCCCCGCCGGCGCTGCTGCCCTGAGGCTGGGACGCTGATGTAATGGTAACTGCAGTTGGGTTAACCGGATTGGGCGATGGACTGGCTGCGCTATTGGCACCTGTTGGCATAGAACTGCTGGTGGGTAGTGCTGATGGTTGACGGGTAGCAGCATAGCGAACTGCCTCCAGCTCTGCTCCAGGGCGGGCAACCGATTCCATTACCTGCGGAAGCTGTCCTATCAGGCGGCTCAACTGTTGATAGACCTTGGCAAAATCGGGATCCGCCTTAAAAAAGCTTACCAGTCTTTCCAGTAAAGCCGAGTTGACTGGCAGTTGGTATTTCATGGCCAGAGCCGCCGTCGCAATATTCTGGGGGGTGTTTTCTCCCAAATACTGCACTATCTGGGCAGCTTGTCCCAAGGAAGCTCGATTGACCGGCAACTGGTGATCCAGCAGGGAACGCGCCAGCTGGAGATTATTCTCGTTAGCAGTTATACCCATTTCCTTGATCAGACTGGCCAGATTGGACATTTCTAGGCGGCTCAAGGCTTCCGGAGTCAGTATCTTTAAGATGATGCGCCCTGGCTGTACCTCTTCCACCAGCAAATGAAGATTCTGCCCTGGTCTTACCGCCGCTTCAGCAGTAGCTTCGATCAACTGGCCCTGTATTAGCACCCGGGCCATTCCGGAAGTATTCATGTCCTGCACCAGACCCCGCAAAATGTCGCCCTGGTTAAAGACCAATCCACGTTGCTGGGCAGCCGGATGATTTATATTCAAAAACACTTTATTATTCAAAGAGAGCAGGTTGTTCTCCATAGGTGCCTCCCTTGATCAGTGATTTGACTGGCTCAAAGCTGACTCGATGTATGGGACAAGGTCCCTTTTGCATCAGCAGTTGTACGTGTTCTCTGGTGGCATAACCCTTGTGACGCGCAAATCCATAGCCGGGATACAGGCTGTCAAAAGCTTCCATGGCATTGTCGCGTTCCACCTTGGCCAAAATGGATGCGGCGGCAATTGATACACTTAAAGTATCTCCCTTGATAATGGATTGCTGCTCAATATGTATATCGGTTAATTTGACCGCATCAATGAGAAGATAATCGGGTTTCGGCTTTAAACTGTTAACCGCCATATTCATAGCCTGAACGGTGGCCTGATAAATATTAATGCTATCAAGATAGGGAGGATAGACTGCTGCCACCGCCCAGGATATGGCCTGCTTTTTAATATGGGTTGCCAATTTTCTCCGCAGAGCGGAAGCTATCTGTTTGGAATCGTTTATGTCGGCCAAGGCAAAGGTATCTGGTAAAATCACCGCTCCCGCCACCACCGGCCCGGCCAGCGGGCCGCGGCCCGCTTCGTCCAAGCCAGCTATCCAGCGGTAGCCCAGTGATGCGGCCTGCCGTTCGAACTTCATCATTCCTTCAATACGGTGGAATTCCTCTGGAGTTATGCCTGGTTGACCCTTGCGCACTTACAATTCATCTTCCTTCAAAATTTGCTCGGCTACTTTCAGCCCCTGTACTACAGCTGTGCCAATATCCCCGATATGCTGGACATCACCCGCTAAATACACCCGAGGATGGAGCAGACGCAGCCGTTCATAAAGGTCGCGATTGGGACGATACCCCATGGCAAAAACGATATTATCTGGATTAAGCATCTCTGTATTACCCTGCCCATCAGCTACCAGCAACCGACCGCTTTCAATGGCAGTTACCTGCGACTGCAGTTTGCTTATAACTCCAGCTTCTTTTATGCGGTTGAGCAAATCGCGGCGGTTTTTCTTTTCCATATTGGGGGCCAGTCTTCCTTGCCGTTCAATGATAGTAACCTTTTTGCCGTTGGAGGCCAGGTAGTCAGCCGCCTCACAACCGGCTAGACCTCCTCCAATCACTACTACCGTATTCCCGCCCACTAGTTGGGGCCTGGCCAACAGTTCATTTACCGAGCAGGCTTTTCCTGCTGCATCATAGCTCCAGTCCAACGGAACCAGACAGGTAGAACCGCTGGCGACTATGATATAATCCGGTGGGTCTGACGCCAGATGATCCGGGTCATATTTATGGCCCAGGACAATTTCCACCCCCGATTGCTGCAAACGATGCTGCAAATAATCGCGGTAATACTTGATGCGATATTTATGGGGAGGGGTAGAAGCCACATTAAGCTGCCCCCCCAATTCATAATTTTGTTCATACATTATAACTTTTAGGCCATAATGATCGAGGGTCAAAGCAGCTTGAATACCAGCCGGTCCGCTGCCTACCACTACTACCCGCCTGCGGCTGCCTTTGCGGGTAAACATAATAGGCCGCTCCCTTTCCCTGCCGGCATAGGGGTTCACAGTACATTTCACTGCCATGCCGCTAAATTTATTGTCAATACACTTATTGCAAACAATGCAAGGTCGAATATCCTGATCGCGCCCTTGCGCGGCCTTTATCACCCAGTTAGGGTCGGCCAACAAAGGACGGCCTAAATACACAAAATCGGCCTGGCCCCGTTTAAGCACCTCTTCAGCAAAAGATGGCTGGCGTATCATACCCCCGCCCAGCACCGGGATCTTGACCACCTTTTTAGCCTGCTCGGCCAGGTATACCCTCCAACCTTCCTGGTATGAGGAAGGCTCAATACTGGTCAGACCCGATGGATAGGTTCCACAGGAAACATGCAACAGATGTATACCGGCCTCTTCCAAGGCCTGACTCACCTGCAGGCTCTCCTTGAGTTTTAATCCGTTGGGAAGGAAGTCATCTAGATTGAGGCGCACTGATATGAGCAATTGGGGGCACAGCCGCTTTATCCCCGCTACTGTCTCCAGCAAAAACCGCATACGGTTGTTCAAGCTGCCGCCGTATTTATCAGAGCGCAGGTTAGTGTCCGGAGAGAGAAATTGATTAATCAAATAACCATGGGCAGCATGAAGCTCTACTCCATCAAAACCAGACTGAGCAGCTAAAGCCGCTGCTCCTATAAAACTGTCTCTGATCTGTTCAACTTCTGAGGTGGTCAGTTCTCGAGGCATTGTACGCATTATCGGGCAGGGAATAGCGCTGGGGGCCACTGGAGCTTGTCCCTGAGTAACCACCGCAGCGGTTTGTCGGCCGGCATGAAACAATTGAATAAAAGCGGTGCTGCCAAAGCCCTTAATAGCATCAGCTAATCGAGATAATCCAGCAATATAAACCGGGCTGTCGATGCGTATTTGCTGCATGCCTTCCCGGGATCGGATACCGTCCACGCTGGCCGCTTCCACAATTACAGTTCCTACCCCACCACGAGCACGTTCTGTATAGTAAGCCACCATGTTATCGGTAACTTCTCCGCTATTGGCTCCTAAGCCAGTAGCCATGGGGGCCATTACTATCCTATTCTTAATCCACCGGTCTCCGATGACGCCTGGTGTAAAAAGATGCTGATAAATCATCTATATCGCCTCAGAAATCAAATATTGGCCCTATTATATCACACTAAAAAGAGGGGTTAGGCGATTATCATCTATACGCTAGACCCTCGCATTAATACTAGTTAAAATGATAGCCTTCCCCCAGTTGACTGCGGGTGTGGTTCAGTACGGCCTGCAGGGTCGGTATATCTCCCTGACCCAGATATAATTCCTGTCCCTGTTCTATCTTCTTGATGGTCGCTTCCACCGGTACCACTCGGAAATGTTGGCTGCCACCGTCATAATAGGAGTGGCTGTACGTCGGTATATACTCCACCTTGTTCAAGACCGTTTGGTTATCTGTCATGTTTTTACTTAACTCCATTTGTAAAATAACGCCGCTGTTACGCTCCAGGCCACGCTGGTGACTGATGAAATTACCCATGGAATAGATAACAAAACAATTGCGGTCTCCCTGCGGGATGACCTCCATAGTCTGAATAACATGGGGATGGCTGCCCAGTATGATATCTGCTCCGGCCTCGCAAAACTCACGGGCCCAAGCCTTTTGTTCGCCGGTAGGCTGGGGACTGTATTCTACTCCCCAGTGTAGAACTAAAACCAATACATCTACCTGGGGTCTTAAGGCATGAATGTCATCGAGGATGCGGTCATGGTCCAGGAAGTTGATCAGATAAGGTTTATCTGCCGGCACCGGTATACCGTTAGTACTGTAGGTGTATCCCAGGTATCCAACCCGAATGCCTTTTAAGTCTTTTATTAAAAACTCCTGACTCTTTTCGGAATTAGAGTAAACGCCTACGGTATCCAGGCCATTTTGGGCCAGCACCTCCAGAGTACGTAGAGCCCCCTTAGAGCCGCGATCCAGGATGTGGTTATTAGCAGTGACCACCATATCGAAACCAGCTGACTTAAAGGTGCCCGCAATTTCGTCAGGGCTATTAAAAACAGGATAACCAGCATAACCGTTGGCTGCTCCCGCCATAGGTGATTCGAAATTGCTGGAACTGTAGTCAGCCGCGGCTATAATAGGTTCAACCTCTCGAAAAAAGGTGTCAAAGTTGTAGCTGCCATCTGGCTGTTGTCCGGACCAGATCTGGGTATTATGCATCAAACAATCCCCCGCCGCTGCCAGGGTTATGGTTTCTACCTGCTCCGCTTCAGGCTGATTGTCCGGCTCAATCAATACCGACATTATCTCATTCTGCTGACGATCTGATAATAACATGTCGATCCAGTAAGAGCTCATTAAGCCGACCAAAACCAGACTGATTATTATTACTGTCCTCTTCACCAATGCTATCCACCTTTATGTAAAGAAAAATAAGGAGAACTCCATTAAAAAGTTCTCCTCTATTTTACCCCTATCAACTTAAATAGTCTGCCAAATATTCAATATATTACTGCTTGTTTAATTTCATTTCCCACTCATCTTTACCATCAACGGTCAGTTCTGCTTTGTATCCCTGGGATCTCGCCAGTTTCAAAACGTTTTCCTTGGATACCTGACTGGTACCGACTACCAGCAAATCCTTAGCTCCCTGATCCATAGCCTTTTTTGTCTTAATAACTGGCATAGGGCAGCTCAATCCTCTTACATCAATCTTATCCATCTTCACCCTCCTATGCTTCGCGATGGCTCCAGCCGATCCAACCAATTACTACAATTCCGACCACACAAGCGATTTGGCCATAGGTGGGTACCCCTGCTCCACTGGCAGCCAGTAAGAAATTGTGGCAGAAAGCTGCGCCGACAATCATTCCCACTACTACTGCTGCTGCATCGGTGTCACCTTCACCGGTGAGGATCAACTGACGTAGCGGACATCCTCCCAGGAGAGTGGCGGTCAATCCTACCAGGTATAAGCCCAGGAAGTTCCAGATATGCATGGTATGGGCTATGGGCTGTTCAGCAAAACCAGGCTTGAAGAAGCCGAATACTATATTCAAGACGAGAGCTCCGACAAAAATACCAATAAAACCTAACAGCAGATAGTTTTCACGGATCAGGATGAAATCACGAATGCCGCCGCTCAAACAAAGACGAGTCCGCTGAGCCAGCAGGCCCACAATTAAGCCGGCCGCCAGCGAAATAGCCAGAGGAGCGGCCATGGAACCTGGTCCTTCTTTACTGAAAAACAGCGGTCCCCCTGCCTCTGGATTAAAGACAGTACCTTTTAAGAGCAGGAACAGTAAAAATGCAAAGAATATCGGCAGTAATAATCCGCCTACATTGCTATGGCTGTATTCAGCCCGTCCCAGATTGAATCCCCGCCGCAGGAAAAAGACTCCGCTGCCTACCCCGGCTATAAAACCTAAGAAGGCAACCACGGCATTATAATCGCCGCCGGCCATACGCAGAACATCGCGTAGCGGGCATCCCAAGAATACCAGAGCTCCGATCATCATAAATACGCCCATGATAAAACGTGTCAATGTGGAGGAACCTCCCCGGGTCTTAAACTCACCGGCGAACATGGCAGTCAGCATGGCTCCCAATACCATACCGATTATTTCCGGACGCATACACTGCACTACTCCAGCGCGATGCAGGCCTAAAGCACCAGCGATGTCCCGCTCAAAACAAGCAATACAGAATCCCATGTTGGGTGGATTGCCTAGTTTGACCAGTATCGCTGCTATAGCGCCTATACTTAGGCCAGCAATCAAGATAAACCATTTACTTCTGTCCATCTTAATCCCATTACCTCCCCGCGTTTGTATAACATTAAGTTATACAATTTATTATTCATACTAAAGGCTTATTCTAGAGCTGTTTTAATAATTCCTGCTACAGAAAACAAAAAAGGGTCGGGTCTTGAAGAATTTACTCGCTTTTTTTCGGAAAAAATCTTTAGCGAGTAAATACTCCTAGACCCGACCCCTGATCGGGCTCTTACGGCATCAAGTCCAGGGTGAGCCGCCCCAGGTTGCCGGCACGAAAATCACTAATCATCTGGCGGGCGGTTTTTTCCGGGTCAGGCTGGCCGCCTTTTACGAGATGACCCCTTTTTAGAGAGATGTCGGCTAATAGTTGTTCGTCATCTTCGGCTGTTTGTGCTAATTTATAATAACCGGTAAAAAGCTTAGGGGCTTGTTGGCGTAAGACCTTTAGCAAGTATAGGGCCACCTCATACTCTTCATAAGCGTTTTCTCCGATTATGTTTAATAGAGCCAATTTCAAGCCCTGTTCTTCGCTTTCGATTTTGGGCCACAGCAGTCCGGGAGTATCCATTAACTCCATGTCCTCCCGCACTCTGATCCACTGTTTACCACGCGTCACTCCAGGCCTGGGACCGGTACGAGCCATTTTCTGTCCCACCAGGCTATTCAGAAAAGTTGATTTTCCGACATTGGGGACTCCGGTCACCATCAATCGAGCTGGCCTGACACGCCGCCCCCGGCGTAGCAGATCCTGACGCTGACTTTCAAAAGCCTTTTGAACGGCCTCCAATACTTCCCGTATACCCTGGCCCTTGATGGAATTCACAGCCACTGCGATCAAACCTTGCTCATTCATAAGTTTCAGGAAGCCGCGAGTAGCGTTGGGATCAGCCAGATCATTTTTATTTAATATCATCACAATTTTCTTATGTCGGGCTATATTCTCCAGATCAGGATTACGGCAAGACAGAGGGGCTCGGGCATCTACCAGCATCAAAACTATATCGACCAGTTTTAGGTTTTCTTCTATATCCCGCCGAGCTTTGACCATATGGCCCGGATACCAGTTTATCGTCATAATATCCCCCTGTAAAAAAAGAGAATACCTCCAGGTATTCTCTCCTCTATTTATGTTCTTCTAATAGCGGCGGCCCTTTTCCTTAACGCGTGCCTTCTTACCAATTCGATCTCGTAAGTAGAACAGGCGAGCCCGGCGCACTTTACCACGGCGGGTGACCTCGATCTTGGCGATCTTAGGAGTATGCATAGGGAAAGTACGTTCCACGGCTACACCGTAAGTTATACGGCGTACGGTAAAAGTCTGGGACAGTCCAGCACCCCGAATCTTAATAACGGTTCCTTCGAAGATCTGAATTCTTTCCCGGGTCCCTTCTACTACTTTTACATGGACTTTAACTGTGTCCCCAGGTCCAAATCTGGGAATATCACTTCGATACTGTTCCTCTTCAATTGATCTGATAATATCGTTCAACGTTCCGACCTCCTTCCACGAGGTGTTCATACACCTTTAGGTGTGCAGCGGACCACCTTAGTTACAGAACAAATGTATTATAGCACAGCTAGTCAAGGCTTCTCAAGAAAATCCGTAGGTTGATACCAGTTTTCTCCCACCAAGCGATCCAATATGATGGCGACCGCACTACGTACTGATAAATGATTATAGCTGCGAGATGCTTCGATGGGTTCCAGACTGCATTGGCAAGCTGTAAGCAAGTCTTTATGCATTCCCCATCCGGTACCAAACAATAGCAAATAGGCTTTTTCTTCTTCCTGGATATCCTGTTTAAGCTGCCTGAAGCTGATGGTGTTAGGTTGTATCCTGGCATCAGTCGCCACCATGGTTACTGGTAGCTTGCTTTCCAAGGTGATCGTCTCAACAGCCTCTTCCAGGGTGTACACCAGTTTAAGCAAGTCAAAAGCCTCTTTACGATCTGGATTGTAACTTCCTCCGAAGCCCTCTTGCCAAAAGCTAGTTATCTCACGAATCAGGTTGTGTTGATTCTCGGACGGATGCACCACAAAAAAGCCATCCACATCATAGGTTCGGGCAGTACGGGCGATATCATGCAGATCAAGGTTGGTGACTGAGGTCGTGATCACATCCAGGCGCTTGTTGTACATGGGATAATGCAACAGAGCAATATATAGGCGGGATCGTTTCACTTAAGTCAAGTCTCCCTTGAAAATGATTTCTTCCAGTAAGATTTGTTCTTCCTGGTCATACTCCCTATTTAACAGCAAATCGGGCCTTTTCAGCAAAGTAGTGAGCAGGCTCTGCTTTTTTCTCCACAAACGGATCTTCTCATGGTGGCCTGATAATAGTATATCCGGCACTCTTTTATCCTGATATTCCACAGGACGGGTGTATTGAGGATATTCCAACAAGCGGTTGCTGAAACTCTCTTCCAGAGGTGACTGTTCATCCAGCACCCCGGGCAACAGCCTTACCACCGCATCGATCAAAACCATCGCCGGAAGCTCTCCTCCGGTAAGAATAAAATCCCCAATGGATATTTCCTCATCTACCTCATCCATAATACGGGCATCAAAGCCTTCATAGTGTCCGCATATAATTACCAGATGTTGAAGCTGCGCCAGTTCAAACACCCGCTCCTGCTGCAGAGGCTTACCTTGCGGTGACATCATGATCACCCAGGAATCCGGGGTTTTTACGCCCTGTACAGCTTCTCCCATCACATCGGCTTTCATGACCATACCCGCCCCACCGCCATAAGGATAATCATCCACCTGATGGTGTTTACCAGGCGCATAGTCTCGGATGTTAACAGTACGGATACTGACCCGTTCCTGTTCCTGAGCACGCTTTAGTATGCTCTCCGTTAGCGGAGAAACAAACATCTCCGGAAACAAAGTTAAGATATCAATAATCATGTTATTCACCCAGATCAGTAGTACTGCTACAGCCAACCAGGTTATTCACGATCAAGTAAACCAGGCAGCAGAGTGACCTTCATGACACCTTGCTCCAGATCAACACTTTGAATTACCTCGCCGATAGCCGGAATAAGGATCTCCCCATATTCGGGGGATCGAACCAAATAAACATCGTTGGCTCCTGTTTCCATAACCTCGGCCAATTTACCAAGCTCACCGTGTTGGGAATCAATGACCTGCAAACCTACCAACTGGAAGTGATAATATACACCATCCGGCAGTGGATAAACATCCTTTTCTTCCACCATGAGCAGCGCACCACGAAAGGTAAGAGCATCTTCTTTAGATTCCAGCCCACGTAAGGTCACAAGAACCATCTTATTTTGGGGTACAGCGGATTCTACTACCACTGGCCGAACCACTCCCGCATGGTTAAGATAAACCTGCTGGAGGCTCTGGAAGCGCTCCGGAAAATCGGTTAAAGGAACGACCTTGACCGTTCCCTTGTAGCCGTGAGTTCCAGCTATTCTCCCTATAGTGACCAGATCATTAGGATCCAAGCAAACCCCTCATTTCATCAGCGCATAATCTCTACGCCCACCCGTTTTCCTTCCTTAGCAGCAGCCGCTTTGGTAAGGGTACGAATAGACTTGGCAATCTTCCCTTGTTTGCCGATGACTTTCCCCATATCGTCGGGAGCCACCCGCAGTTCGATGATGACAGAGCCTTCCGCTTCGACTTCTGCGACCTGAACATCATCGGGGTTGTCTACCAGGGATCTGGCGATGAATTCAACCAGTTCCTTCAAATATATCACCCCCTATTCTAACTACTTGCGGCTTTCGGCAAATTTAGCAATAACACCTTGTTTTTGCAGTATAGACTTAACCGTATCCGAGGGCTTGGCTCCATCTGTAAGCCATTTTAAAGCTTTTTCCTCGTCGATTTTAACGGTCGCCGGGTTGGTAGTGGGGTCATAATAGCCGATTTCTTCAATAAACTTTCCATCCCGGGGAGAACGGGCATCCGCTACAACAATGCGGTAAAAGGCTCTCTTCTTAGCGCCCATTCTTCTTAATCTGATTTTGGTTGCCATGGGTTCACCTCCTCGATAACTTATCCTGGTAGAATAGATTTATATAGTCAGAATGCCTCAGTTATTGAAGTATTCTAGGACTCCCAAAATTTAGAACGGGAATTTGATGGGCGGCATGCCGCGCCGACCTTTCTTGGCTCCCATATCAGCAAACTGTTTCATCAGCTTGCGGGATTCTTCAAATTGTTTCAAGAGGCGGTTGACCTCCTGCACTCGGGCTCCACTTCCCCGGGCTATTCTTTTCTTGCGACTACCGCTAATAATACTGGGGTCACGACGCTCCGCGGGGGTCATGGATTGAATAATAGCCTCCAGTCGGTCGATTTCCTTTTCGTCCACCTGACCCTGGATATCTTTCATTTGCTTATTCATGCCGGGGATCATCCCCAAGAGGTCTTCTAGAGGGCCCATGGAACGCATTTGCTGCATCTGCTCCATAAAATCCTCCAGGGTAAACTCCTGTTTGCGGATTTTGCGTTCCATTTCCCGGGCTTTTTCCTCGTCGAAATTAGCCTGAGCCTTCTCCACCAGACTAAGAATATCTCCCATCCCCAAAATTCTTGAGGCCATTCGATCAGGATAAAAAGGCTCCAAGGCGTCCAGCTTCTCACCCATACCCACAAACTTAATGGGGCAACCGGTCACAGCTTTTACCGAAAGAGCCGCTCCGCCGCGGGTGTCTCCATCTAACTTGGTCAACACCACGCCCGTCAAGCCCAACTGCTCATGAAAGCTCTCGGCCACCGTAACCGCATCCTGCCCGGTCATGGCATCGACTATCAGCAGGATCTCATCAGGCTTAACCTGTTCTTTGATGCCCGCTAACTCATCCATTAGTTCTTCATTGATATGCAGGCGGCCGGCGGTATCAAGTATTACTATATCGCGATTGTTGCTGCGGGCGTGTTCCATGGAAGCTTGGGCAATATTGATCGGGTTCTGCTGCCCCATAGAAAAAACCGGTGTGCTAGTCTGCTCTCCTAAGACCTGCAGCTGTTTAATAGCGGCTGGGCGATAGATATCACAGGCCACCAGAAGTGGTCTGCGGCCTTGTTTTATCAAGGTTTTGGCCAGTTTGGCCACGGTAGTTGTTTTCCCGGCACCCTGTAAGCCCACTGCCATTATAACTGTAGGGGGCTTAGAGGAAAGATTGAGTTTGCTTTCAGAGCCCCCCATTAATTGCGTCATTTCATCATGGACTATTTTGACGATCTGCTGACCTGGGGTAAGGCTTTCCAGCACTTCCTGCCCAATGGCACGGTCTTTGACCCGGGCTACAAAATCTTTGACAACCTTAAAGTTTACATCTGCTTCTAAAAGGGCCAGGCGCACTTCGCGCATGGCTACTTTTACATCTTCTTCGGTGATTTTCCCTTTGCCGCGCAGTTTGCGAAAGATATCCTGTAGCCTATCTGATAAGCCTTCAAATGCCACCGTACCTCTCCTTTACTTAAATGGAGTCACTTATCCGCCGCAGTATTTCCACCGCTCTGCTGATAGTGTCCCGGTCTGTCTGCGTACCATTTAACAATCTAGATACTTCTTCAATTTGCGCCTGAGTGTCTTGAAATCGTTTAACCAGGTGCAAACGTTCCTCATATTCTAGCAGTGAACGCTCCGATCTTTTGATCAGGTCATGTACTGCTTGACGGCTTATGCTATATTGGCCGGCTATTTCTGACAAAGACCAATCCTGCTCATAATGAAGATGCAGGACTTCCTGCTGCCGCAAAGTCAAAAGGGGACCATAAAAGTCCTTCAGCAGAATGATCTGTTCGAGCTTGTCAAGCATAGTCCAGCCTCCAAGGTGACAAGGTAAATTACTTTACTTGTTGATTCTAGCTAATAGTATGGTCTTATGTCAAGGTGGATGCAAAATTTTCCTTATTTCGGTTGAAAACAGGTTCCCAATGGGGATACTATATAGTAGAGCGCAATTTGAACCATGTTGTGGTATAAGGAGGTTAAACTTTGGGTGAGAAAATAGCCCTGCTGACTGACAGTGCCTGTGACTTACCGAAAGAGCTTATTGAACAGTTTTGCATTAAAGTGTTACCTTTATCAGTAATCTATCCTGACAATATTTATCAAGACCGGGTGAACATTCAGCCGCAGGAAGTCTACGATCGTATGCCAGATGAAATACCGACTACTTCTATGCCAACTCCTCTTGAAATAACTTCCGTACTTGAAGAGATACGCGACCAAGGGTTTACCCATGTGCTGGCCGTACACCTCTCTAGTGGTCTATCTGGTACCTATGAGGCGGTGCGGATGGTAGCCAAAGATTTTGAGGATATGGTTATAAAAGTTGTTGACACTCGCACTCTGTCTATTGCTACCGGTTGGATGGCATTGGAGGCGGCCCGCGACATAGCTGCTGGTCTGAACTTTCAAACCATTAACGAAAATCTTCAGCAGTTGCAGTCCCGAGTCAACATTTATTATGTTCTGGAAACCCTGGAGTATTTGCGCAGGGGCGGTCGTATTGGAGCGGTCGCTGCGATGTTGGGCCAGTTTTTGCATCTCAAACCGATTATTTCGGTCAATCCAGAAGGTAAGTATTTCACTTTCTGTAAAGCTCGCGGCCGGCAAAAGTCGATCGATAAACTGGCCGAAATCGTTGAGAACGCTGTACAGCAAGGCCCCATCAAACTAGCGGTAATGCACGGAGGCGCTCGCGATGAGTTTCAGCGGCTCCTGGAAAGGCTCCAACAGCTTCCTAATATAAAGGAACTAATTGCCTCTGACATTAGCCCCGCACTAGGAGTACATACCGGCCCTGGTTTATTGGGAGTCTGCGTGGTCGAACAATAATAATGCATAGCGGGGCTCAGGCCATTTTGTAGATATTGTATGCAAGAGGGGACGGTTCTTTCTGTCATTTCAAAAGCAATAAATAATAACAACAGTTATCATGAAATGACAGAAAGAACCGTCCCCTCTTGCATCCTTCCTCGCATCCCCACCTTAAGTCTTTTCCCTTTTTTTGTAGATATGGTAGAGAGTTAACTGTATTGAGGGCCAAAGTGTCGAGCCCAGAGCAGTTATTTCAGCAGGAAATTTTTCCCAGTACGTCTATAATAGTAGTCACTCTATAAATAAGGAGTGATTTTTTTGTCCGCTGGTAAACACCTGCTGGTTTCTATGCTGATGATTTTGCTATTAGTTCAGCCTGCCGGGGCCTGTCCTGAACTTATGCCTCTGGAACCGGTTACTGAAGAGCAATATCCCGTTTTTGCCGCCCTGCTCCAGTCCCTGGCCGTTTATGAGTCTTTCTTAAGTGAACGTGACCAGATCGATGATCTGCTTTTTCCGGTTAATGGTCATAGCGTAGGACAGGCTCAGTCTTATCTACAACAGGGTTTCACCTGTTCTTTCAGTAACAATCTGCTCTTGTATCTCACTCGCTGGAATTCTGAATATGAACGCCTTCAGCTAATTCCCGGTGAGGGATTTCCCCTTCTGGCCGCTGCCGATTTCAACGATCTTTATTACCGAGTCTTGGATGATGGAGCGGTGGTATTTCAAAGAGATTATCGGGAATGTTACCGCTCTGGTGACTGCTATCATTTCCAGGTCACAGTTGGTGAATACCCCGACGACTGGTTAATTCAATCCTTAACCTTAATGGAATGCCCTTATACTCACTAACCGCTTGCGAATAATGAACATTCCTGCCACAATAAAGAAGGAAAGTGATGGTAGGGATGGGGTGTTATAAATTGACCCGCTATGAGGTGACTGAAAGTACGCGCTACTCTAATGCTTGGATCGGGCTGTTGCTTCTGTTGGTAATTGGTTTTGCTGCCTGGAGATTGTATTCATCTCTGGCGGCTTTTCTTATAGCAGTGGCAGGACTGGCCTTGCTTGTGATCTTGCGATCTAAAGGTCGAACAAGTGTGGGCAACTATATGGAACTTGACGATAAAGTGATGATTTTCAATCAAAGCGGAGAAAGCCGCTGCATAACCTTTGGGGAGATCAAGAAAGTGAAAACCGCTCGGATAGGGTCACTGTTGGGTGGACCAGCCTATATAATCGAAACCAGCACCGGTAATCAATATCGAGTGCAACCGGATGAATATGAGAATGGTCGGCAACTGCGTGAGGAATTGGCGCAGCGCTTGGAAGAACTCAATTATCTTCCCACCAAGAGATAATTGATCATATTAAAAATTCCAGAAAAAGATTGAACCCGGGACACTTGCCCGGGTTCTTTTGATCAAAACTTAATAATCTTCGTAGTCGTAATCCAGTGGGCCCACTGCCAGAGCATTGATGGAGGGGTTGGTGATAGCAACGAAGTCAACTCCATCGGTCTCCACATTGATCAACTCAACCGTATAGTATGCACATCCCGGACAAGCATCGCATTCACACCAGGTAAATGAAAAAGAGTCGGTGGTTTCAAATTCGTCGTCGTCATCGAAATCTCTTTCAAAAGTCCAGGTTCCCAGAGGGATCTTGTTGCCAAACTGGTAGGATTTACTCAATTGGAAAGTCAGGCGCAGATCATCTTCGTCGTTTTCCCTGAAAGTGATGATACTGGAAAAATCGACTTTGACAGTGGCTTTCTTCAATTCTGAGGTATCGATAGCAACACTGGCAATAACATAAGGATTAAATAACTGAGAATCATCCTGATCATGCTGAGGAATAATTAAGCCGCTGCCATTTCCACAGGCCAAAATGGTCTGGTTGATCTTGGGACGGGGGCGCGGACGGGGATGAGGATAATATTCCTTGCATCCATCATCCTTATAATTGGTCATTTCTCATACCTCCTGTTCATTTAATTAAAAAGCAGCCTCCCTAAGAAACTATCATCCGATTGTAGATCTTAAGTTCGGTGAGTTGCTTTTCTACCTCATCTTATTAATCTCCCGCTAAGAAGGTTACATTGTTTGCCATTAATTCCAAAATAGTATAGTGCGTATGTTTTGTGGATACCGTGGTAATTCGAAGGTAAGTAGTAACAAATATCCTTTTTGCTACGTATGCTAAGATAGAAATCGTACGGAGAGGAAGGTATCAATGGCGAGATTATCTCTACTGCCTTTCCAGGATGCCTATATATCAGAATGGTATGCCAATAAGAACTTTGGCAGCCAGATTGCTCTGTTCGTGAGCCAATATTTGCAGCCCGGTGACGATTACCGTTCCCTGCTGCACTTCCGTTTAGATAAAATTCCTTTAACCAGTACTATTGAAGAGGCTATCCTGGAGCTAACAGCTTATCGCAATGAAGTATCCGATTCACCCATAAACATCACTGCTCACCGGCTATTAAATAATTGGAATCAGCATTTGATAAAATGGGCTAATCAACCAAAAACAGCCGAAATACCCGATGGCGTAGTTACTATCTTTGGTCAGCCGCCCAATGAAAAAGTAAGCCTGGATATAACTGATCTGGTACAGGGATGGTATGATGGCTCCATTCCCAACCATGGTTTATTGCTAAAAGGAAATGAAAGAAACAATGATTTGGTAGGCTTTCGCAGCACTAACTTTGAGGATCGAGATGCCTGGCCTATCCTGCATATCAAGTATGCAGATAAGCTGAAGACTTATGAGAAGGAAACGCTGGTTATACCGGCTCCTTCCCAATGCGCTCCCTTAGAGGCTTCTACGCCTATACCTTTAGGAGCGCGGACCAAGGCCACTTTCCTAATCAAAAATGACAGTGACTGCGGACACGTTCGGGTGATGCTGCAAGTGGGATACTGCGATGATCCTCTAGCCGTTTTCTTTGACATTGGCCCCTGGGTCCACCTGAACCCCAGTGGTTATCCGGGAGAAGCTGTGGCTCTCAGTACTGACGATGCCGCTGAATACGCCCGGGTGCTGGTTAAGGGAGAAGGCGGCGAAACACTGCTGGTATGGCCTCGTTCTTATGAATTCTAATTAAGCAGTTGGGTAACAAAAATGATACTAAAGGATCCTGTCTAGAGTTGCCTCAGAAAATCCCAAAAGCCTGCAAATTTGCTTTGCAGGCTTTTCGTTCGTAAATGGTGGGCGATGACAGGCTCGAACTGCCGACCCCCTGCTTGTAAGGCAGGTGCTCTCCCAACTGAGCTAATCGCCCTAAATGGTGACCCCTAGGGGACTCGAACCCCTGTTACCGCCGTGAAAGGGCGGTGTCTTAACCGCTTGACCAAGGGGCCAAAACCTTAAGAAATGCTAGTAGCCTTGACTGGGAATCATCCCACTTCCAACTTCACACTTCTCAGTTCACAATGGTGGGCCTACCAGGACTCGAACCTGGGACCAACCGGTTATGAGCCGGTAGCTCTACCAACTGAGCTATAGGCCCGCATTTACCGCGACCTTGCATGTGATAGTATATAAAATCCACGGTAAAACGTCAATAGATATAGTCTAATTAGACCTTCAAGAAAAAAGCGGTAACTCTCTTACAGGGTGTTACCGCTGTAGTTCGCTATTGGCTCCCCGAGTAGGATTCGAACCTACAACCCTCCGGTTAACAGCCGGATGCTCTACCGTTGAGCTATCGAGGAAAGTCCCAACGAAAATCATTATATAATGGCGGCCAGCCTCTTGTCAACTTCTTCGCATGCAATTGGCTAGACTACTCTATATAATCTTTAAGCTTTTTGCTGCGGGAAGGGTGCCGCAGTTTGCGTAATGCTTTAGCTTCGATCTGGCGAATACGTTCCCGAGTTACTCCGAACTCCTGACCCACTTCTTCCAGGGTACGCGGCCGCCCATCATCGAGACCGAAGCGCAGACGCAAGACCTTCTCTTCACGGTCAGTTAAAGTATTGAGAATACCATCCAGATGTTCTCGCAACAGTACAAATGAAGCTGATTCCTCTGGGGATTCCGCATCCTCATCAGTGATGAAATCTCCCAAATGGCTGTCATCTTCTTCTCCGATAGGAGTCTCCAGGGATACTGGCTCCTGAGCTACTTTCATGATCTCAATGACTCTCTCCACTGGGATCTCCATGGCCTCTGCAATTTCCAGGGGCGTAGGTTCGCGCCCCTTTTGCTGGAGTAAGTTTCTTTGCACCCGCGACAGTTTATTGATGGTTTCCACCATATGTACCGGGATACGTATGGTGCGAGCCTGATCAGCAATGGCGCGAGTGATAGCCTGTCGAATCCACCAGGTTGCATAAGTACTAAACTTAAAACCTTTGCGATAATCGAATTTCTCTACAGCCTTCATTAGGCCCAGATTGCCTTCCTGAATCAAATCGAGGAAAAGCATACCACGCCCCACGTAGCGCTTAGCAATGCTGACTACCAGGCGAAGATTAGCTTCTACCAATTGACGGCGAGCTTCATCGTCTCCAGCTTCAATGCGAGTAGCCAGGCTGATTTCCTCTTCAGCTGACAGCAGAGGCACCCGTCCGATTTCCTTCAGGTACATGCGAACCGGGTCGTCAATTTCGACTCCATCCGGTACAGCTACTTCTGCACTTTCAACATTCTCCTCGGCCTCGTCGTCCGCATCGTTATCGGAACCTACATGTATTCCCAAAGACTGCAGATGCTCATAAATATCATCTATATGATCAGAATTTAGGTGAAACCCTTGTAGATCTTCGATGATTTCTTCATAGGTAAGGCTCTTTTTCTTTTTTCCCTTTTCAGCCAGCGCGCTGATTGATTCGGCCAGTTTTCGGTCCGTTTTCATGATGTCACCCCTTTATGGGTTGGATTAATAAAGGTATCCAGATCCAGGATAAACCTGAGCAACTGATCGAAATCAGCATCTTCACTTATTTGATTCAGGCGTTCCTGAAGCTTGTGCCAGCGAAGTTCTCTCCGCCGCATCTGTATCCGGCGAATAATACCCTGTACCTCAACCGGTTTAAGACCTTGCTCTTCTTCCATTAAGAACGATACCCGAGCATATGCCGAGGCAAATCCCTCCTGTCGGGCTATATTGCCTAATTCATCCCAACTGTGATCATTAATCGGCATTAGATCAGCAAAACTCTGAATCAATTGGCTATATTCCCCATTCCGGAAAATGTTCAGACCTACCGCTCCTTGAATTTGCTCAAATATCACAGAATTTTTAAGCATGGATACTAGTAATCGTTCTTCTAAGCTAGATTTACCGTATCTAGTATTATCCCTGAATATTCCACTTTTATTCAATTCTGACCCTCGGCGGGAGCTACCCTTGGTCAGCTCCCGCCGTACTAAATTCTCTTCTACCTGCAAACGCCGGGATAGTAGCCGAGTATAATAGTCTTTTTCAAGTTCGCTCTCCAGTGAAGTGATGTCTTTTTGTACCGTCTTTATAATCCTAATGCGCGTATCCAGGTTCAGCTCACTCTCACTATTAATATATCTATTTAACTTGAATTCTATATGATCCACTTTACTATTCTGGATATATTGCAAAAATTCCTCTTTTCCGTACAAATCCAGGTAGTCATCAGGATCTTTTCCGCCGGGAAGCGACACAACCCATACTTTTAAGCCTTCGGCGTGTAATACCTCAACCGCCCTCAAGGCTTCTCTTTGCCCGGCATCATCGCCGTCGAACAGCAGTATCACTTCTTCGACAAATCTACGTAGTAAACGGGCCTGTTCTTGAGTCAGAGCAGTTCCCAATGATGCCACGGTGTTTTCTATCCCTGCCTGATGAAGTTTCAGGCAATCCATGTATCCTTCCACTACCAGCGCTTGATTAAGTGTGCGCATCGCCTGCCGGGCATGGTATAACCCATAGAGATTCTTGCGTTTAGAAAAGAGTTCCGTTTCCGGAGTATTCAGATACTTTGGCAGGCTCCCATCCAGAACCCGCCCCCCAAAACCTATTACTTCACCGCGTTGATCATGAATGGGGAATATGATCCGATTTCGGAATAAATCATAATAACGGTTTTGCTGATCACTACGCTTAATGAGTCCAGTAGATTTCACCTGCTCCTCAGAAAAAGCTTTCTTAAATAGATGATCCTCAATGGTGTTCCAGGTGTCGGGGGCAAAACCAAGGCCGAATTTCTCCACAATATTAGGAGATAGCCGCCTCTCTTGCATATACTCCAGTCCCTTTTTACCTTTGGCACTGAGTAATATCTCCTGATAGAACTGAGTAGCCGCTAGATTGGCTGCTGCAACTCCCCGGGCCCGATCCTGCTTACGTCTGGCTGCCGGAGTCTCCTTTTGCACGATCACACCGGCGCGGTTAGCCAGATATTCAACTGCCTCGCGGAAGTCCATGGTTTCCCGTTTCATAATGTAGGTAACCATATCGCCTCCGGCATGGCATCCGAAACAATAGAACATATTTCGATCCGGAGTCACCGAAAAGGAGGAGGTTTTTTCCTGGTGAAACGGACACAGTCCCCAGTAGCGATTGCCCTTGCGGGTCAGTTGTACCGTTTCGGCCACTATATCGGCCAATTCTAACCGCGAATTTATTTCTCTTAATACTTCTTCGTAAATTCTACTCATATACCTCACCTTGTATTCGCTATTGTTGACGAAAATCCTCCATAATTGTTGAAAAGGTGCTAAGGCAGTAATATCGCCTTCCGAGAGGGGTAGTTAGCCATTGGTCTGCCCCGGAACCAGAGACTGTGGAATATAAATATTCTGGAAGGCCGCTATACAGTAAGCATCGCTCATCCCAGAAATATAATCGGCTACGGCCTGTTCCAGTCCTTCCGTATCGGCAATCTGGCGATACAAAAGAGTCATTTTGTCGGGATGTTTTAGATAATACTTAAATAAATGCTCAATCACAAAACCGGCCCGGGTTCGTTCGGCCAAACAGACCGCCCCTTGATAAATGGTCTCAAACATAAATTCACGCAATTCACGTAGAGCTTTTTCCACCACTGCCCCCGGTTCCACCCGAACTGACTGCGGTGATTGCTCCATCATGGTCCGCGTATGATAAATGGTGTCTGTTACCAGAGTAGCTATCCGCTTGCTATGGGTTTCCCCCAGAATTTCCAGACAAGATTTAGGCAAATCAGCCAAACTCAGCAGCCCGGCACGAATGGAATCATCTATGTCATGCTGAACGTAGGCAATCTTATCACTTAATTTAATGGCCTGACCTTCCAGGGTGGCGGCTCGCTGAGCATTTTTGCCATACCCGCTGTGATGCAGTACCCCATCCAAAACCTCCTGGGTCAAGTTGAGGCCGGGACGGCCCTTATGCTGTTCAACTTTGGTCAGTACCCGGATGCTATTTTCGTTATGGCGAAAGCCGTTCGCCATCAACTTGTCCAGGATTTGCTCACCTGCATGGGCAAAAGGAGTATGGCCTACATCATGGGCTAAAGCCATAGCCTCAATCAAATCCAAGTTAAGATTAAGCCCAGCGCCGATAGTCTTAGCTATCTGATTGACCTCCAAGGTATGGGTAAGGCGACTGCGATAATGATCCCCCCGCGGGGCTATAAACACCTGGGTTTTGTGTTTTAGCCGCCGAAACGACTTGGAATGCACCACCCGGTCTCTATCCAGCATAAAAGCAGTACGAATCGGATCGGGTGGTTCATCGAAGACTCTCCCCTTGGATTTACTGGCCAGGCTGGCCAGCGGACCCAAAGATTCTAATTCTCTCTTTTCTATTTCCAACCTGATCTGCATAGCTGCCCCTCCTTGGAAAAAAAACCTCTGGCGCTTGCCAAAGGATTATATGTTTATTGGGTTCTGCTGATGACAGTTTTGACTATTTATTTCTTATGAACAAGTAATACTACACCTGAGGTGGGAATTCCTTTTTATCTCTACATATATACGTGCTTGAGGGGACGGTTTGGGGTGAACCCCCAATCGTCCACCTTTTGTTTGCTTTTTGGCGGTCAGAACACCTATTCGGCTTGCGCTTTAAGGAGAATAATAAAGAAGAAAAAGAAAGCCGCTAAAAAGCGCAAGTTGAAGAACCATCCTCTAACTTGCGCGAGACTAGCGGTTGGCATGGGCGCGGAACTATTGGTTAACAGCGCGGCGGAAGCCTTTCACCGGAATGTTGGCGATCAAGGCCACGGCGTCCTTTTCATTGGCCAGGTCTACCACCAGAGCGTCTTCATCAATTTCCATGTATTCTCTTATGACCCTGATCAGATCCTCCTTCAAAGCATTAAGCAGTTCCGGAGAGCTAGAACTACGGTCATGAACCAGCACCAGGCGAAGGCGTTCTTTGGCAATATCTCTGCTGGTCATATTTTCACGACAGAAAAGTTTACTAATCAAATCGAACAACCATCTCTCCTCCTTTGCTAGCGTGCCAGTTTGATGATTTTCTTAAAACGGTTCACAAAGTTGTTGGCCTCATTAGGATTCAGCAAAGCTACCTCTTCACCCATAGTTCTTCGGGCAATGCGCCGATAGGCTCCCCCAGCCCGAGAATTGGTTTCCAAAACAGCCGGTTCCCCCTTGTTGGTTGAGACTATGATCAATTCATCTTCCGGAACTACCCCTAGTAAATCTATGGATAAAATATCTATGATGTCATCGATATCCATCATATCTCCCCGTTTAACCATTGATTGACGCATACGATTGATAATTAGACGCGCCCGGTTCAGCCCAGCCGCCTCCAACAGTCCAATGATTCGATCAGCATCTCGAACCGACGAAACCTCAGGGGTAGCCACAACAATAGCATCATCAGCACCTGCAATAGCGTTTTTAAAACCCTGCTCGATTCCAGCCGGGCAATCCACCAAAATGAAATCGTATTGCTTACGCAACTCATTGGTTAAATTCTTCATTTGGTGGGGGGTCACTGAGGTCTTATCCTTGGTCTGAGCGGCCGGTAACAATGACATTCCTTCAAAGCGCTTGTCACGTATTAAAGCCTGCTTCAGCTTACAGTGTCCATTAACTACATCAACAATATCGAAAACAATGCGGTTTTCCAGACCCATAACTACGTCCAGATTGCGGAGACCAATATCGGTATCGACTAGGACAACCTTTTGACCCATCATGGCTAATGCAGTGCCCAGGTTGGCAGTGGTGGTGGTTTTGCCTACCCCCCCTTTGCCAGATGTTATTACAATGACTTTCCCCTTCATGGTTTATCCTCCCATCATATTTTTAAGTTATCAATGATCACTTTGCCGTCGCGAATACGGGCTACCTCCGGGTTTCTATCAGTCACCACCTCTCCATCGGGTGGACGGGTGATATGGTTAGCAATGCGAATTTGAGTTGGATTGAGGCGGTAGGCCGCCACAACAGCGGCTTCATCCCCACCTGCACCAGCATGAGCTATTCCCCTTAAAGACCCCATTACCAGAATGTTTCCCCCTGCTACCACCTCCGCACCTGGATTAATGTCACCCAATATGACAACGTTGCCATCACTGCAGACTTTTTGGCCGGAGCGAAGATTTCGGCACAATAGGAGAGTTTCGCCGTATTCCGGCATACCTTCTAAGACTGGCCTATCCGGGTAAATAGCATCTTGTTGATGCGGTTGATTCATAATCTCTCTTAGATGGAGTCCGTGATCCAGCAATATGTCTTCGATTTCCCTAACCTGCTTATTTGTTAACTGCTTAGTGCCCACATCAAGGCTGACCAAAGCCCCCAGCAAATAGTCATCAAGGGTATTAACTTGCACCGCTAGACTCCTTTTTATTCCATTGAAGGTCTTTTCCCCACTCAGATCCAGCCACAGTTCTCCGTTGACTTTTCTCAGGGGTGTTGACACGGCCATGACCCTCCCTCCAATACAAAAACCAAACTCGCCCCTATCATCATCTTTAATCATTCAAGTCTTTACCATTTTTTACCTTTGATGAAAAACAAAAAAAGAGCGGCATTTTCTTAGAAATACCTCTCTTTGAGTCGTTCTCCCTAAAATTTTTCCTGCAAGTTTCGTCAGGTTGATTCGACACTGCAGATCATTAAGGCGCAATCACCTCATTATCATTTATGGCTTCATGTCCTTCTCCAGTCACTTCGTCGGTTGCAGGAGGGACTTCAGGTTCATTTTCGGTGACAGTCTCGGGCTCATTTAGAGGGATGTCAGCAGTTTCGGCTTCTGCTAAATGATCTTTGATACCAAAATATTGCTCAAAAACATCACGACATACCAGTCCCGCTGAGCCGCTGCCACTGGATCCGTATTCTACTATACCAGCAAAGGCTATCTCCGGATTTTCAAGAGGTGCAAAAGCAATAAACGTACCGAAATAATCCCGTTTAGGGTCGTCACCTTTCCTGCCCGTTTCAGCCGTTCCCGTTTTGGCCCCCACCTGGATTTCTGGCGGAAAATTGTAGAACAAAAAATGAGCTGTGCCTCCTGGCTCGGTTACAGCCAGCATAGCTCGCTTGGTCTCAGCAATAGTGCTGGAAGCAACGTCGACACGATGCCTCAAGGTCGGCTTGACTTCTTTAATGGTTTTTCCGTCCGGTGACACCACTTTTTTTAGAATATACGGTTCCATTAGTGAGCCCCCGTTGGCAATAGTAGCAACATAGTTGGCCAGCTGTACAACCGTGTAGTCATTATAACCTTGCCCAATCGACATATTATAGGTATCAAAAGACTGCCAGGCAGTGTCAAACTTATAGTCTATTTGATACTGCGCTTCTAATAAAGCCTTCTCATTTTTCTGACGGTTTTGGATATCAGCGTGCTCCTTATCGGTGGCGGCATTATCCAGAAGCTTTTGGTAACGTTCCTCCAATTCCTGGCGCAATCGATCATATTTCCGATCGATTAACAGAGCGTTGGTTTCCTTTTTCCATGCAGTCGTAGGCAGTAGCCCCTTGGCCTCGTGGGGTAAATCGATCCTGGTTTTTTGGCCTAGTCCGAATTGTTCGGCTACGTGTACTATCCTTTCGTGGCCAGCGCGACGTCCCATTTCCTGAAAGTAAGTATTACAGGAGATTGCCATACCCGAATAATAATTACGCTGACCGTGGACACCGGTACATTTAATATACGGTGCCAGCCAATAGGCACCTCCACAGCTAACCGAATAATCTCTGGGATCCATGTTGCCTGATTCCAGAGCCGCCATACCGGTAATCGGCTTGAAGGTTGATCCGGGAGCATAGCTGACCTGAATGGCTCGGTTGAGCGCAGCTCCCGGATTCATGGGGTCATAGACTTCTCCCTGGGGAAAATAATAAGCAGCCTTTTCGTTGCTGATGTTTCCTTTCCAATCATCCGGATTCAAGGCTGGTATACTGGTCAGAGCCAGAACTTGCCCAGTGCGTACATTAAGCACTACCGCTGAACCCACCCTAGCTTTGGGCTGACTCTTCTGCAACTCTTCCAGAGTTCTTTGCATGCTCTGATCCAGAACCTGCTGCAGCTGATAGTCAATATTTAAATAGATATTGTTACCCGGTTCAGACTGCTGAGTGAGCAGTTCCTGTACCGGGCGGCCGGAAGCGTCAACTTCCATACGGCGGGCCCCATCTTTTCCCCGCAAAACACTTTCATACTGTTTTTCAATACCTGATTTGCCGATCAGGCTGTTTATCGAATAAGCGTCCTCAGCCTGAGCCATTTCTTCTTCATTGATTGAATGAATGTAACCCAGTAAGTGCCCGGCTAAATCACCACCCGGGTAATAACGCAGTGGTTCCACCATTATGCTTACTCCGGCCAGTTCCTGACGGTTCTCTTCCAGTTTGACCACCAGTTCCCAGGGAATATCCCGTATAAGTGTTATAGGTTCAAAGAGTCGGTACTTTTGTCCCTCTATCTTCTCTTCAATAGCATCCCGGGTGATATCTGGATAGTATTCCCATAAAGCTTTCACCAAACGGTTCAAAACAGCTTCATCCATCTCGTTGTCCACCAAAGAAAGATTCAAAGTGTAAACCAATTCATTGGCCGCCAAGGTCTCGCCTGAGTTGGCATAGATTTCTCCCCGGGGGGCTTTTACGGCAACTAATCGTAACCGATTTTCCTTGGCCTGGGCTTGATAGCGCTCATTGTCAAATAGCTGGATAACCGTAAGCCGCAGACAAAGCGCCACCATTAGCACTATCACAATATAGGTATATATTTTTAACCTTCGGTTCAGTTCGTCCGTTTTCATTAGAATTCTCCCCTGTCGGTGCGCAACAACCCCTCGTAGGTCGAGTAATAATACCACAAGTATAGGGGGCCGGCCAGAAGCAAGTTATATAAACTCTGGTAAAGGATACTAGATAGGACTTCCACCTTTAGAACGCCACCAAAAATCATCATCAAAACCACTATCGCTAGCGAGTTGATCAAGGTTCCGGCCAGCGCTGCAATTATGCCTACCAATAAGTTCTCCTTGAATACGTTGCCCTGAGCTTTGCCAACGATATATCCAGTCAATCCTTTAGCCAAAACATTAACACCTATAAACCGTCCCACATATAGATCTTCCAGCAGTCCGCATAAGACGCCATAGATGGTGCCGCGTCTTTCACCGGCAAATAGAGCGTGGAACACTACAAAGATCAACACCAGATCCGGTATTGATCCCTTAATGCTATATTGATTAAAAAAAGTGGCTTGTAAAAATACTGACAGAAATGGGAGGAAGGCCAGGACAATATAGCGCATTATTGCTCACCTTCCTGCTCTTCGGGCACCGGAGGATAATAATTGGTGATTACCAGGACTTCTTCCAAACGATCAAAGTTGACGGCCGGCTTCACCTCAGCAATCAGCAGCAGACCGCTGGGTTCGGGATTAACTCTTTCTATTATCCCTATATCTATGCCCTTAGGATAATCAGATGACAATCCAGAAGTGATGACCCAGTCATTCTTTTCAATAGAAGAATAGTAAGGAATGTTATTCATGCGTAATTGATTACTTTCCCCAGTACCCTCCACAATGCCATTGGTTTCTCGAGATCGCTGCAGAATTACCCCAATTGCCATTTCCCGGTCAGTTATCAGGCTAACCTGCGCTGAATTGAGACTTACACTGTTGATACGGCCCACCAGCCCATAAGGAGTAATAACCGGCATCCCTCGCTGTATGCCGTCACTTTCCCCAACATTAATGATAAGATTTTTGTTCCAGTTATTGGCGCTACGAGCTATAATTGCAGCCGGTTTTAAATCATAGATATCCAGACTGTCTTGCTGAAATTTCAATATGCCCCGGAATCGTTGACTTTGGGCCTCGTATTCGCGCAGAATTTGATTGTCAACCGCCATTTGTGCGTTGCGCTGTTCCAGTTCCTCAATACGATCATGCAGAGTGCGTTTATCACTGAATAGATCTCTGAGGCTTCCCCAATGATCTCCCAGTCCGTCTACTCCATTTTGCAGGGGAGTATAAATATAATGAACTGCTTTTTCTAATACGGTTATATTTTCGCGCGGCAAGGTTGTCTGACTCATAGTGACCAAGGCAACTATCACCACCAGTAAGACGAACCAAAATAGTTTGTTTCCCAGCAGTCTAAACAATTCTCACTCACCCGAGTTTCTTAAATTGATTTTTTGGAACCAATTAAGACCCGCTTTAAGACATCGATATTTTCTAATACTTTTCCCGTACCCAAAGCTACCGCCAGCAGTGGTTCCTCACAAATATAGACCGGCATATTGGTTTCCCGACTGATAAGTTTGTCTAACCCTCTCAAGAGCGACCCTCCCCCAGCCATGACGATACCACGATCCATAATATCGGAAGCTAATTCGGGAGGTGTCTTTTCTAAACACACCTTGATGCCATCAATAATTTCCTCCACGGTTTCCTGCAAAGCCACTTGTATTTCCCGGGAAGAAACTTTTATGGTTTTGGGCAGACCGCTGACCAGATCCCTTCCTCTTACGTCATAGGTTTCCTCCGGACCTTCCCATACAGCAGAGCCGATCGATATTTTGATATCCTCGGCAGTACGTTCTCCAATCAAGAGGTTATAATTCTTTTTGAGATGCTGTAAAATTGCAGCATCCATATTGTCCCCGGCAACTCTGACTGACCGTGACGTTACTACGCCTCCCAGAGAGATCACCGCAACTTCAGTAGTTCCACCGCCAATATCAACTATCAGATTTCCAGTTGGCTCATGGACAGGAAGGCCGGCCCCAATAGCAGCTGCCATAGGCTCCTCGATCAGATAGGCTTCCTTGGCACCGGCCTGCAAGGCTGCTTCCCTAACCGCCCTTTCTTCTACAGTAGTACATCCCGATGGTATGCTAATTATTACGCGCGGGCGAACCATAAGCGAACGCTGGGTCAAAGCCCGGTTAATAAAATACTTCAACATAGCCTCGGTAACATCGAAATCAGCAATTACACCATCTTTTACAGGTCGTATGGCCACAATATTACCGGGAGTCCGGCCAATCATTTTTTTAGCTTCATCACCCACCGCCAATACTTTGCCAGTGTCGTTTTGAATAGCCACCACGGAAGGTTCTTCTACAACAATACCTTTTCCTCTTAAATGTACTAAAGTATTAGCCGTCCCCAGGTCAATTCCCATATCTCTACTAAACAAGTTGATTATCCTCCTTCAGAAAGCCAGACTCACATAAGACCTAAACTTTTTAAACTGCAGTATTTGTGTTCACCAATTATGATGTGATCCAACACTTCGATACCTATAAGGTTACCAGCTTCAATCAGCCGACGGGTTATCTCTATGTCCTCAGTGCTGGGATTAGGGTCACCACTGGGATGATTATGAACCAATATTATTGAAGCGGCGCTTCTTTTAATAGCAGTCTTAAATACTTCCCGGGGGTGAACAATGGCACTATGCAGACTACCTTTGCTGACATCTTCGTCAATGATAATGCCTCCCTTGCGATCCAGATACAGCACCCGGAAGTGCTCCCGATCCAAAAAGCGCATATCTTCCATAAGGAGATGTTTAACATCATCAGGTGATTTTATGACTAGTTTTTGTTTAACATGTATAGATATACGTCGTCCTATTTCCACGGCCGCTTTTAGTGAAGCGGCTTTGGCCGGTCCAATGCCGGGATGACAGGTGAGCTCTTCTATACTAACGTCCCTTAAGAAGCGAAGATTACCTTCATGCGCTGCTAACATTTGCTGCGCTAATTCCAGGGCACTCATCCCACTGGTACCTTCTTTTATCAAGATGGCTAAAAGTTCAGCATCATTAAGGGATGTCTCTCCTGAGCAAAGCAGCTTTTCCCTGGGTCGCATGTTCTCAGGCAGCATTTTTATGGCTACATGATATTCCCCCATGGTTGCCCTCCCCACATTGTAGCCAACCGGTTAATACCGATACGGCCGTTTTTTATAATACGACTGACCAATACTCAATCTTACCTGTTGCACTGAAAAAAGAGCTACCACAGTGATCATTGCGCGCCAATGATGTCCAGTCCAAATGTTTTCAGTACTTGGCCCAACTTGAATACTGGCAGACCCACAACATTATAGTAATCACCATGTATCTCTTTTACAAAAACTGCTCCCAGACCTTGAATGGCATAAGAGCCTGCCTTACCCATCGGCTCGCCGGTGGCCACATAGCTTCTGGCTTCTGCCTCGTCAATAGGGCGAAATACCACCGTGGTCTGTTCGTAGCCCGCCTCATTTCGTTGCGTAGCCGCATCAATAACTGCAAAACCTGAATATACATTATGCCCCCTACCCTGCAATGTCAACAACATAGTCAGAGCATCTCTGTTATCGGAAGGCTTGCCTAATATTGTACCATCCACGGCTACTATGGTATCAGCCGCAATAATCAATCCCTGTGAATGATGAGATGCTACTGTCTGGGCCTTTCTTAAAGCCAGAGCTTGGGCAGCTTGACCTGGCAACAGGTTTGTATCCACCGACTCATCCACATCGGCACTGTCAATAGTAAAACGCAATCCTAATCGGCGCAGTATTTCATGGCGTCGGGGTGAGCTTGATGCCAGTATGATAGGCTGTGGTTGTCTGCTAATAGATGCCTGGTTCTTTCCAGTTTCAGTACGTAATTCCGACGTAGCCATTAACCACCTTACATTTTACGATATACCAAATAAGCCAGTACAAATCCCACCAAGGTGAAGGCACTGATATGGAGCATAAAACCAAATGAAATAGTAAACACCCCTAAGTCCAAGGTGAAGCTGGGAATCCCCAGGCTTTGCGTGCTACCTAGTGCCGCTAATGATGGCCATACCTTGGTTAAGGCTTGTCCAATCCAACCACCAATTATTCCGCCCAGAACCAGTAGTACCAGCAGCACTGGCCATCCGGGAGAACGTGATCCTGCCATTACTGTACTCCTTTTGGTGTAGCTTTTTTCAAGTTTAGCATTACCCTACGGTTAAAACAAGGAAGCGAGAAAAAAGTAGAAAGCTCCCCTAAAAGAGCTTTCCATACTATAATATATGATTATATATTTAACTTATTGGCTTATATTGAGATTAAAGCTTAATACTTCCAGATTCACCGACAGATCCACATTGCGTAAAATCACCGTATTGGGAACTTTTATAACCCGGGGAGAAAAATTAAGAATAGCCTTGATCCCCGCTTCTACCAAGAGGTCGGTGACATCCTGTGCCGCTGAAGACGGCACGGTTAAAACTCCCACGCGAATATCCTTTTCTTTGATGCGTTGCTGCAGTACATCTATGGGTTCTACTTCCACACTGCCTAGTTTGGTGCCGATTATCTGGGAGTCGGCATCCACAATAGTGCTGACATGGAATCCCCTGTCAGCAAATCCTTTATATAAGGCCAGAGCAGATCCTAATTTGCCAGCACCTACCAGAATAATGTTCCAATCGTGATCTAGACCTAAAATCTTCTTAAGGTGCCCATACAATTCATCTACTCGATAACCAACGCCACGGGTACCAAACTCGCCAAAATAGGCCAGATCCTTGCGAACCTGCGCAGAACTGACTCCCACACCCTGAGCTACACCCTCAGAGGAAACTGTACCGACACCTTCATCTAGTAACTGATGTAAAAAGCGGGAATAAACAGAAAGCCGCATTACCGTGGCTTCGGGTATCTTATAAACCTTCAAACTCCCCACTCCTTAGTTTTATATTTCTCATCTTTACATTGTACCACTCTTGTGAAATAGTTCGCAATTATGCCTGAATAACACAGGCAATAAAAACTCTTCTATCCAACTATTGGAAGAGCTTTTCTTATTATATAAGTATACTAATCAATTTGTAAAATAATAATGCCACAAAAGCTGCCGAAGGGATGGTGACAAACCAGGCGATCACTATCTGGCGGGCGATATTCCAACGAACTCCATGAAATCGTTTGGCAGCCCCCACCCCCATAATGCAAGATGAGACTACGTGAGTGGTACTGACTGGTACACCTAGTAAACTGGCACTATAGATTACGGTTGAAGCAGTGAAATCGGCGGCAAAACCGTTAATTGGCTCAATGCGAAAAATTTTGCCTCCCATGGTCCTTATTATCTTCCATCCGCCTATAGCCGTCCCGGCTGCCATAGCCATAGCACAGGCTATTTTCACCCAGAGTGGAACCTCAAAAACACTCAAAAAGCCTCCTCCGATCAAAACCATGGTAATAATGCCCATGGTTTTTTGAGCATCATTGGATCCGTGGGCAAAGGAAGCCATACAGGCCGAAACTACTTGCAGTTTTCGGAATTTACTATTGATTAGTGCCGGCGATGCTCCCTTAAAAATCCAGAAAAGAAGGGTCATCACCAGGCTGCCGGCTACCAGTCCAATCACGGGCGTGATAATCAATCCGGCAAAGATTTGGCCAAAACCAGGCCAATTCACATCTCCAATACCAAATCCAGCTATTACGGCGCCAACTAATCCCCCGATTAAAGCATGGGAGGAACTACTGGGAATGCCAAAATACCAGGTGAACAGATTCCAGAATATCGCTCCGATGAGGGCAGCTATTATGACCAAAGGTGTGACCATTCCTGGAGAAATGATGTTCTTACCAATAGTAGCGGCCACGGCTGTTCCGCTTAAAGCGCCCAGAAAATTCAGGGTGGCTGCCACGAGAATGGCATTGCGGGGAGATAAGGCTTTGGTAGAAACTGAGGTAGCGATAGCATTGGCAGTATCATGAAAACCATTGATATAGTCAAAAGTCAGTGCGAAAATGACCACTAGCACAACTAGACTAATACTAAACATACTTCACAGCTATTCCCTTCAAGAGGTTGCTTACATTTTCACAGTAATCCAGGGTCGTTTCCAGGTGTTCGTAAATCTCTTTCCATTTAATTATATAGATAACATTTTCGGTATTCTCAAAAAGAAGGGCGATGCCTGCTCGGTACAGGTAGTCCCCTTCATGTTCGTAGGAACGTATCCTTTCACACGATTCGATAATTTCCTGATGTTTATCTCTAATTACCGGAAGATGGTCAATCGCGATTTTGATTTCTTCGGCTGCTGCGTGCAGAACATGAATCATTTTTAGTACATTAACATCCTTTGGGCGACCCGCTTTATAAATAATGACCTTTTCCATGGTACCCTGAATATGATCAAGCACATTATTTAGCTCACGGGCCAACAGCAGGATGTCTTCACGGTCAAAAGGGGTGACGAAAGAACTGTTGATCTTAGTCATAACAGTAGACAAAATCTGGTCACCGCGTTCCTCAACCTCTTTGATCATATCCAGTGTCTTAGTTGGCTCCTGAGGATTTTCAAAAAATCTTCTTAAGATCTCAGTGGCTTCTAAAATTGCATCGGACAGTTGATTAAAATAGTTAAAGAATCTATCATCGCGCGGTTTCAAGCGCAAACCCACTTGAATACCTCCTCAGTCAGAAGTTCTAGTGCCCTAATTATAACAAATAACAACTTTGTTCCAGTGTTAATAATCTGTTAAGAAACTATTAATCATCGGTAAAGTAGCGTCTAGCCTGATCCAAAACATAAAATGAGCCAGTAATCAGTAGATAATCGTTGCCCTGCACAGTTTTCAAACCTTGCTCAACCGCCTCGACGATGCTTTCGGTAGCTTGCACCGGTATCTCCGGAAATAGCTCCTCCCAGACCTCATGAACCCGATACCAATCGGAGCCCCTTTCTCCCCAGGGTCGAGTAACTATGCATGAGCGGGTGTTTTTCCCGAGGTATTGCAAGGTATTCCGGGCATCCTTATCATTTACCATTCCACAGACTAATACCCGTTTACAATCCGGTAGTAGATCATCTAGAGACCCAGACAGGGAGCGAGCAGCTTGGGGATTGTGAGCAGCGTCTACTAAGACCACGGGGTGGCTGCAGACCATCTCCAACCTGCCCGATATACGTGCGTTCAGGAGAGCCGCGACAATATGCTCATCAAAAACCGGCCACCCCTGCTCTTCTAAAATGGACACAGCCGTTAGCGCACAGGCTAAGTTTTCACGTTGATAAGCCCCCGGCAAGGCAAACCAGACTTCATCCAGGCAGTGACCCGGGGCCACAATATTCACGGTTTGACCGGTCAGGGTCTGTAAATCACCGGAAGTAATCTGACTCAATGAAGAGCTATACAGCGGTGCTTCCAGATCAGTAGCGCATGCTTGCACCACTTGCAGAGCCGGTTCCGCTAATTGTCCAATCAAGACGGGAACCCGCCCTTTTATGATACCGGCTTTGTTGTCGGCTATTTCTTCTAAAGTATTCCCCAATACCGCAGTATGATCATAATCTATGCTGGTTATTACTGACAGCAAGGGTTTAATAACATTGGTAGAGTCATAACGGCCTCCCAGGCCAGTCTCCATTATGGCAATATCCACTTCCTGATCAGCAAAATATTGAAAAGCTACCGCAGTTAGGACTTCAAACTCAGTGGGATGCTCTTCCCCCCGCACCAGCATACGCTCTACCCCGTTTTCAATCACATCTAGGTAGTAATTGAAGTCCTTGCCGTCTATTTCTTGGCCATTAATGGTTATCCGTTCAAAATAGGAATGCAGGTGAGGTGAAGTGAATCGGCCTACTCGAAAACCTGCACATCCTAAAATAGCTGATATCAGCATCGAGGTCGATCCCTTGCCATTCGTCCCTGCCACATGGACACAGGAGATCTTCTCCTGAGGATTCCCCATTATTCTTAATAAAGCCTCAATTCTTTGTAAACCAGGCCGGCTGCCGTATCGCCCCAGCCGCGTGAGTTTATCAGCTATGATTGTTTCAAAATCCCTAGACGTTGTAGAATACCCTCCCTCTTGACCCTGGCTTCTTCCGCCTTCGCTTCTTCCTTAGCAACGACCTCCTGGGGTGCCCGGGCCAAAAACGTGTCGTTGCCAAGCTTCGACTCAGATTTTTGCAGGTCGGTTTCGGCTACTTTTAACTCCTTTTCCAATCTTAGAATTTCGCGTTCAATATCAATGATACCTTCCAAAGGCACATAGATTTCCGACCAGGAAGTTAAAGCCGATACCGCCTGGGACGGCTTGGTGTCCAAAGTGTTGACCACTTCAATTTGTTCTACTCGAGCCAGCCTCTGCAGATACTCCTTATTGCTCTCAAACACACCAATTTTAGCTTTATCCCGAACCAGCATAATGGCGCTTATAGGGGTACCGGGTGCTATGTTAAATTCGGCGCGAATATTGCGCAAACTGCGAATAACACTCATCAACTGCTGCATATCCTCGACGGCCTGTACCCACACCTTACCTTTGGTCGGCCATTCATCCAGCATGATGGTGTCATGATGGCCGGGCAAATTCTGATAGATCTCTTCAGTTATAAAGGGCATAAAAGGATGCAGCAACCGCAAAATATCAAAGAGCACACCGCACAGCACATTCTGAGCCACCTGGCGAGTGTGAGGATCAGCAGTATGGCCTAGACGAATCTTGACCAACTCGATATACCAATCACAGAATTCATCCCAGATAAATTCATACAAAGTCTTGGCAGCCTCTCCCAGGTCATACCCTGCCATGAGTTGAGTGACTTCTTCGGCAGTAATACCCAGGCGCGATATGATCCAACGATCAGCCAGAGTATAATCCTCTTCAGCTATCGACTGCGGTTCATAACCTTCCAGATTCATAAGTACGAATCGTGCAGCGTTCCAAATCTTATTGGCAAAATTGCGGGTGCTCTCCACCTTCTCCCAGTGGAAGCGAATGTCATTGCCAGGCGTAACGCCGGTGATCAGGGCAAAGCGCAGAGTATCGGCTCCGTACTTGCCGATCACCTCAATAGGATCAATGCCATTACCCAATGATTTGCTCATTTTGCGTCCCTGCGCATCCAGTATCAATCCGTGAATATTGACATCAGGGAAGGGAACCTGTCCAGTATGCTCCAGACCTGAGAATATCATTCTAGCCACCCAGAAGAAAATTATGTCCCGGCCGGTAACCAGCACACTGGTCGGATAAAAAGTCTGCAGATCACTGGTTTCCTCAGGCCAGCCCAGAGTGGAAAAAGGCCACAAGGCACTGCTGAACCAGGTATCCAGAACATCTTCATCCTGGCGCAGTTTGTCGGCATTACAGTTGGGGCAGCTAGCCGGGTCAGTCTTGCTGCAGATAACCTCGCCGCACTCATCACAGTACCACACCGGTATGCGATGTCCCCACCAAAGCTGACGGGAAATGCACCAGTCGCGGATATTTTCCATCCAGTTTAAATATATTTTCGTGAAACGCTCCGGCACAAAACGGAGGTCTCCCTCCACCACACAACGGATTGCCGGTTCAGCCAAAGGTTTCATCCGTACGAACCACTGTTTAGAAACCATAGGCTCTACCACAGTTTCACAGCGCTGGCAGTGCCCTACCGCATGCTGGTGTACTTCCACTTTTTCCAGTAAGCCCAAGGCTTCTAGGTCAGCTACCACCTGGCGACGACACTCGCTGCGCTCCAGGCCAGCATATTTACCGGCATTATCATTCATTATGGCTGTATCGCCCATTACCTTGATTTGGGCCAAGTCATGGCGCAAGCCCATTTCGAAGTCGTTGGGGTCATGAGCGGGGGTAACTTTCACCGCACCGGTGCCAAACTCCATATCTACATAGTCATCGGGAAATACCGGAATAGCCCGATCCATTAGCGGGAGGATAACATTCTGGCCGATTAAATGACTGTAGCGTTCATCCTCCGGATGCACTGCTACCCCGGTATCTCCCAGCATAGTCTCGGGACGGGTAGTGGCTACGACCAGAAATTCACTGGAATCTTCAATGGGATAGCGAATATGCCAAAGATGGCCTTCGGTATCCTCATGCTCTACTTCAATATCGGAAATGGCGGTATTGCATTTGGGGCACCAGTTGATTATGTAATCGCCCTGATATATCAGCCCCTTGTTATAGAGGTTCACAAACACTTCCCGTACTGCCTGGGAGCAGCCTTCGTCCATAGTGAACCTTTCCCGGCTCCAGTCACAAGAAGAACCCAGTAGACTCAATTGTTCCGTAATGCGGCTGCCGTACAAATGCTTCCATTCCCAGACCCGCTCGACAAACTTTTCCCGTCCCAGGTCATAGCGGCTCAATCCCTCCCGAGCCAAAGCTTCTTCCACTTTAGCTTGAGTAGCGATACCAGCATGATCTGTACCGGGAAGCCATAAAGCATTGTAACCCTGCATACGTCTCCAACGAGTCAGAATATCCTGCAGAGTGTTATCCAGAGCATGTCCCAGATGAAGTGATCCGGTAACATTGGGCGGCGGCATTACAATGGAAAATACGGGGCGTTCCGTATTTCCACTGGGAGCAAAGTAATTATTATCTTTCCAGTATTGATACCACTTGTGTTCCACCTGACCAGGTTCATACACACGCGGTAACTGATGGTCTATAGACATGGAAACCGGCCTCCTTAACGGGTAATAACCCTTCTATAATTGTACTTTAAATACCTAGGATATGGGTTGCCTCTATGGCAGACTATCTAAAGGTACGGTTAGCAAACCAGTATTTGCCGAGTATACAAACTCAATTTTACTTAATAGTCAACCCGCCACGCAAGTCTATTCAATAAAAGACGGCACGAAATCAAGGATCTAAATGATGTAAGGCAAATAACTGAAGAGTATATGGGTTATTACATATGTTACAGACCACAAAAGAAACTTGGAGGTTTCCCCCCAAGTTTATACAAAGATAATTTTAACCGCCCCTAAATTGGCTACCAGTAGAGGGGCACCAACCGTCCCCAAGTGTCTTCATCTGCCTAGGGCTTCTTCCATGATGGTTATGGCAGTATCATCGCTATGTTGCAGAATGGCTTCCAGGTTCATGATTGCCGGCACATGGTTTTTTACATAGAAACGGGCGGCGTCTATTTTACCCTGATAATAGGCCAAATCCCAGTGCTCCCTGCCCAGTTCCCTGATCTTATCCGCTGCCAACGCTGCCTGGTCCAGCAACAAAGCTCCGCAGCACAGCTGGGAGGTGGCATGTAATATACGGGTAGCATAGAGCGGCAGCATCTCTCCTTGGCCTTGTTGCTTAAATTCATCCATCATAGATTTGATGCGTTTATAGGATGCTAAACCTTCCGTCATGATGGCACATTCAGCAGTAAATTCCTCCCTGCCGGCGATAGTTTTAATAATAGTTTCGTTATCTTGCAGCCAATCCTGAAAAAGCTGGCCTTGCTTAATATTCCATTTCCTACCGGTCAGATCCATGGATTGGATATAATTAGTTCCTTCCCACAAAGAATAGATTTTACAATCCCGGGCGATCTGAGCCAGAGGATACTCTTCGGAAAAACCGTAACCGCCATAAAGCTGGATGGCATCCCCCACCAAAGGCCATGCCATATCCGTATCATAAGCTTTGACCAGCGGGGTCATGACCTCGATACGATCCCGGGCTATCTGGCGCTCTTCTTCCCGGGGGCTGTGGCGGCTGATATCGAAATAATAGTAGGTTTTAAAAGCCATGGCCCGCATCCCTTCAGTACAGGCTTTGAGGTTTAGCAGGATCCGCCTTATATCTGCATGTTTTATGATCGGCACCCGACTGCCTTTAGGGTCGTTATAAGCTCTTCCCTGCACCCGGTTCCGGGCATATTCAGCCGCATTAAAATAGGCCTGGGCAGCCAGGGTGTAACCTGCCATACCGGTGTCCATGCGGGCACCATTCATCATCTGGAACATCTGGGCCATCCCCTCGCCCTTTCCTTCTAAGGGCAGGTCTCCCACCAATATTCCCCGACAGTTATCATTCTCGCCAAAGCTGAGGGTAGCCGTTGCCGAGCCTCTGATGCCCATTTTATGCTCGATTCCTACTGTATTCACATCATTGTTTTCTCCCAGGCTACCATCAGGATTCACCCATATTTTAGGCACGATAAACAGCGATAGTCCTTTGGTGCCTGGCAGCCCCCCTTCGGCTCGGGCCAAAACCATGTGAATGATATTAGAGCAGATATCATGATCCCCGGCAGTAATAAATACTTTAGAGCCTTTGATTTTGTAAATACCCGGTTCATCAGTGGGATAAGCCCGGGATAGGATATCGCCTACATCGGTCCCCCCGCCGGCTTCGGTCAGGCACATGGTACCGCTCCATTCGCCTGCACACAAAGGGGGCAAAAAGGTTTCTTTGTCCCACTTCCTGCCAAAAGACTGTATCAGTTCCAGCACGCCCCCAGACAGGTTTAGATAAGGGATAAATGCTGGATTGCCTGCAGTAATCATTTCAATGATTCCGGAATACAGCACCTGAGGCAAAGTGCCTTCCCCTTCCTCCAGCAAATTTGATATCCCCCAGCCTTCCTGGTTTAAGAACCGGTAAACCGAATGAAAAGAAGGCGGTACTGTTACCGCTCCATCTTCAAAACGAGCCTGGATGGTATCTCCCTCTTCATTGGTTGGAGCCACCTGTTCTGTAACAACCTTCAAAGCCTGATCCAGTATGATATCAATATCGTCATGACTGTAGTAATCTCGAAATTTATCAAAACTAAATAAAGTATCGGTATCCAGCCATTCTCCCATGATGAACTTTAAGTCGCGATTTGAATAAATAAAGTTGCTGGCCATATTTATACCCCCTTGATGATCAGCTGATGTTTTCGATGATAAAAGCGCAAGCCGGCCCACCGCTGGCACACATGGTTGAGCAGGCAAAACGTCCGCCCCGTCTTTTAAGTTCATTGACAGCCGCCAAAATAATGCGGGCACCGGTCATACCTACCGGATGGCCTAAAGAAATCCCTGATCCTGCAGCATTACAGCGCTCCAAAGGAATGTTCAGCTCTTGCATACAGGCTAATGCCTGAGCAGCAAAAGCTTCATTGAGTTCCCAATACTCAATATCATTTAAGGTCATTCCGGCATATTTCATAGCCTTAAGGGTAGCTGGTACCGGGCCCATTCCCATAATTCTGGGCTCCACTGCAGCGGAAGCAGAAGCAACTACTCGGGCCAGTGGTTTTAAACCTAACTTTTTGGCTTTGTCTGCTGACATTAAGATTAGAGCTGCCGCACCATCGTTGAGGCTGGAAGCATTGAATGCTGTTACCGTTCCTTCTTTCTTAAATACCGGTTTAAGCTTGGCTGCCATTTCCATGCTGGCACCTGGATTAGGGTGTTCATCAGTATCAACTATCTGGTTCCCTTTCCTGGTTTTAGTTTCTACCGGAATAATTTCATCCGTAAATAGTCCATCTGCTATAGCTTTGCAAGCACGCTCATGGCTAAGCAAAGCGTATTCATCCTGCTGTTCACGGGTTATATTGTACAACTCAGCAATGTTCTCGGCCGTGACCCCCATATGATAGCCTTCAAAGGCACAGGTCAGCCCCCCCAACATCAGGCTGTCTTGAACGATTTCGCCATCATTGAGACGATAACCTTTCCGAGCACCAAAGAGCAGATAGGGAGCATTGCTCATACTTTCATACCCCACCGCAGCCGCTACTTCAATCCTGCCTAACATAATTTCCTGTGCCAGGATATCTGCCGCCCGCATGGAAGAAGGACATTGCTGGTGAACCGTGGTAGAAACAGTTTCAGCCGTCAGACCAGCTTTTAATGTCACCCAGCGAGCTGAGTTCCCGGGTGAGCCATATTGGTTGCATTGACCACCGATTACCTCTTCGATCAGGTTAGGGTCGATGCCAAACTTATCGATAGTTCCCTTGAGAGCTAATACCCCCAGTTCATGGCCCTTGACGCTAGCCAGCGAGCCCTGAAAATCCCCAACTGCTGTCCGGGCGGCCGCTACTATAACAACTTCTTGCATATATTCTGCTCCTTTCCCTGTTAAGTTCCTGTAAATTCGGGTTTTCTCTTTTCAATAAAAGCCTTCATTCCCTCTTGTTGATCCCGAGTAGCAAAACAACTGGCCCAGGCAATCGATTCGAACTCGATTGCCTTGGTGCCATCAATATCAAAGGCCTGGTTGATACATTGTTTAGCCAATTTCAAAGCTACGGGTGGTTTACTGGCCAGCATTTCAGCCGTTTGGATTGTTTCTGCCAATGCATCATCTGCCAGTTGATTGATTAACCCGTACTGCAATGCTTGTTCGACATTAATAGTCCTCCCGCTGAAAATCATTTCTTTGGCCCGGGCAGCTCCTATCAGCCGCGGCAAACGCAAGGTTCCTCCTGCTCCGGGGAAAATCCCCAGATTGATTTCCGGCAGACCTAACCGGGCGGTCTTATCTGCAATCCGCCAATCACACACCAGGGCCAGTTCCATTCCTCCTCCCAGAGCAAAACCAGAGATAGCAGCCAATACTGGCTTGGGGAAGGCTTCGATCCGCGCAAAACAGTGGCGGAAGGAAAACGCCCGGGCTTGTTCCGGATTGAAATCCAGCATGTCATTGATGTCAGCACCAGCTGCAAAGTTCTTTTCTCCGGTGATTATGACCGCCCTTACATATTCATCAGCTTCCCATTCCATGAAGACCTGATCTAATTCTTTTATCATCTGGTGATTTA